>JAIMKT010000025.1:8220-31303 GCA_020692245.1 Microcoleus sp. GA_180221_E-2-1-MAG-45_12
ATCGGAGCTTTGGGGAATGATCCAGAAGGGGACAAATTAGTCACAGTGCTAGAAGAACGAGGGGTGGTGGTAACAGGGATCCAACGCTCGGAGAAACACCCTACCCGTCCGGTGTATATCCTCAGGGATGGGTCGGGCAATCGTACCTTTGCCGGATTTAGCACAGATTCTACCCCCATTTCCCCAACCAATTTTGCCGATGCTCACCTCCAAAAACAAGATTTACCCGGCGATCTGATTGCCAATGCTGATTACTTAGTAATTGGTTCCCTTGGTTTAGCCTCCTGGGATACAAGAACTGCGGTGCAATGGGCGATCAATCATTGTTTGGAGCATCAAAAGCGAGTAATTTTAGATGTCAACTGGCGACCGATGTTTTGGGCTTATCCAGAAGCAGCCCGCCCCATGATCCAAGGAATTTTGCCAGTGGTTAGTATCCTCAAACTCACAGAAGAAGAGGCTTTATGGCTGTTTGATACCGATGAATTAGATGTAATTTCTTTGGATTTACCTTCAGTCCGGGGCATTTTGCTAACCAAAGGCTCCCAAGGTTGTGAATATCTCTTCGGCTCCCATCGGGGGCATTTACCAGCGTTTCCTGTGGATGTGGTAGATACTACTGGGGCTGGAGATGCCTTTCTAGTGGGATTTCTTCACCAACTTTGTGAACAAGGACTAGAGGCTGTGGCTGAGGAACAACAACTAATAAAGATGTTAAGGTATGGCAGTGCGATGGCGGCTCTGACGGTGATGGGGAAAGGGGCGATCGCTCCCCAACCTACAGAGGCAGAAATTATTAATTTTTTGCAGCAGCATTAAATCTCTAAATCTCTCCCATAACTCCTAATCAAATTCCTGAATAAACTCCACGATCGCTGAGAGCGAAGGAAGATTTACCTCTTGGCTAGAAAGATTCTTCAGATAGCTAGATCCTTTTTGGAGGAGTAATTTTTTACCAAAGCCGGGATGATGAAAGATACTCAAGGATTGGTCGTTGGAATTGGTAAGGATCAACTGGGTCGGAGAACTAAAAAAGTTGTTTTCTTGCACCTCTAGGGGAATAGAAATGGCAAGGTTGTGGGCAGCGACCTCGTGAATAGTCCGGCGGACGGTTTCAATTAATTCTCGAATTCTCTGGGGTTCCCTGATTTTTAGGGATTCGACATTTTGGGATTGTAGCCCTTTGACGATCGCCATAATGTTACCGTGGGCAGTGCCAGCATCTTGAAAAGGCAGAATGGCAATATAACCAAGGATAAATAGATATTCATTGTTATCAATATTAAAAGTAATTGTCGTCCGTCTTGCCCCCACCTCAATACTGGGAGCTTCCCCCAAGCGGAGGTATTTTTTGCTGGATAGTTGTTGGTAGGCAGACAACAGCAGCAGGTTGGCATCGAGGGTGAGGGGCGCATCCACAAGGATTTTCACCTTGGGCATAGTCTGATTGAAGAATTTCCGGGGATCATCGGTTTCAAAGCGCTGGATCTCTGATCGATCGCCGTCAGGACTCAAATCTATCCAATCCGCAATCATGCCATCGGTTTTCAAGCCAAAACGAGACACAGCAAATAATTTTGCCCCGGTTAAGTTCGCTCCGGTTAAATCTGCCCCAATCCAGTCGGCCCGGATCAAGTTCGCCTGAGTTAAATCCGCATGAACCAAACTAGTATTTAATAAATTGGCATTGCTCAAATCTGCTCCCACGAGGTTTGCCCCACTCAACTTTGCCTCACTCAAGTCTGCCCAGCTTAAATTCGCTCCACTCAAGTCTGCCCACCGGAGGTTCGCTCCACTCAGGTCGGCTCCACTCAGGTTCGCTTTACTAAGATTTGTCTGCCGCAGTTCTGCTTCTCGGAGATTTGCCCCGCTTAGATCACTCCGGCTGAGATCAGAACCATTGAAGTTAGACTGCTCAAGGATTGCCCCAGTGAGGGAAGCACCCCGGAGATTGGCTTCGCTGAGGTTGGCACGGGTGAGGTTGGCTTGACGCAGAGTGGCTTCCCGCAGATCCGCCCCATTCAAATTAGCCGCTCTCATGTTGGCTTTGCTCAATTCTGCCCGAATTAACTCTGCTCGAATCAGGGAAGTTCCAATTAATTCTGCCCCTGCAAAGTCAGCCCGGATTAGATTTGCCACATTTAGGGTTGCGCCATTCAGCTTTGCCTTGGTAAGGTTGGCTCCACTCAAACGGGCGACATTTAACTTTGCCTTGGTGAGGTTGGCTCCACTGAGGTTGGCTCCACTGAGGTTGGCGACACTAAGGTTGGCCTTGCTGAGGTCGCAGCCACTGAGGTTAATGCTACTGAGGTTGGCTTCAATGAGCATGAGGGAGGAGAAATCCCTAGTCCCGGCGGCATACAGATCAATTATTTCGGTGACATCCATAGGTTGGTAGATTAGCGGTTTGCAAAATTTAAGGGCAGATGATTGGGAAGGATGATTGAGAAACTGGTAGATAAATGGTAGATGCCCTGGCTAGAGTTGGTTAAAACGGTAAATGTGCTGGCTAGAGGTTGGCTAGACGATCGATTTAACAGGTAATCAGATATTAATTTAGTTAAACAGCTAGTTAGTTAAATGAGTAGAAAGTAAACAAAATAGTTAATTAAATTCGGTAAATCAGCTAAATGTAGTAGATGCACTAGATAAATAATTTGAGGCTGGAGTTGATCGAGATGGACACCAAGATAGAAGCAAACATGGAAGGCGAGATGGTAACAACAAAGTTGGCAGCAGATTTGACAACAGATTTAACAACGAAAACCGTAGGAATTGTCGGCTTAGGGTTAATCGGGGGTTCCTTGGGGATCGATCTCCGCCACCGGGGTGTAAAAGTTTTGGGCGTGTCTCGATCGTCCTCTACCTGCGACCAAGCCCTAAAAAAGGGAGCAGTCGATCAAGCTGGTGAAAACTTATCCCTACTCCAAGCAGCAGAAGTGATTTTTATCTGCACACCCATTGCTGCCATCACCCCGACAGTCCGGGCGTTAATTCCCTACTTGACCCCAGAAACCGTCTTGACAGATGTGGGTTCTGTAAAAGAACAAATCCTCCAAGAAGTTTTACCTCTGTGGTCTCGGTTTGTGGGAGGACATCCGATGGCGGGGACTGCCTCTCAGGGAATTTTAGCTGCTCAAGCGGGTCTATTTACCAAGGCTCCCTACGTTTTAACCGTGGTGGATAGTACGCCCGTGGATGCTGTGGAGTTGGTGGCAAATTTGGTTCGATCGCTAGGCGTGAATCTCTATTTTGCCTCTCCCCAAGAACACGATCGAGCAGTTAGCCTAATTTCTCACCTCCCAGTAATGATTAGTGCCAGCCTCATCGATACCTGTGCTAGGGAATCCCATAGCAGCATTCTTAGTTTAGCGCAGAACTTAGCGAGTTCCGGGTTTCGAGATACTAGTCGAGTGGGGGGCGGCAATCCTGAACTGGGATTAATGATGGCACAATATAATCAAGAAGCTGTCCTAGATAGTTTGGCTCAGTATCAACAAAGTCTGGAGAAAGTTATAAACTTGATCAAAACAGACAACTGGCAAGCCCTCCAACAATTTTTAGAAACTACCCAAGCTAGCAGACCCAATTTTCTAATTCCTTAAACTATGACTTGAAAGACTTGAAAACTATAATTTTAAAACTATGAACTTAAACCGTCGCCATTTTCTAAAATTGCTGGGAACTACGACCGTAACTGCTTCGATCGCCACTACTGCTACCACCGCCGCTACAATTTTGGCTAGCCCCAAAGCTTTTGCCCAAGGAATTTCTAGCAATAGCTCTGGCCCCTTTAGTCTGCCGCCCCTGCCCTACGATTATGCTGCCCTAGAGCCTTATATCGATGCCGACACCATGCGTTTTCATCACGATCGCCACCACGCTGCCTATGTGAATAACCTGAATGCTGCCATTGGTCGCCATCCCCAGCTAGTCAACCAGAGTGCGATCGCTCTCCTAAAAAACCTCGATAGCATCCCTGAAGATATCCGCTCGATCGTCCAAAACAATGGTGGTGGTCACGTCAACCATAGTATGTTCTGGGAAATTATGACTCCCAAGGGCGGCGGCGCACCTACAGGAAATATTGCTACGGCAATTAACGAAAATTTTGGGAGTTTTGCTGTTCTCAAGCAACAATTTAATGATGCAGGGTTAAAGCGTTTTGGGAGTGGTTGGGCATGGTTGGTTCTCACCAAGGCAGGCAAGCTAGAAGTGACTAGTACCGCCAATCAAGATAGCCCCTTCATGACCGGAGATTTCCCAATTCTCGGCAATGATTTGTGGGAACATGCCTACTATTTGAAATACCAAAATCTGCGGGGAGATTATCTCAATGCTTGGTGGAATGTCATTAATTGGGCTGAAGTCAATAAACGTCTAGAAAAAAGTCTGGAAATGGCGATCGCCTCATAACAACTGCCCAAAAACTCTAAAAACATCATGATATAGAGACACTACACCAGAAAATAGTTATGATTTATGGGGACATTCTTCACACCCAAAACATACAAATCCAACGGATAAAAATTAACATGACTAAAGGCTTTCTCTCCCACTGCCGGAAAATCCTATTCGTCCCCGCAGCTTTTTTTATGATTACCGCCACAGCAGAAATAGCAGCGGCTCAGACTAGAGTATACAACCCTATTCCGATGAACCCCGGTGTGGAAGTTACTGATACTTTGTCAGACCAAGATATTCCGACGGGAGAAAGTGGATTTGCCAGAGACTATATTGTCAATCTGACCAGTGGTGATCAAGTGGCGATCGATTTAAGTTCTGAGAGCTTTGATACGGTGCTGATTCTGATGTCTGGGGATGGCACAACGATCGGGCAGAATGATGACGGTCCAGACGGTACAACCAATTCCCTATTGTTTGTCAGAATCAAAGAAACTGGAAGATATATTGTCCGAGTCAGGGCTTTTGGTCCTACGGGCAGCGGTCCTTTCCGACTCACAGCGACCCGTCTACGTCCTGTGTAGCAACAATAGTTCAAGTTAGTAGGGGGCAGTTCACGGATTGCCCTTTTTATTTTCCGATCCTTTGCCTGAGTTTTGTTTCGGCTAATTTTTTAACATCTAAAATCTTAAAATAGTAAATATATTAAATAAAATAGTAACCATAATTAAGTTTGTGAGTGTCAATTAGTTGATTACTAGAGTGGATTGCCATATTGAGTATTCATTGTTAAAACTGCTAGATTAAGGCTAAATTAAAGAGAAGAAGGAGAGAAGTCATGGAAGTAACGATCGATTGTGCTACTGCCTGTGTCAATGGTTGTGTATTGGGAGAAAAGTGTCCTCATAAAGAGTATGCGGCGGCGGCTTCTAATTTCATTAAAGACCTTTCCCTAGACCAGATGCACGAAATCGCAGCAGAATCTCTGCGTAAAAAAATGACAGCCCCTCCAGTGTGGATTTTGCCAGAAGACTAGGAGAAATTGGAGTGAAATTGGAGTGAAATTGGAGTGAAATTGCTGGGATAATTCTGAGTAATTACTAAAGTTTAGGAGTCTTGGCAAAAATGAATGAGAATGAAACCAGGCGATTGAAAATGTCTATCATTATGCCCCTATCCCTAGACTCGTCCCTAGAAAAGCTCCGGGAAGGAAACTTTCAGCAGCGCTGGGAGGCTGCAAAGGAAATCCCCAAATTTGGGTTCGAGGCGATCGTCCCCCTCACAGATTTTTTAGATCATCCAGAGCAGGAGCTACGTTGGTTCGCAACTCGAATTTTGGGGGAAATTAATCATCCCCATTCTATTGATTTATTGGTAGATCTGTTGGCAACACCGGAAGAAGAACTCCGGGCGATCGCTACCAAATCCCTAGCCTACTTTGGGGAGCAAACCATTCCGGCTCTCACCGCCAAGCTCTCCCAGCCCTCTACCCGTCCCTTAGCAGTGCAAGCTCTCAGCCAAATTTACAGTGAAAAGGTAGTAGCTCCCCTATTAAGCGTAGTTACAGATGCCGAGGCAACAGTGAGGAGTATGGCGATCGCTGCTCTCCATAGCTACGAGTCCCCAGAGATCATTCCAGCTTTTATTCAGGGATTGACTGACCCCGCCGTCCCTGTCCGCCGAGAAGCAACTATCGGGCTTGGTCTATTAGCTAGTCGGACACCGATTCTTGTTGCTGAAGATGAATTTACCAAAGATGACTTAGTAAAACTTCTGGCTCCTCGATTAGCAGATGCAAGTCTAGAAGTTGCCCAGCAAGCGGCGATCGCTCTCCGCCGAGTTAACACTGAGGCAGCCGTTAAGATATTAGGGGAATTTTTATTAACGGAACCCTCGTCTCTTGATCTCCAGCTTGAAATTCTCCGGCAACTGGGCTGGATCCAGCAACCCACCACCTTGGACTATTTGCAGTGGGGCTTAGATCATGGCTCACCGCATTTATGGCTAGAAATCGTGACGATTCTTGGCAGAGTGGAAGTTGATAAACTTAGGGCTTGTGATTTGTTGGGACAACTTCTAACTTCTAACCATCCGGCGACTACTAATGTGGAAATTCGACAGGCGATCGCTGCATCCTTGGGACAGTTGGGAGAAGTTGCGGGGCGCAAAATTTTAACTCAGTTGCTATCTGATGGGGTGCGATCGGTACAACTCCACAGTCAATTTGCCCTGAGTTTGCTGCCCGCCATATAAAAAATTGGGTAAGGGCACAAGGCCTTGCGCCCCTTCGATAGACCTCTCAGACATCCTCTAAAATCTAAGCTGGATGAAGCATTTCCAAACTTCCCACATTAATTTTCACAAACTCAATAACCTCGGCTAAACCCTGCTTGGTTTTCAGATTAGTAAAAATAAACGGCTTAGTTCCTCGCATTTTTGCTGCATCCCTTGCCATTACTTCTAGACTGGCTCCAACTAGGGGGGCGAGGTCGATTTTATTGATGACTAGTAAATCTGATTTGGTGATTCCGGGGCCACCTTTGCGGGGAATTTTGTCCCCTGCTGCCACATCAATAACGTAGAGGGTGAGATCGACTAATTCGGGGCTGAAGGTTGCTGCTAAATTATCACCACCACTTTCGAGAAAAACTAAATCTAAGTCTGGAAACTGCCGCTCTAGTTTGGCGATCGCCGCCATGTTCATCGAGGCATCTTCTCGAATTGCTGTGTGGGGACAGCCGCCAGTTTCGACACCGAGGATGCGATCGCTACTTAGAGCCTCACTCCTGACTAAAAATTGGGCATCTTCTTGGGTATAGATATCATTTGTTACTACTGCTAATTGATAACTATCCCGCAGAGCTTTGCATAGAGCATCAACTAGGGCAGTTTTGCCAGAACCCACTGGCCCGGCTACGCCGATACGAAATGTAGTCATAATCTTGTTCTTGTACATTAATAATCTTAATTCTTGTACACTGATGATCTTATTTTTGTAGACTACATAACTAGAAAGGCTAGAACCCCGCTTAACAGGTAGAAAAAGGCAACTACTTGAGTTTCTCGCCAACCACTTAATTCTAGATGATGATGTAGAGGAGCCATTTTCAGGAGACGCTTACCTACACCTTCTTTATTTTTCGTAGCCTTGTAATAGCCGACTTGGGCGATCACGGAGAGAGATTCCACAAAAAATAGACCACTTAAGACAAATAACGCCCACAACTGACCAGAATAAATACCCACTGCTGCTAAGGCTCCGCCGATCGCCAAGGAACCTGTATCCCCCATAAATACCTTGGCTTTATTGCGGTTATGGATAAGGAAACCAAGACAACTGCCACTGAAACAGGCACAAAAAATCATTAATTCTGGATGAGTAGATGCTACTACTGCCCCTAAACCAAGAAAGGCGATCGCCCCAGTCCCTGCTGCTAAACCATCGACTCCATCGGTTAAATTGGTCGCATTACTTTCGGCTACCATCACAAAAACTGCGAGGGGAAAAAATAATAATCCTAGAGGTAATATCATTCCCAAGGGTAACTGGATATTTGTGAGTCCCGGCGGTTGATGCCCGGCTAACCAGAGACAAAAAACTACAGCACAGGCAATCTGTAGCCCTAGTTTCATTTTGGGAGAAATACCTTTGTTTGATTTCTGGCGTAGAATTTGCCAATCATCTAACCAACCGATCGCTCCATAGCTCAGGGTAACTAAGACTACAGGTAGCAAAGACTGGAAACTTGCAAAGCCTAGATTCAACCCAGCCCACAGACAACTAATTCCCAAAGCCACCGGGACAAAAAATATCCCGCCCATGGTCGGGGTTCCAGCCTTTTGATGATGGGACTGGGGGCCATCTTCCCGAATTATCTGTCCAGCTTTTAATTTTTGGAGCAAGGGAATCACCCCATAGCCTAGGGAGCCAGCGATGGCAGTACAAGCTATAATGGGCATCAGCATTGATAGGTTGAAAGCCCTATCAGCAATAGTATCCAAGAGAAGAGCCACTAGGGCGATCGCCACCGTCACTAATCGTAGCAACTTTTTTCCAGTCAAGGGAAAGAATGACGGAGAGAAAGATTTCAGTTCCACACCACACCACACTTAGGTCTCTATTGTTTCAACCACCTAGTTGACCTTACTAACTTTGAACTAACTTTGAACTAATCCTCAAGTCATAAAAAACACATTAGGCGGTTGCCAATATCTTACTAGAAGAGGTAGCCTTCATCAGCAGATATTAGAAAATTTTAGAAAATTTAATTTGTGTTGCTCAGTTTATGCTCATGTCGTTGAATAACTTTCTGATTAATTACTCAATTTAATAATTGCTCAACAACTGTAGAAATACTGTGGAAATTAAGAAATATAGGTTTAGTTAGGGATCGATCGCTGATTTAACCAAGACTCCAAATCATTAAGACTCCTAAACTCTAGAATGCTATCACCCAAATCTTCCAACTGTGCCGAAGATAGTCGTTCTAGCCGCCGCTTATTTTCTAAACTGACTGTACCCAAGAGCTTTTCTAGTTGCCGATTGATAATAGCCAGTTCACCTTGTTGTAAACCCTGTTGTAAACCCTGTTGTAAACCCTGTTGTATGCCTTTTTGTAATCCTTCTTCAATTAATTGATTGTACCAAGGCGACTCTCTGAGTATTTCCATATCCCACCTCATGATTTCTTGAATTACCTGTGTTTCTAGCACAAAACCAGCAAAGAATGCCAATAAAGGCTCTAAATCCCTTAGTTGGTCTTGATTGCGGAGTAGTTGGACTGCTCTTGCTAGTTTGACTGGTTGCCCTCCGCCCTGTAAAATTGGCACAAAGGGTAACAATGTTGGTAGAGGTTGCTGAAGGACTAGTTCCGCATCTATTTCCCAAAGGTTGATGACTCGGTAATCTTGTCTTGCCTGTAATCCGAATAGTTCTGACTGGTAGGCTTTGGGAGGGGAAGCATTTCTAGGGGGCGGCAGCACATTGACAAGAACGGGGTAGGTCAGGAGTCCATAGCGTTCTTCGGCAAGGGCTGCATATACCCGCATTCGCCGAGGCATGTGTCGATCGAACCTGATCTGTAACTCGGTCAATACCAGAAATTCTCCGTAGTCGGGAACCAAGGCTTTTTGGAGGACATCACCCTCTCGACTAATCCACTGGAAATCTGCTGAAAGAAACTCCAGAGAAGTAATCCCAGATAAACCAGTTACCCACTGTAACCAAGCATCTGGAGCCAGACTAATTAATCTTTTGCCGCCGACATCGGCTTTTTGAGCCATAGATATAAATTTGAATGAATTAAATTAATGGATTTGATGACTAGAGTTAAATCTAATTAATGGCGTAGTGAACTAGCTGCCCTAACTTTTGGCGGAGGGTTTCTAAGCCCAGGCGCTGGCTGGCAGAAATGTAGAAGGCTTGGGGAAACTCTTCTCTGGCGACTAAGAGGTGTTCGGCACTGACTTGATCGATTTTGTTAAATACCAACAGGATTGGGCCCGGAGCTGTGGGCATTTCTGCAAGAATTTTCATGACCGATCGAATATGACTCTGCCAAGCGGGATGAGAAAGATCAACCAAATGAATTAATCCATCTGCCTCCGTGACTTCTTCTAGGGTCGCCCGGAAGGAATTTACTAGGGCTGGGGGGAGTTGGTGAATAAAACCTACGGTATCTGTCACCAGAATCTCTTGGAGTTCGTCCGTGAGGGGATCCGGGATCACTAATCTGCGGGTGGTGGGATCGAGGGTGGCAAAAAGTTGATCGGCGGTGTATACCTCAGCATTAGTCAGAGTGTTTAAGAGGGTAGATTTTCCGGCATTGGTGTAACCAACTAGGGCGATCGTGGGGACTTCTTGGTGTTGACGGCGTTGACGGAGGCGCGATCGATGGGATTGCAGTTGATCTACTTCTTTTTGGAGTCGAGCAATGCGTGAAGAGATCGCCCGTCGTTCTGTTTCTAGCTTGGTTTCTCCGGGCCCACGGGTACCAATCCCTCCCCCTAATCGAGACATGGCTTGTCCTCTCCCGGTGAGACGGGGCAGCATGTAGGCAAGTTGGGCAAGTTCTACTTGAAGTTTTCCGGCTCGGGACTGGGCGCGCTGGGCAAAAATATCGAGGATGACTTCCGTTCGATCGACCACCCGAATCCCCACCTGTTGTTCTAAGTTGCGTACCTGACCGGGGGATAAATCTAAATTAAAAACCAATAAATTTGCCCCTAGGGTCTGGGCTGTGAGGGCGATTTCGGCTACTTTTCCTTCGCCCACTACAGTTTGGGGATGGGGACGGCTACGTTTTTGCCGAACTGTTTGTAAAACTACACCCCCGGCGGTATCAACCAAGCGGGTAATTTCTGCCAGACTATCCTCAAAGGTTTGGAGAGTGGAGCCATCGGTCATTAAACCCACCACCAAGACTCGATCGAGCCGACTATCTACTTCTTGAGCGACAAATTCTCGGCTAAATTCTGACTCTAGGTTATCAACTAATTCCTCAAAATCTTGATTTGCTAGGGACTCTAAAGTCATTGGCTCCGAAAGATACCAAGAAAAGGGCAAAATTCCCTCAGTTCCGGAAAGATTTTTTTCTAGCTCTAATTCGGGAGTTGGCATCAAGTGGGCAAGATAAACTGCTTTGACGTAGCCTGTCACCCCTCCACCCCGGCGCTCAAACCCAGACTCATCAATGTTGATCATCACCAAAGCATCGAGGCGTTGAATTGCCATGGCGGTTAAGGTCGATTCCTTGGGAGTTTCCTGCTTGATTTGGGTACTGAGGCAGCGAATCCCTGATAGACGCTCGGCTCCGTAGCGGGGCAATTCTTGGGGCGGAATTTTGGTTTGGTTCACCGTACCAACTCCCACCCTGATTACCTGTCCCCGACGATTGATATAAGCACACAGAGGCTGCTTGATTTCGCTACTAATAGCAGCTAAACGCTGGGCAAACTCTGGAGTGGTGAGGCGATCGCCCGGTAGTCTTTGTTGGTATAGTTTCTGGATTTGCTTTAGCTGACTAGATTTCAGCCCTTGTAAGTTACCAAAGATAGTTTCTATAGTTGTACCCCCTCTAGGAATTTTCAGAAATTAGGAAATTATCAAAAACCATGGGTCACAACTCAGAGGCAAATTACGCTCAGTTTATTTCCCCAATTACTTGCATTAAGTTTGAGATTATTTCTCGATTATCTTGATTATACAAGGACTCTCGATCGAAGTTTTTCACCCCTTAATTTCTGATTAACCTCAAGATCACCAAAAGATTACCGAGGATGTATCTGAAACTTCTCAAGAGTTCTCAAAAGTTATCAGAGGTTTGCTAGTGATAAATACTTATCAAAATTAGAAAAATTATGCCAATATTCATAAAGATAAAATATTCAGAATCATCAAGATTTACGCTGTTTAACATTAGTTAACAAAATCTGCCGGATTTTTCTAAGTCAAGGATCGCTCTTTAGCTTGCCCTGTCAAGATTTCCGGCTTCGGAGGAGAAATGCTGGGAAAACTTAATAAATCTTAAGGAAAAAAGCTGACACAGCATTGTATAAATTATCCTGTAGGGAATAAATCACAAACAAAAGTTAAATAAGTCAAGGTTTTTTCTGATCTTTCTTTCTCTCATAAAAAATTTTTTTTTCTCATAATCACTGAATTTAGGATACTGGTCTTACGGTAGTAAGGATTAGGTCTGGTTTGTTGGTGAAGAAACAGAGAGAAAGCTTTGAGAAGACTAGCTTTAATTGAAGCTTTTGTTAACTAATGTGATTCAGTAGTTTTATTTGAGAATACCTTTATTAGAATATTTTCTGGACATAGTTTTTACATAGAATTTGACTAGGAATATCTACTTAGGAAATCTTTGGTACGACTACCCCACATAAACTAAGCTGTTTTTTTGATCAAAATAATTACATCAACTCACAGGAGATTAATTCATGTTAGACGCATTCGCCAAAGTGGTTTCTCAAGCTGATGCCAAAGGAGAATTCCTTAGCTCTGCTCAACTAGATGCTCTAAGTGCCATTGTTAAAGATGGTAACAAACGTATGGACGTTGTAAACCGGATCACCAGCAACGCTTCCGCTATTGTCACCAATGCTGCTCGGGCTTTGTTCGATGAGCAACCAAACTTGATCGCTCCCGGTGGAAATGCCTATACTCACCGTCGCATGGCTGCTTGCTTGCGTGATATGGAAATTATCCTCCGCTATGTTACCTATGCTGCGATCGCTGGCGATGCTAGTGTTCTAGATGACCGTTGCTTGAACGGCTTGCGCGAAACCTACCAAGCTCTGGGAACTCCCGGTTCTTCCGTAGCTGTAGGCGTACAAAAAATGAAAGATGCAGCTATTGCTGTTGCTAACGATCCTGCTGGCATCACCCCCGGCGATTGCAGTCAACTCATCTCTGAGCTTGCTGGTTACTTCGATCGGGCTGCTGCTGCTGTAGGTTAATTAACTCCCTCTACTAAGAGTAAAAATCTAAAGCCAATCTAGAGCCAATCTAGCGCAGTCATTATGTACTGCAACCTCAATAAATTGCTGTAAGCAAAACTTGAAAAACATTACTTTAAGGAGACAGATTAGATCATGAAAACCCCTATCACTGAAGCGATCGCCGCTGCTGATACCCAAGGACGTTTCTTAGGCAACACCGAACTACAAGCTGTAAACGGTCGTTTGGATAGAGCTACTGCTAGCATGGAAGCTGCTCGGAGCCTAACCAACAACGCTCAAAAACTAATTGACGGTGCTGCTCAAGCTGTGTACCAAAAATTCCCCTACACCACCCAAATGTCTGGAGCTAACTACGCTGCTGATGCTCGTGGTAAATCCAAGTGTTCCCGTGATATCGGTCACTACCTCAGAATTGTTACCTACTCTCTAGTAGCTGGTGGTACCGGTCCTTTGGATGAGTTCTTGATTGCTGGTTTGGATGAAGTTAACCGGGCTTTTGACTTGTCTCCTAGCTGGTACGTAGAAGCTCTGAAGCACATCAAGGCTAACCATGGTCTAAGTGGTCAAGCTGCTAACGAAGCTAACACCTACCTCGACTACGCCATCAACGCTCTAAGCTAATTGGCTTTCCGCCCGGAAAAGTAAGCTACGGTGGTTAGGGAAAATTCATCTTTTGAATTTTTAACATCTCTAACTAGTGCTGTTTACCTTTCCGGGCCTTGTTTTATCTAAATCATTTAGAAACGTAGATAATAATGGCGAGTTTTAGGAGAAAGGAAGATGGCAATTACAACAGCAGCATCCAGATTAGGAACTTCGGCGTTTAGTAATGCTGCCCCCGTGGAATTACGTCCTAACTATAGTAGGGAAGATGTAGAAACGGTGATCCGGGCAGTGTATCGGCATGTCTTGGGCAATGACTATCTCATGAAATCTGAGCGCCTAGTCAGTGCAGAGTCACTTTTGCGTGATGGCAACATCAGTGTCCGGGAATTTGTCCGCTCGGTGGCAAAGTCGGAGCTATACAAAAACAAATTTTTTTACAACAATTTTCAAACTCGGACAATCGAACTCAACTATAAGCATCTTTTGGGTCGCGCCCCCTACGATGAGTCAGAAGTGGTATTTCACCTAGACCTCTATCAAAACCAAGGTTACGATGCAGAAATTGATTCTTATATTGATTCTATGGAGTATCAATCTGCCTTTGGTGACAGTGTGGTTCCTTACTACCGGGGCTTTGACTTTCAACCAGGTCAGAAAACTGCGGGCTTTAACCGGATGTTCCAACTCTACCGGGGTTATGCCAACAGTGACAATGCTCAAGTTAGAGGTTCTGGTTCTCGTCTAGCACGGGAATTGGGCAAAAACTCGGTTTCTACGATCGTGCCTCCCTCTGGAAGTACCGGCAATTGGGTATTTCAGGCTTCTAATGATGTGGCTCCTCGCTTGACCATGGGTAATGCTGTGGGTGAAAGCGATCGCGTCTTCCGCATTGAAGTTACTGCCCTCAGAGCTAACTCTCAACAACCCGGTTATCCCAATATCCGCCGGAGTAGCACTGTGTTCCTCGTACCTTACGAGCGCCTAACTGCTAAGATGCAACAAATTAGTAAAGCTGGTGGCAAGATTGTGAGCATCAACCCAGCCTAGACTGAGATTAGGCTAATGATTAGGCTAATTCTTGGCTATCTGGTTTAAATATTAAGGGCAGGGATGAATTTAGCTAAAAATCTTTGATAACCTCAAGACCATAGTTAAAGCAAAACCTGCTCTCTTTGTTGAGAAATTGGTAAAGGCTTCGTTACAATTTTCACTGAAACTTTCAAACTTTTACAAAAACTTTCTAGGAGAACATCAATGTTTGGGCAAACTACGATCGGGACTGGAGGATTGGAATCTGCTGCTAGCCGGACTTTTCGTTATGAAGTTGTGGGCTTAAAACAAAGCCGGACAAATGATATGAATAAGTACAATATTCGTAATAGCGGCAGCACCTTTGTCACGGTTCCCTACAGCCGGATGAATGAAGAAATGCAACGAATTTTGCGGCAGGGAGGAAAGATTGTTAGTATTACTCCCCTAACCCCAGATGAAGCTGAGTAGTTAATTAAATTAGTTAATTAAATTAAAAATATCTGGAATGTTAGAGCCAGAACAGGAATTAGCACAGGAGACTCAACAACTGACGGTGGAAGAAGCGATCGCCAATCTCCGCCACCCAGATACGAGTCTCCGTTATTATGCTGCATGGTGGCTAGGTAAGTTTCGTGTCCATAGCCCAGAAGCAGTAGAAGTTTTGCTTGAGTGTTTAACTGATGAAGCCGATCGCACGGAATTAGGAGGTTATCCCCTCCGGCGGAACGCAGCCAGAGCTTTAGGGAAAATGGGTGATCCCAGAGCAGTACCGGGCTTGATCACCTGTCTAGAATGTAGTGATTTCTATGTCCGGGAATGTGCCGCTGAAGCCCTAGGACAACTTAAAGATCATAGTAGTATCCCCGCCTTGATGCAGTTGTTGGCTGGGGGAGTAGCAAAAGCAGTGCAAACACCGGGACGACCCCACCTTACAGAACCCTACGAAGCGGTGATGGCGGCTCTGGGGAATTTACAAGCAGTGCAAGCTAGGGAATTAATTCAACCATTTTTAGACCATCCCTTACCCAAGATTCGGTACGGGGCAGCGCGGGCAATGTACCAAATTACGGGAGATGATACCTACGGCAAGATGTTAGTAGATAGTTTGTTAGACGATGATATTAAAATGCGGCGGATTGTGCTGCGAAATTTGGGGGATATTGGCTATCTGCCAGCCGCAGAGGCGATCGCTCAAGCTGCGGTAGAAAGTAGTTTTAAGTTAATTGCCCTCAAGGGATTATTAGATCACCAGTTAGAATTGGATGAGCAGCAAGGTTTGGTGGATTTATCTCAGGGAGCGATCGACCTCATGGCGTTGATGGATAATCTACTCTAACCTTTGTCTTACTCAATTTTCTTGTAAAACATCGTAAATCAGTTCTACTGCTAGTTCTAGCTTATCTCGGTGGGTAAGAGCTTCTAGGTCAACCGTAATAGTTGGCTTACTTTTAGTAATGACTAAAGATGGGGATGAAGTGGGTAACTCTAAGGTTTCATAAAAATAATCGATCGACCTGCCATAGACCCCAGCGAAGGCGGGTAACTCTTTTTCTGCATCTACCTTGCGTTTTCCGTTCTCGATCGTGGATAGAGTTTGCTGACTCATAATGATGTCGTAGCGAATCTCTAATTGCTCAATAACCTGTTCTTGAGTCATACCAAGCAATTCACGAGTAGCACGAAGACGCTGACCAAGGAAAAACGCCATATTGAAATATCACAAAATCTTGTATTTACAAGGAAATCCTATATTTATTCTTAAGAAATCTCCACTAGATAAACTTGTTAGACTTAAGATAATCTTGTTAAACTTAAAATGATCAAGTGAGAAATCAGTTAGCTACTTTAGTTTTTCTGTAACGAAGGAAATAGAATAAGGAGGAATTTCAGATGGCGTGGAGTAATTGGTACAAATGTATATTTTATGGTATGGATAGCAAAGTGAACACCACACCGCTAGACCAACTTAGTTTAAGATGTGCTGGTGTTTATGCAATTGCTGGAAAGGATGAATATGGATATAGAGTTGAGTATGTAGGGATGTCTAAAAGTAATATTCAGGCGAGACTTAAGGCTCACCTTACAGGAAGTGGCAGTAAAGTTCTTAAGAAAAAATTAGAAGAAAGAAGAAACGGAAATGAGGTAATGCCCCTTGGAGATGCTCTCTACTTCGCCTATGTGAAAACTGCACCACAGGAGGCTCAGTGGATGGAAGCACTCTATGTTCGTGGAACAGTGACTCTCTCAAATATACAACAGCAATTATCACTGCCAGAACCGTTAAAAAAACTAGTGGAATCAACAAAAGTCGAGCTAGAGCCTTAAGCAAAAGTGGTCACAACAATTTTTTTTGCAATCTTTGTCAAGAAAAAAATAGTAACTAGTTCTCAACTAGGAAGCTTGGTTTTAATACCTCAGACCTATTTGCCATTAACTAATTTTAACCTTTAAATATTTCAAGGAGTTGAACAATGAAGCTAACGATTGATCGTCAAGAAAAGAAAGGTACATTTGGTGGAACCTACTATGAAACTTTCATCCAAGTAACTCTGACACCAGAAGAAAAAGAAGCGGCTCAAAAAATTCATATTGGCGGAAGACCAGTCTTTAAGTATGGTAATTCTGAAGAGGAAAGTATGTTATTAGTAAACGTATTTAAACATAGATCACGTGAAATGACGTTGTATGATTTAATGGGGGGTGTTCGAGCGAAAGTTGATAGTGATGCTCAACTCAATGTTCTTGCCCTAGCTGAAAATCGTGTGCGGGAGAAGTGTAAGAATATTAAAAATGCTCTGGAAAACTACATATCTAATAAAGATGCTATGCAGCAAGGTAGATTTGAAGAAGAACTCTAAGCTCTGTAGTTAGTTGTTGAGTAGTCCTATTCCTGATATTAGCTGGGTAGGACTTACGCATTTGATGCCAGAAACCTTTTTTCTTGGTAGATTTATAATTGAAGAAACAACAATTTTTCTTAGAAGCCCGGTCTCTCTAGTCCTGTCAATACTCAAGGATCGAACAAATGGTTACTAACCTGAAAATTTCCCCGGAAACTGAAATATTCTACCCTAGTGAGGATGATGAACCCTTGGCGGAAACCCATGAGCATCTTTTAGCAATTATCAATACTTTAACTGTCCTGACTCATTACTTAGCAGAGCAATCAGCAATTATTCTCTCTAACCAATTTCTCTACTATGTGGAAGGGCTGCCCAGTGCCAGAGTTGCCCCAGATATTATGGTGATTTTTGATGTGGAACCGGGTATTAGGAATAACTATAAAGTTTGGGAAGAAGGGCAAGTTCCCAAATTAATTATCGAAATGACCTCTCAAGGAAATAAAGAAAATGACTACTCCTTCAAAAAAAATCTCTACGAGCAACTAAGTGTAGAAGAATACTGGTTATTTGATCCTAGAGGAGAATGGGTTCCCGAACAATTACTGGGCTATCGTCTTCAAGCAGAAGGATTTTATCGTAAAATCACTAATAACTATAGTGAAACTCTGCAACTAAACCTAGTGCCAGAAGGGAGTTTACTTACCTTTTATCGTGGTGATAATGGAGAAAAATTGTTGATTCCTGAGGAATTATGGCAGGCTCTAGAAGCAGAAACGCAAGCTAGACAGGCAGCAGAGCAGAAGGCAGTAGAATTAGAGATGATGCTCGATCGCTACCGGAATCAGTTTGGAGATTTGCCTAGCTAAGTTAAAACAAAATAAACTATGGCTGCTCTCGCTGGACAATATAACTTCGTTCCCCGGTTTCTGCAACTCAGTGCTGTGAATGTGTTGGCTAATCTGATGGTTCCTTTGGCGGGGCTGGTGGATACAGCATTTTTGGGGCATTTGGCAGATATCCGATATTTGGCAGGGGTGGCGATCGCTACGGTGCTATTTAACTATATCTACTGGACTTTTGGGTTTCTGCGCATGGGGACTACAGGACTGACGGCTCAGGCGGTGGGCAGGGGTGATCCGAGGGAAGTTTTACTAGTGGGCTTACGCAACTCCCTTCTGGCTCTGGGCTTGGGGATGTTAATTTTGATTCTGCAATATCCCCTAAGAGAATTAGGCTTTAGCTTGTTAAGTGCGACGGCGGCGGTGAAACTATCGGGGCAGATGTACTACAATGCTCTGATCTGGGGCGCACCAGCAACCTTATTAAACTTTGTCCTGCTGGGTTGGTTTCTGGGTCGATCGCAGGGGCGGCAGGTATTTCTGTTATCGGTAGTCGGCAATCTTGCCAATATTATTTTGGATTATTTTTTTATTAGTAAATTTGGCTGGGAGAGTGCGGGAGCCGGGGCAGCAACAGCCATAAGCCAATACCTAATGACAGGGGCGGGGTTAGGATTAATTGCCTTCGAGTCTAGCTCTTCTTTTCGTGCTTCTGGGGTTGTGGCTCGTGGAAATTTCCCGAAATTCTCGCAGCTATGGGAAGTTGAGGCGTTTAAAGCAACTGTTAGTTTGAATCGGGATATCTTGGTGCGGACATTATTAATGGTGTCTAGTTTTGCGGTGTTTACCAACTTGGGAGCCGGAATGGGGACGATCGTCCTTGCTACTAATGCTTTAGTTTTGCAGATTATCAATCTTTCTGCCTACTTCATCGATGGTATTGCCTTTGCTACAGAGAGCTTTGCCGGAAATTTTTATGGACAAGGAAAGCAATCAGAAATTAATTCCCTACAGGCTAATCAAGTACATCCCAATCAGTCCCCATCTGAACTGTTGCAACTAATTTGGGTGGCTGGAGGTTTGAGCTTGGGGTTGGGATTGGCGATCGCTCTTCCGGTTATTGCCTTGCCGATGCCGATTTTTAGCCTGTTGACCAAACACCAAGAAGTCCTGCAACAAATTCCAAATTATGTGCTGTGGCTCTTACCCATTCTTAGTTTTGGCAGCCTTGCCTATATGTTGGATGGCTATTTCATTGGCTTAACTGCGGGAAAGGTGTTATTGCGATCGGCCCTCATCGCTTCTCTAGTGGGCTTTGCTCCCATAGCGTTCTGGGCTTGGCATTCCCAAAATCCCCACCTCCTCTGGTTAGCTCTAACTTTATTTATGGTCGGGCGGGTGCTGCCGATGGCGATCGCTATTCCCCCCACTTTAGTTGGTTCGACTGCGAGGGAAATTAACAGGCACGGTTAACAGGTTGAGGTTAATAAGCTAAGATGATTAGGCTAAAGTTAAAAGTCAAAAGCTAAAAGTTAAAAGTCAAAATTTAGCTTAGATATAGCTTCTAATTTAGATCTAATCAGCTACAGGAAAATTATTATGTTGCATAAACGTTATCATTTCGACTCTATGGATGTGATGTACCGAGCCGAAGATTTGGTTAGCAATGCCTCCAATCGCTACAAAATCACCGTCCAAGTCGCCAACAGGGCAAAGCGCCGCCGTTATGAAGATAGCGATATTGATGATCCGATGATGAAGCCAGTATTACGGGCAATTATTGAAATGTCTGATGAGCTAATGCAACCAGAAATCATTGGTGACTAGTCTCTAGTTTGAAATTATAAATTGCTTTTTTGAGTCCACACAGGTGGGCTTTGTTGTAGAAATATTTCCAGTCGCCCCACACTATAAACCTAGCGATAGAAATATAGAAACTGTAATTCTCGATCGAGGTCTTTGATTCGTTCCTTGGATTTATTTAACTCCAACCAATACTTTTCCATCAGGGGTCGATCGATCTTAAAATCGGTTTTTTGCCATAGATCCAAATAGTAGCGATAACATTTTTCGCAGATGACTCGCTCCATACAAGCCACGGCAGCATTAATTAATTCTGGGGCAACACTGATTTGATTTTCGGTGTACTCATCAAGGTGGAAAAGATGGGAAATTTGGTTGAGTTTCTCTGGGAACTGGAGATATTCATCTTGGATTCTGGCAATTAAATCTGGTTGTTGCCTAGATAAAGTGGGTTCGATCGCCACAATTTGCTGCCACAGAAACCGATACTCCGCGATCGTAAAAACTAAATTACGTTCCTCTAAAACTGTAATAATCACTTCTCGATACTCTGGGCAATGGAGATAGAGCCGCATTAACAAAGTTTCGGATTTTTCCAGCAGGCTTCGATCGCTAGAGTTATTGACAAGAAAAGTCTGCGAGGAATTTTGATTGGATACTGATCCTTGTCGGAGTGTATTTTTACCTTGGGGGGCAGCATATCCCCGGAGATTACCGCCCAAACTAGTGATCAGATTTTCTAAAAGTAACGGAAATAATTTTCCGTCCCCTTGACTGAGTAGAGTTGCACACTGCTGGAGATAGGAAGTCCGCAGATTATTGTCGGTGATTTCCTTGAGGATTTTCACCATTTCATTATTAACTTGCTGAAATTGATCCGCTTGTTTGAGGTCAGCCCCGACTACCAATTGCTGCAACTGCCAGTCAATCCATAGGGGGGCATCGGTGAGTAATTCTTGATACTTGGCTACGGGATTATGCAACAGAAATTCATCGGCATCCTTGCCATCGGGGAGAGTTACCACTCGCAATCCCACCTGACCGCCGTAGACTAAGGGAAAGATAGAACTAATAGCCCGACTTGCAGCATTAACCCCGGCTTTATCTGCATCAAAATTGAGGATGATTTGCTTAGATTCTGTGTAGCGCAACAGGGACTTGACCTGATCTCCCGTGAGGGCTGTGCCAAGGGAAGCTACGGCTTGATTAATCCCCACTGCATGGAGGGCGATCGCATCAAAATATCCCTCCACCACCACCGCTTGATCCTGCTTCGTAATCCCCGCTTTGGCAAAATCTAGCGCGAACAAAGTTTTCCCCTTATTAAATAGCTCCGTATCAGGAGAATTGAGATACTTGGGTTGCTCATCGCTAAGAGTTCTGCCCCCAAAACCAATCACCCGCCCTTGAATATCGGTAATGGGAATCATCAAGCGATCGCGAAACCTATCTACATAACCATCCCCAGATTTTTTCGGCGAAATTAACCCGGCTTGATTAACAATGGCAACGGCGATTTTCTTCTGCTCCACAAGATAGCGATAGAGCGTATCCCAAGTGCTGGGGGCGTAACCGAGGCGAAATTGTTGGATGGTGTCTTCTCGGAGTTGGCGCTGGTGCTTTAGGTATTCTAGGGCGGCGGCTCCTTGGGGTTGACGGAGGGCGTGTTGAAAGAAACTAGTGGCGATCGCCAGCACCTCATAAAGTTGTTCCCGTAGAGAAAGCTGCCGTTGTAACTCCTCCCGTTCCTTGGGTTCTAGGGTTTTAATGGGGACTTGATAGCGTTGGGCAAGGTCAAGGACAACTTCACTGAACGATCGCTTCCCCACCTCCATGAGAAACTTGAGCGCATTTCCCCCCGCCTGACACCCAAAGCAGTAGTAGAGTTGTTTATCAGGGCTGACACTGAAACTAGGGCTATTTTCGGTATGAAATGGACATAAGCCTGTATAGTCTTTCCCCTGTTTTTTTAAGACCACATACTCAGAAACCACCTCAACAATATCCACCCGTTGGCGGACTGCCTCTGTAGTTTCGGGATGTAAACGCGGGACTTCCATACGATTAACTTTACTATCAAATCAGAGAACAAAATTCTTCAGAGTTCCTGCCATGTTGAAGGAATTGGCATTATAGTAGTAGCTAGAATTAATAGCTATATCCTTTGCTTTTGGGACAGTCCTTTTTTACATACTAACCGTTATATGAGTTCAAAAATTTCTTTCAGCGAGGCAAAATCTAGGGCAATTACCCTGAATAACGTTAGTAAAATTTATGCTAACGGGACGATCGCCCTCCAAGACATGAACTTAGCGATCGAGGATGGGCAGTTTGTTAGTTTGGTGGGAGCCTCTGGCTGTGGGAAGAGTACCGCTTTGAAACTCATGGCGGGTTTGGGGCAGATGTCTGAGGGGAGCATTACTTGGGGAGAGCATCAACCCCAGAAAGAATTGGCTTTTGTGTTTCAGGAACCCTCCTTGCTGCCCTGGGCAACGGTGATGGAAAATGTCCGGCTGCCTTTGAAATTGGCAGGGATGAATGACCGGGAATCTCGATCGCCCGCCCAAGAAGTCCTGCATCTAGTCGGCTTGGATAAATTTGCCCATGCTTACCCCAGGGAACTCTCCGGCGGCATGAAAATGCGGGTCTCGATCGCCAGAGCCTTGGTGACAAAGCCCAAAATCCTCTTGATGGATGAACCCTTTGGAGCCTTGGACGAAATGACTAGAGCCAAACTCAATACCGATGTGTTGAATCTCTGGCAGCAGGGAGATGGTCAAGGGAATCGCTACACCGTAGTTTTTGTTACCCATAATGTCTACGAAGCGGTTTATCTTTCCCAGAAAGTAGTAATTATGGCTCCCCGTCCCGGTCGAGTAGTGGGAGAAGTAGCGATCGAGGCTCCCTATCCCCGCACAGAGGAATTTAGAACCTCTCGGATTAGTAATGAATACTGTCGAGAAATTTCTGGCAGACTCGCCGCCGCCGTTGCCGGAACTGAATATTATGATGAAATTCACGGGAAATAACTGCTAATTAATTATGACTAAATCCCCGCCCCAACCAACCCTGCTGCCTGTAACTGAGACT
>JAIMKT010000025.1:31323-50408 GCA_020692245.1 Microcoleus sp. GA_180221_E-2-1-MAG-45_12
CGGCACCAAGTTATGGAAAAAGCTGACCTCGATCGATGTCCTTGCCCCCCTCGCGGTGGGAGTTATTGCCCTGATCTTGTGGGAATTATTCGTGAGAATTACGAACATGCCGCCCTTTCTTCTCCCTGGCCCCCTGTTAGTAGTTCAAGCCTTGATCAAAGACTGGAACACTTTGTTTGGTTCCTTGATGATTACTGTACAAATTACCCTTGTGGCTTTTATTGCTGCCGTGGTTTCCGGGGTATTTATTTCGGTTTTGTTTGTCCAGAGTAAATGGATTGAGCGCAGTTTCTTTCCCTACGCCGTGATTTTGCAAACTACCCCGATCGTGGCGATCGCGCCCCTGATTATTCTCTGGATTCGGCGGGTTGTCCCAGAACCAAATACTACTTTTGCCGCCCTCGTAGTTTGTGCGTGGATTGTGGCTTTTTTCCCCATTATCTCCAACACGACCCTTGGCTTAAATAGTGTTGACCACAACCTCCGTAATGTTTTTCAACTCTACCGGGCTTCCAAGTGGCAAACCCTGATCTATCTGCAATTACCCGCAGCTTTGCCCTATTTCCTAGGAGGTCTAAAAATTAGCGGTGGCTTGGCTCTCATTGGAGCAGTGGTTGCCGAATTTGTAGCCGGGACTGGGGGAGCGAGATCGGGATTAGCCTACCAAATTTTGATGGCAAGTTATAATCTCCAAATTCCCCGAATGTTTGCGGCTTTACTTTTAACTACAGTGTTGGGAGTATTAATCTTTGTCAGTCTCACTGCCCTCTCAGATTTTCTGCTCAAGAACTGGCATGAAAGTGCAATTAAACGAGAAAATTAGAGTTTTCGATCGCCAGACATTTATCTAGAAATTTATGAATTTATCAATTTTAGAAACGGGTAGCTACTGGATCAAAAATGCCCACGTTCCTGTGGCTTTGCTTCCCCTCGGCAATTGGCAGGAAACCAGAGAGGGCTTGGTTCTGGTAGATATTTATATCCATGAGGGACTGATTCAACAGGTACAGCCTGCTCTATCTCTGGGTGAAGGCTTAGAGGTCAATGAAAATATTAATCTAAATACCAATCTAAATATTCATCAAGAAGCCAACTATGATCTCCGGCAGGGAATGATTTTACCGGGGTTCGTAGATATCCATACCCATCTAGATAAGGGGCATATCTGGGAAAGGGCTGTGAATATTGACGGGGCATTTGCTACAGCAGTAGAAACAATCCAGAAAGATGAAGTTAATTGGCAACCAGAGGAGTTGTATCGGCGGATGGAATTTGGTTTGCAGTGTAGCTATGCCCACGGCACTCAGGCTCTGCGGACTCATTTAGATGCGTTGGGATCTTTGGGGAAACAAGGGTTTCAAGTATTTAGCGAACTCAAAAAACAATGGCTCGATCGCCTTACACTCCAAGCCGTTGCCCTTGTATCTCTAGATTATTACCTAACTCCGGCAGGGGTGGAATTGGCAGATTTAGTGTCAGCGACTGGAGAAATTCTTGGTGGGGTGGCTTATCCTAATCCGAATTTAGAGACAGAGATCGATCGAGTATTTACCCTTGCCAAGGAACGGGATTTAGACTTAGATTTCCATGTGGATGAAACTAATGATCCAGAATCTAGATGTTTATATTCCATAGCTTTAGCAGCCATCCGTCATGATTTCAAGGGCAGAATCACCTGTGGTCACTGTTGTAGTCTGGCGGTGCAATCCCCAGCCGTAGTCGCAGAAACTCTGCAAGTTGTCAAAGATGCTGGGATTGGGATTGTTAGTCTGCCCATGTGTAATATGTTTCTCCAAGATCGGGAGCCGAGTAGAACTCCGAGATGGCGGGGAGTGACAGCGATTCAGGAATTGCAAGGGGCAGGAATTGAGGTGGCGATCGCCAGTGATAATTGCCGAGATCCTTTCTATGGTTTTGGGGATCACGATATGCTAGAAGTGCTGAATCAAGGAGTCCGCATTGCCCATTTGGATAATAACTACACCAAAGCTCCCGGAATGGTCACAAATACGGCGGCAACGATTATTGGTTTCCCCGATATGGCAAAAATTATCCCCGGAGCCAAGGCAGATTTAGTTCTATTCCGGGGGCGAAGATATAGTGAGTTGCTGGCTCGATCGCAGCACGATCGGATTGTCCTCAGAAACGGCAAACCTATTGATACTAGTCTGCCGGATTACGCAATTTTGGATGATTTAGTTTTGAAGTAAAGAAGGTAAAGAAGGTAAAGGAGATTAGGAAGTAGGTTATAAGTAGGGTATCGCTTTATCCGCCCATAACCGCCCATAGAAGTTATGAGTAGAGTAGGCAAGGGGAACCTTACACTACCTGTAGTAGCAGATAAAGCCTTATTTTGTGTAAGCCCTGAGTGAGTAATCGATCGTGCATCTAAATCTAAGATCAAAGATTAAATCTCATCCCTGGAGACACTATGCACCAGTTAATTTCTTATAGCCGAGCCGCCCTCAGTGAATTAATTTATAAGCGCATTATTCTTGCTGTAACCATCTTATTCTGCGTTGGTGTAGCGATCGCCATGGCAAATATGTCTCAGCTTTCCTCCAGCCTCATTGCTTCCCAAGCCCTCCAAAATGCGACCCTCTACGCCCAAAGTATCCGAGAAGCCCGGACGCTCTACAGTTCTGAGGTGGTCAATCGCCTCACCAAGGAGCAACTGATTAATTTTACCCACGACTACAATCCCACAAAAGTAGTAATTCCCTTGCCTGCAACTTTTTTGATCGAACTCAGTAAACAAATCAGTAACAAAAATCCTGAAGTATCAGTTCGGGTCTACAGTGACTATCCATTTCCGTGGCGAGCAAAAGAAGGGAAACCTCAGGATGAGTTTGAACGGGAAGCCCTGCAATACTTGACGCAAAATCCGACCCAAAAATTTTTTCGTAGTGAGGAATTTCGTGGTCAACCAGCCTTTCGCTATGCCGAAGCGGATGTTTTAACGGCTAGCTGTGTGAATTGCCATAATACTCACCCCGCTAGTCCCAAAAAAGATTGGCAGGAGGGAGATGTGCGGGGGATTTTAGAAATTACTCAACCCCTAGAGACGATCACTCAAAAAACCCGTGGCGGACTCCAAAACTTGTTTTTCCTGTTAGTGGGGCTGGCGATTTTGGGGATTACAGGATTAACTTTAGCGATTAATAGGTTGCGTCAAAATGCTAAACAGTTAGAGGATCGAGTCCGGGAACGTACTGCTCAATTACAAGAGACAAATATTGAACTCCTCAAAGAACAAGAAAAGAGCGATCGCCTCTTGCTGAATATTTTGCCTGAGTCCATTGCCGATCGATTAAAAGATGGTCAAAGTACTATTGCGGATGGTTTTGCTGAGGTGACGGTTTTATTTGCAGATATTGTTGGTTTTACGGTGCTTTCTGCCCAAATATCCCCCGAAGAATTACTAGCTTTTCTCAACGAAATCTTTTCCGCCTTCGATAATCTGACAGAAAAGTACGGTTTGGAAAAAATCAAAACTATTGGTGATGCTTACATGGTAGTCGGTGGCTTGCCTAATCCCATTCCCAACCATGCCGAATGTATTGCCGAAATGGCGTTAGATATGCAGGCGGAATTAGCAAAGTTTAATGCCAAACATCACGCAGAAATTAACATCCGCATTGGTATTAATACGGGAGCAGCGATCGCTGGAGTGATTGGCACTAAAAAGTTTATTTACGACCTCTGGGGTGATGCTGTCAACACCGCCGCCCGGATGGAATCCCATGGTATCTCTGGTGCTATCCAAGTTACAAAATCAACCTATGATATCTTACATAATAAGTATCGGTTCACAGACAGGGGCATTATCCACATTAAAGGCAAGGGCGATATGCAGACTTACTTACTAACTGGCAGATTAGATCAAGATTCCGGCGGGGGAAGTCCTCCTCCCCAGAATGATCCGGCTTTGCAACTAACTTGGAGCGGTATTCGATAACAAACTCAATAGTAAACAAGTCTGGACTATCGATCGAAGATTTCCTTACCTCCCCTTACCTCCTCTACCTCCCTGTACCTCCTTATTTCTTTACCTTCCTAAACTATGAAACCATCTACTAACTGGAATTCGATCGCCCAAGAGCTTGCTGGATTGGAAGTGATTACTGACCCGACTCAGGTTGCCAAACTATCTACAGATTATTATCATTTCAGCCCGATTCTCCAGCCTCTGCTTAAGGATAAAGTTGGGGATTTGGTAGTCCGTCCTAGCTCGATCGAGGAAGTTCTCCACACCGCTCAAGTCTGTGTTCGCCACAAGATTCCCCTCATTGTCCGGGGGGCAGGCACAGGAAACTATGGGCAGTGTGTTCCCCTTGATGGTGGTTTGATTTTGGATTTGACCAAGATGACTAAGATCAACTGGATCAAGCCCGGATTAACTTCCGTGGAGCCGGGGGTAAAAATGGCAGCCTTTGATAAACAAGCCAAGGAACAGGGCTGGGAATGGCGGATGATTCCCTCTACCTATCGCACGGCTACCATTGGAGGCTTTATTGCCGGGGGCAGTGGTGGTGCTGGTTCTGTCACCTACGGGCAGTTGCGCGATCGCGGGAATATCCACGCTGTGAAAGTTGTCACCATGGAAGACACGCCTAGAATTGTGGAACTACGGGGAGATGAAATCCAAAAGGTAAATCATAACTACGGCACTAACGGCATCATTGTCGAGCTAGAAATTCCCTTGGCTCCAGCACTTCCTTGGGCAGAAGTCATTGTTACTTTTGCTGATTTCATGGAGGCTGCTCGGTTTGGGCAAGCTCTAGGCGATGCGGATGGGATTGTCAAAAAGTTGATCAGTATTCATGCGGCTCCCATTCCCAGCTATTTTGTGGCTTTGAAGAATTATTTACCTGCTGATTGTCATTGTGCCTTGGTGATGATTGCAGAATATTGTCTAGAACCATTTCAGGAATTGGTCAAAGAATTTGGTGGAGAGATTACCTACCAAAAAACTGCCAAGGAAGCCAGCAAAGGCACTAGTTTACTGGAATTCACTTGGAATCACACCACCCTCCACGCCCGGAGCATAGACCAGAATCTGACCTATCTCCAAACTCTGTTCCCTGCGGATAAAGACCTAAAATTACTTGAACAACTATTCCATCATTTTGGTGATGAAGTGATTCCCCATCTAGAATTCATTCAAATGCGGGGGCAAACCGTGCCTGCCTCGCTGCAAATTGTCCGCTATTCTACGGAGGCGAGAATGAACGAAATTATCAAATATCACGAAGATTTGGGAGCTTTAATTGCCAACCCCCACACCTATATCCTCGAAGATGGCGGTATGAAGGCGATCGACCCCCTCCAATTAGCCTTTAAGAAACTAGTTGATCCCTATGGTCTCTTGAATCCGGGGAAAATGAGAGCTTGGACAGCCTGATCTGGGTTAAGCAATTTGGATTAATCAGGATCGATCGACCCTAACTTGTTCTCGATCGTCAGAATTTAAGACATCTGGAGCCAAAGAATAATCTTTTGGTAGCAATCCCTTGGTGATAATATTAGGGATGCACAGGGGAGCAAACTTAGAATTTACCTAAGAATTTCACGAAAATAAATTTCACTAAAATCTAGAGAAGAGTTGTTATGGAAGAAGCAGTAGGCATGGTAGAAGTCCGGGGTTGGCCCCCCGCTTTGGCGGCAGCAGATGCCATGGTCAAGGCAGCCAATGTGATGTTGGTGGGCTATGAAAAACTCAGTGGAGCCTTTTATACGGTGATTGTCCGGGGCAGTGTCTCCGAAGTGAAAGCATCTGTAGAGGCTGGAGTCGAAGCGGTGAAGAAAGTCCAAGCGGGGGCAGCACCGGGAGAAAAGTTACTTTTGTCTTACCATATGATTCCCCGACCCAGCGATAATATTGGTCATGTGTTGTTGCCTAGGGAATACGACATGGCGATCGAGGCTTTCCGGGTCAGGGGTTAATTAATCTAGTTACTTAACTTAATCTAATTACATTTAATATCAAAAAATAAAAATACTTTTGTAAAAAAATTAGAACCATTTCAAGTATATTTAAATATTTGATTCATTGTTGGTATACTATTGTTTTGGTATTGTTTTAGACTCTTCATCAGCCATCTTTGACATTTAAACAAAGCAACAGCAATTACCTAGGCAACCAATTCACTTCTTGGGGGATGCTGCTCTACAATCCACGCAGGTATCGGATTGGCAATCATTAAATATAGATAGCTGATGAAGGGCGGGTAAATCTTTAGTACCTGTACTTCTTGATTGGTATGGATGCAAGGAGCTAGGCTACCTAAGGATTTTGGGCTAGGAGTTAAGGTTAAATTTAGTAATTGTTATTCCCTAACTTGATCTCTCAGCTTGCCTGTCACCTAAACTTCATAAACTTATTTAAACATAACAAACGTTCAATAACGAAGGATTAATGGATGGAATTTTCAATCGCTACTCTCCTCTCTAGCTTCACTGATGATAAGTTGGTAGCTCCGAAAGTTTTGGAGAGAAAGTTGGGACTACAGGATGAACTACATCTGCATCGTCTCCAAATTGCTCTCGATGCTCTAGAAAAGATTGGTTTACTGTTGAAGGATCGGGGCAAATATCGGCGGGTGTTAGAAGAAGATGTGGTGGAAGCAAAACTGCGCTGCTCTAGTAAGGGGTTCTGCTTTGCCATCCAAACCACCGAGGGCGGAGAAGATATCTATGTTCGGGAAAGTCATCTGAGCAATGCTTGGAATGGCGATCGAGTTTTGGTGAAAGTCACGAAGGAAGGAACCCGTCGCCGTAGCCCCGAAGGACAGGTAAAGGTAATTCTTGAGCGTGCCAACCCATCAATTCTGGCCCGAGTCAAACAAAATAAAACTGGTTATAGTGCCATTCCCTTGGACGATCGACTGCTATTTGAGATTGATCTTTTCAGTGAAAATGAAGAACTCTTGGCAGCTTCCATTGATTACTTGGTGCATGTGGAAGTGTTGCGCTATCCCTTGGGGCAGAAACCGACCGTAGGCAGAGTGGCGAGGGTGCTGGGCAGTGAAGCCGAATCGATCGCTGATACAGATATTGTCTGTTGCAAACACGATCTGCGGACGACCTTTATCCCTGATCTGGTGGCGGCTGCTAAGGATTTGCTCCCCAATAAGATCACGAAACCCATGATTAAAGGGCGGTTAGACCTGCGGGATGTGTTAACAATTACCATCGAACCCAGTACCGACACTCGTTCTGAAAATGCCCTGAGCTTGGAACAGACCCCAGAGGGCAACTGGCGGTTTAGCTTGCATATTACCGATGTGGCGCACTATGTGGAAATGGATTCCCCCCTCGATCGAGAGGCTAGACGACGGGCGACTACGGTATTTTTGGGAGACATGGTACTGCCTTTGTTACCCCCAGAATTGATGCATGGTTTAGCTTTGATTCCGGGGAAAGACCGCCTTGCCATTTCCATCCAACTCACCTTTGATGGCGGTGCAAATCTACTGGAGTATGCCATCCGTCCCTCGGTGGTGCGGGTCGATCGAGCCTTTACCCATACAGAAGTACAGGAAATTTTAGCGAGCGAAGCTGATCAACCTACAGATATTTCCCCAGAATTAACCATCCTCCTCCAATACCTATTTTTCAATCTCTGCCCAGCGATTAAGGCTCAACGGCAACAACGGGGCAGTTTTGAAATTTTGGGTCTGGAAACTCTGGATCCTTATAAAGATGAAGGGAGATTGGGGGCGATCGCTAGTTATCCGACTACCCCTGTACGATCACTATTGGCAGAACTTGTCGCCATGGCGAACCAATCTGTGGCAAATCATTTTCAGGCTCTGGGTTTACCTCTCCTCTACAGTGTGCAATCAGCCCCCGATGCGGCGGATCTACAGGATTTGATCAAACTAGGGGTAAATCTCCAGCTTGACCTCCAACTCCAACAGGAAGAAGAAGTTACCCCCAACGATTACCAGCACTTCTGCCAAGAGTTTACCAAATCTGAACACCATCGAGTCCTGCACTATCTCCTGCAAGGAACCCTGAAGCCAGTACTGTTTAGAACCAAGCCGGGGAGACATTTTAGTCTAGCTCTCGATGGCTACACTCGCTGTTCACAACCGGGAGGACGTTATGGGGATTTGGTAGTCCAAAGATTGATCCATGTGTTGGCAGAGTCGGGGCGCGATCGCAAGACTACCCGGACAAAGGAAAGTATTGATCTGTTCCACAGTGGCTGCCATGGACAGTTTGAGTGGAGTATTCTGCCCCCAGATTTGCAGCAGGAATGGGAAGCAACTTTGACAACTTTGATTAGCCATATTAACGATCGAGAAAAGGTAGCGATCGATGCCGAGCAAGATTGGCGGGGCTTGCACAAGGCGGAACTAATGAAACGGCGCACGGGGGAAATCTTTACCGGGCTAATTACTGGAGTTCAGTCCTACGGCTTTTTTGTGGAGATTGCTGACTTACTGGTACAGGGGTTAGTCCATGTGAGTTCCCTCAAGGATGATTGGTACGAGTATCGATCGCGCTATTCTTGTTTGGTGGGCAGAAAGAATCGCACCGCTTACCGTTTGGGCGACCAAGCAGAGGTACAGGTGAAAAATGTGGATTACTACCGTCAACAGGTTGATCTAGTCACCGTGGGGGATGGGAATCGGGCAAGTAATGAAGAACTAGAAGAAGATGAATAAACCCCTAATCTTGGCGGTGTCGGGGGCTTCGGGCTTGATCTATGCAGTGCGGGCGGTGAAATTTCTGCTCTTGGCTGGCTACTCGATCGAGCTAGTTGCTTCCAAAGCTGCCTATATGGTCTGGCTTGCCGAATCCAACATTAAAATGCCCCAAGAGCCGGAACTCCAAGAACTTTTCTGGCGAGATCAAGCCGGGGTCAAAGAAGAGGGAAAACTCCGCTGTCATCGCTGGTCAGATGTGGGGGCAAATATTGCTAGTGGCTCCTTTCGGACTCTGGGGATGATAATTATGCCCTGTAGTATGAGTACGGTGGGCAAGATTGCCACGGGATTGAGTTCGGATCTATTAGAACGGGCGGCGGATGTGCAACTCAAGGAAGGCAGAAAACTGGTAATTGTCCCCAGGGAAACTCCCTTTAGCTTGATCCATCTGCGAAATTTGACTACCCTAGCAGAAGCAGGGGCAAGAATCGTCCCCGCCATCCCTGCTTGGTATCATCAACCCCAGTCGATCGAGGATCTGGTAGATTTTGTAGTAGCAAGGGCTTTGGATCAATTAGATATCGACTGTATTCCCATCAATCGTTGGCAAGGGCATTAATTCTCTGAACTACTGCTATGTTAAATTTTCGATCGATCCTTTTTCTATCATTACTAGCCATACTGGGCTTATTTATTGTTCAAAATTTGGGGACGGTGTTATTCCTAGTGATTTTTGGCGTAAAAACTCCAGCCCTGCCCCTCGGTATTTGGGTACTAATGGCTCTGATCTTAGGCTTTATCTCTAGTCTCTGTCTGCAATTACCCAATGCTTTCCTTACCTCTGTCCCCCGCCCCGAAAGACTCCGGGATTTCTCCTCAGAAGATGAAGAATTTGAGCCAGAAACTCCCATGGAGCGATCGCCTCGCCAGCCATCTAATTTTCAATCCAACTATCAATCCAATTCTCAACAAGACAACTATCAGCAATCTGACTATCAGCAAGCTAATTCTCAAGTTAACTATCAATCTAACTATAAAGACAACCCCACCTACTCCCCCCCAGAAATTAGTCAAAACCTTTCTGATTGGGATATCGACTTCAATGATGACTGGCAAGATTCGGCTCCTGAGCCAGAACCTAGAGATTCTAGGGTAGATTCCAGAGTTGATCCTAGGGAAGATTTTCGATCGACACCTAGAGAAGACTTGAGATCAGAGCCGAGAACCCCATCCAATCCACCCCAAGATTCTAGACCGCCTTCTACCTACGCCTATGGGAAAGGGGATGAAGACAATTCCGGTGTAGGTATGACCGAAGCTGTTTATGATGCAAACTATCGAGTGATTAATGCGCCTTTCTCGCCGCCCCCAGCCGTCGCCAAAAAACAAGAGGAAGATTGGGGTTTAGAGGAAGATGATGATAGTGTGTTTGATTTCCCAGATATTCCCGAAACTCCAGAGCAGGGCAACTCTAAATAAAGCTCTAAATAAAACCCTAAATAAAGGATTATTTTATATTTGAGACATTTCTCTATACAAAATCCCCGGAATTTGCTACAAATTAGACTATGAGAAACATTTAAGAAACTTCATTTATTCTAAGAGAGGAACCTATGGACGGAATTGATTTACGGATTGCGATCGTACTCGCACCTTTAGCTTTAGCAGCGGGTTGGGCTTTGTTTAACATTGGCGCTGCTGCCCTCAACCAAGTACAAGGTTTTTTAAAGGCAAAGTAAGCAATTAGACTATCAAGGAAAAGGTGGGTTATCTTGAAGGTGATCCGCCTTTTTTATTGTTGGTTTTTAAAGGGATTCTTGCGAGAAAATATAGTTAGGAGAAACACGTAAGAACACAAGAATTTTAAGAGAAGATGCTAGAACACGATGTCATTATTGTTGGTGGTGGCTTGGCGGGTTGTCGAGCGGCGTTGGAAATTGCCCGGATTGATCCCAGTTTGAAAATTGCTTTAGTTGCCAAAACTCATCCCATTCGATCGCACTCCGTGGCAGCTCAGGGAGGGATGGCGGCAACCCTGAAAAATGTTGATGATACAGATAGCTGGGAGGCTCACGCTTTTGATACGGTGAAGGGTTCTGACTATCTAGCGGATCAAGATGCGGTGGAAATCCTCACCAAGGAAGCCCCGGAAGTCGTGATTGATCTGGAACATTTGGGAGTCCTATTTTCCCGTTTACCCGATGGCAGAATTGCCCAACGAGCCTTTGGCGGACATTCTCACCAGCGCACCTGCTACGCCGCCGATAAAACTGGTCACGCGATCCTCCACGAACTAGTCAATAACCTACGCCGCTACGGAGTCCAAATCTACGAAGAATGGTATGTGATGCGTTTGATCCTTGAGGAGGGACAAGCCAAAGGAATTGTCATGTATCACCTGTTAGACGGCACTTTGCAGGTAGTCCGAGCCAAGGCAGTTATGTTTGCCACCGGGGGTTACGGTCGAGCTTTTAATACAACTTCTAACGATTATGCTTCTACGGGGGATGGGCTTGCCATGAGTGCGATCGCTGGGCTACCCTTGGAAGATATGGAGTTTGTCCAGTTTCATCCTACAGGTTTGTATCCAGTGGGAGTCTTGATTTCTGAAGCAGTGCGGGGTGAAGGGGCTTATTTGATCAATAGCGAAGGCGAAAGGTTCATGGCGAATTATGCTCCCAGCCGCATGGAGTTGGCTCCCAGGGATATTACCTCTAGGGCGATCGCCAAAGAAGTGATGGCGGGTCGGGGTAGCAATGTGGACGGTTCTGCTGGTGGCCCGTTTGTGTATCTAGATCTCCGGCATATGGGTAAGGAAAAAATCATGAGCCGGGTTCCCTTTTGTTGGGAAGAAGCCCACCGTTTACTAGGTATTGATGCGGTGACTCAACCTATGCCTGTGCGCCCAACGGTGCATTATTCTATGGGGGGAATGCCTGTAAACACCGATGGTCAGGTGAGAAGCGGGGCGGATGGTTTAGTGGAGGCTTTCTTTGCGGCGGGGGAATGTGCCTGTGTGTCGGTGCATGGGGCAAATCGCTTGGGCAGTAATTCCTTGTTGGAATGCGTGGTCTATGGTCGAAGAACCGGGAGGTCGATCGCCCACTTTGTCCAAAATCGCAAACTACCAAATATTAACGAGCAGCAATACCTGCAACAGGCTCAGGCAGAAATTGAGCATCTATTTAACCAGTCGGGAACTATCAGAATTAATCATCTGCGCCAGCAATACCAAGATACCCTCACGGAATATTGTGGTGTATTTCGGACGGAAGAATTAATGCAAACGGGTTTAACTAAGCTCCAAGCTCTCCAGCAGCAGTACCAGCAAATCTATCTGGGCGATCGAAGCAAGGAATGGAATACGGAATTAATTGAAGCTCTGGAACTCCGTAACCTGATGCTAGTGGGGGAAATGATTCTCACGTCGGCGTTGCAACGGGCAGAAAGTCGGGGTGCTCACTGCCGGGACGACTATCCTCAACGAGATGATACTAATTTCCTCAAACACACCCTCGCCTACTATTCCAGCTCCGGCATCGATATTACCCACATGCCTGTAGCCATCACCATGTTTACTCCCCAAGAACGTAAATATTAATATCTAAATCAGTCAAAATAAGAACCTAGTGAAAGTCACAGAGTATTTCAAATCTATGCAACGTAGACCCGATCGTATAGGGATAAAAATGGACTGGATAGAAACAACAGTTCAAAGACCGATTAAAAGACAAATACAAGCTGATGGCAGAATACGTTGTTGGTCAAAAATAGAAGGAGCAGATGGAAAATATTTACGTGTTATCCTTTTGGAAGATGGGGAGACAGTCCATAATGCTTTCTTTGATAGAAATTTTAAGGAGTTAGAATAATGAAAATTCAATACTTTGAAGATACTGATACTCTTTATATCATTTTTTCTAACAACTCACCTGTAGAAACACGAGATTTAGATGAAGATACATTATTAGATTTAGATGAAGATGGTCGGCTTTGCAGTATGACGATCGAACATGCTAAAAACAGAGTAGGACTTCCTGAAGTTGATTATGAAAAAATCTCAGCATAGTTACAGCACTTTTCATTTATCAGTACATTTTACTAAGGTGTTATGAATGCAAAGCGATAACGATAGTTCTTACCATTCTAAAGGTCTTCCACTTAAGCCTGAAATTATTCAAAAGTTAATTATTGAGCTTTTTAGTGGGCAAACGATAACTAGACAGACTATTATAAATGAAATTCCCCGTATTCATATTGCACGTGGTGGAAAGGCAAATTCATCTTCAGATCTAACTGGTAGTGTCAAATCCGCTTTGACAAAATTGAAGAGAAAAGGTTTAGTAGAAAGTCTTTCCTATGGGTACTGGCGAGTTGCTTCTTTGGTTGGTGCTGTAGAAATAGAAGAGCTAATTGAAATAGAAGAAATTGATAATAGTTACGAGAGTGAATCTATTAAAGAACTAGATAATCAACCTGAAATACTATCAGATGTAGATGTAATAATTGGAGTTGGTAATAGTGCTGTTTATCTTTACTATCTCCCTGCTTATCGTATCGTGGCTGAAAAAAATGGTGAATCTGTTTGGCAATGTAAGATTGGTCGAACCGATCGAGATCCTCTAGGACGAATACTTGCCCAAGCTAGTACAGCACTTCCAGAAAAACCTCATCTTGCATTAATAGTAAAGACTAAACATCCACTTTACATGGAGAGTGCAATTCATAGTGTCCTCAAATTAAGGGGACAACATATTAAAAATTCTCCCGGTTCTGAGTGGTTTCTGACTTCACCTGATGAAGTGCTCGCGTTAGTAAAATTCTTTGATCCTACTCTTGACAAATAAATTAAGTAAATGGCTTAGTTGGGGGCATGAGAGTTCCGAGGAGTCGCTCGATGCGGTTCTTGCCGTAAAACTGGGGATTGCTTTCTGTTTCTGCTTCTGGTGTTTCAGGAGATTCTGCTTCTGGTTTTGGGTCTGCTGGTTCTGAAGAGTTGGCAGGATTTGCTGGAGTATTTGGGGCAGAGTTTTGAGAATTGGGGAGATTTGGGCTGTTAGGGGAATTGGAATTCTGAGAATTATTTAAGTTGGTAAATCCGCTGCCGGGGTTGGGATATACAAAAGTGGAGTTAACCAGAGGCAAAGGTGTGGGCGAGATGAAGGTTGAAGGGGTTTGAGCTACTGATGGTGTGGGGGAAACGAAGGTTGAAGGAGTTGGAGTAGGTGCGGGAATGGGAGATGGAGTTTCGATCGATGCGGCTGCTACTTCTGTGGTATCTACCGTCTTGATTGCCTGTGTTTCTTGCTGATTGAAATCCACTTCCCTGCCAATTTTCCCGACCACAGAACCCGGCGCAATAACTCGTTCTGGGTCAACACTGGTATTCCAAACCGTAGTTGTTGAGCCAACACAGGCATTAGCCCCAATTGCTCCTCCTCCAACCACCAACACCCCTGCCCCTAGCACCGCTCCTGTTTGAATTTCTAAATTGCCTTGGTGAGCATGGAGGATTGTCCCCATACCAATACAAACTCCAGCCCCAATCGTTAGAGAAAAATTGGTATCTGCTTGCAAAATCACTCCGGGGGCGATCGCAGCACTATCATCAATTCTCACATCCCCAAGGACACAGAAATGTGATTTATTAATTGATGGCGGTTGCAGCAGTGGCATTGTGGTGTGGGTTATTTGATATGTACTTTTGCTATTTACTAGGTAGAGAAGTGTAGGGTAACGAAAACGATCGCTAACCTCTACACTCAACACCAGACCTAAATCCTGATGATTCTAGGGTTTTTGAATCACTTTTTCGAGGACACGGCGTTTTGCCTTGGGGTCAATACCGATGATCCGGACATATTCTCCTTGATGTTCAGCAAGGCAGGCTTCTAGGGCTGCAACTACTTCTGATTCCCTCTGGGATTGGATGGGGGAGCAGGTTTGCCAAGAGCCAGTCTTGAAGCGGCGTTGATCAGCATGTTCTGTGCCAATCCGGTGATTGCTGCTCAAAAGATTTCTGACTTCGCTGATAATTTCTGCACTCAAGGAGCTTTTGCCTGTAGAACTGGGACTACTTGGTTGATAAGAACTCGCACTTTTGCCGTTGGAGCTACCACCACTAGAACCACTATTGAGGTCAGCTTTACCGTTGGGGCGTTGGATAATCTGCTCCATGACCCGGCGTTTTGCCTTGGGGTCGATCGCAATCAAGCGAACATATTCCCCAGTATGCTCTTCCAGACAACTGCTCAAAGCACTTATGACTTCGGCGGCATTGTTAGTTTGCAAAGATATGGCACTCTTCCAAGAACTGGTTTTGAAGCGACGTTCATCCGCATGTTCGGCACCGATGCGGTAGCCTTGGCTGAGGAGTTGGCGGACTTGGGCTGCTAGATCACCACTGGCTCCACCACTGGGGGCTTTCCCTTGGGCTGGGCTGGAGGAAGTTTTCAGGCTAGTGGATTTTCCTGCCGGGACTTCTACACCACCGGGACGTTGGATCAATTTTTCTAAAACCCGACGTTTAGCCTTGGGGTCAATGCCGATCAAGCGGACGTATTCTCCTTGGTGGTCGGTGAGGCAAGCTTCTAGGGATTTCACCACTTCCGACTCTCGATCGCCCAACACTCCGCCACTCTGCCAAGAACTAGTTTTGAACCGCCGCTCATCCGCAAATTCAGCCCCAATTCGGTAGTTTTGTCCCAGCAGCTGCCGTACCTGCTCCAACGTTTCTCTACTCAAACCCATAACAGTTCCTATTTTTGTATCTATTTCTGTATATTCAAACTTAGTTACCGAACCTTTTCCGTGATTACCTGTCGGACTCTGACTTGGCTCATCACGGATCGATCGCATACATGATTCACTCACAGAGCAGTGATAACCCGCCCGCAGCGCATCATTAATACCCACTACATGAACAGCAAAATCTCGATCGGCTGGATTAACATCTGGCAGACGATCGGCTTGTTGCTGGTTAGTAATAATGGCTCCCGAAGGCACATACTTCCCCGGTGGAATTTCCACATCTTGAATCAAAGCGTGCATCATAATAATGCAACCATGATTAACACGGGCATTAAATATGGTCGATCGAAACCCAATAAAACAGTTGTCTCCCACATAGGCGGGCCCGTGAATCAAAGCCATGTGGGTAAGGGAAGAGTCTTTGCCCACCCAAACCGAATATTTGGCTCCATCATCGCCCACAACCCTACCTTCCTCAAGCCCGTGAATGACCACGCCGTCCTGAATATTCGTGCCTTCGCCAATATAAAAAGGTTTCCCTTCATCAGCCCGAATCGAAGTTCCCGGTGCTACCAGCACATCCGGCCCAATATGGACATCCCCGATAATATTGGAAAAAGAATGCACAAACGCCGTTTCATGAATCTTCGGCTCTGCCAAACTTTTTGACCAAGGGGTGGGGGGAGCCGCAGAACTGCGGACTACCATAAACGTCTTCCTCCTGCACAAATAACGATCTAATAATCAATACCAACTAATATCTAACCAAACATCAGCTAACAATACCCTGCCATAAATCAATCAAAAATTAATTAAAGATAATCAGAGATGATTTAGAGATTAAATCTCAATTAAAATCTATAGATTAAGGGTCAAAAAAGATCAAAAACTGATTGGTTTTATTTCTCAGCAGAAAATTTATATTTAATAGCTACAACGATCGAGCCACTCATATCCCGGAATAGCCTTAGCGACTTTAACGATCCTCATCTTTCTTGTTATAAATAGAACAATTATTATCTACAGTTACCGTGTCAATAATTGCCACAATCAGAGCATCGATCGGTCGCCCATCCATCCCCGAAATTTGACGAGCCGCACTGCCACGAGTGACTAGTACCCACTCCCCTACTCCAGCACCCACTGCATCTGCTGCCACTTCATAACCTAGACTAGGATTACCATCTTCATCCAGAAATTGGAGGAGCAGAAATTTTGAACCTCTTAAACTAGGATCCTTTTGAGTGCCGACGACAGTACCGCGAACTTTAGCAATTTGCATTTTTTAAGGTTTGCGTTCTCCGATTTGCATTCTCCGGTTGATAGCTTAAGTATCTAAACTTTACAGCCTTAATTACAGCCTTAGTTTTTCTAGTCCTACAGCTTTCAGACAGGGTAAATTCAATCTGCTATTAATCACTTCAAAATTATTTTTAGGAGTGGGAAAACCAAGCAACTTTAATTTCAGACAACGACTCTTAAAGCACCTAGCCCTCCCCATTCCTAAACTAAATTATGGTCTATTGGAGGGGCGAATAGCGTTGAGGCTTTCCCGGAACTGTTGGACATCATCGGTGTAACGAATCGGCAGGACATACTCCAAGTTTTCGTGGGGACGAGCAATGATATGAGTAGATAGAACTTGACCACCATTAACCCGTTTCACATTTTCTACACCCGCCGCAACGGAAGCTTGAACCTCAGAAACGTCACCCCGGACAATCACAGTTACCCGACCACTACCGATTTTTTCGTAACCAACCAAGGTAACACGAGCAGCCTTAACCATTGCATCAGCAGCTTCTACTACAGCAGGGAAACCAAGAGTTTCCACCATTCCTACAGCAATTGACATGAATTTACTCCAGATTTACAATTAATTTTTAACTAACCTAATGACACTAACCTGTAACCCTAACTTGCAGTTGCAACTTTTAGTTAAGATTTTTGGTTAGTAAGAACGAAACTGCTCTACATCTTCTGTGTAACGAATTGGTAGAACGTATTCCAAATTCTCGTGAGGACGAGCAATGATATGAGTCGAAAGCACTTCCCCACCATTAACCCGCTTTACATTCTCCACGCCAGCCGCAACAGAGGCTTGAACTTCGGAGACATCACCCCGGACAATGACCGTCACCCGACCACTACCGATTTTTTCATATCCCACTAAAGTAACGCGGGCGGCTTTAACCATAGCATCCGCAGCTTCCACTACAGCCGGAAATCCCTTGGTTTCAATCATTCCCACAGCAATTGCCATTTTATCAATTCTCCTTACAGACTTTATTTATTAGGCATTTATTTGGCAAACTTAGTTGAACTAATTTTTTATCTACTGGCTAAACCTAGAATTAAGTATAAGTATTAATTATCAGGATGTTCAGTTGTAGTTAAGAATAGAACTTAGGGTTCCCAAACTAATCGTAAAACAGTTTAACACATTGGTTTGACACATCAACACTATAGATTATTATCGCAGTTCTATTTTTAAAGGCTTAAGAAAAATTAACTACAACACCTAGATCAACGCAATATTTAATGTAAGTACACCATTTGCTGGCATTGTGTTAGAAAAATACAAAAATCTTATAAGTACTGCCTAAGTCCCTTATAAGTAAAACTACTAAATATTCACAATTACCAATGCTTCGTTATAAGTACAGATGTTTAATAATTTATACTCAATCTAATGATAAATAACACTTATTTATATTGTGATAGCTCTCAATGAATAAGAATTTTTTTCTTTTACAGGCTTCTTTCATAGTTTTTTATGAATGTATCGATTAACCAGATTTTAATTATATTCTTTAACAAACTATATCTAATTTGAAAAACCTTAGTCTTTGTGGAAATTACAAACTATTAATATAGCTATGCAATGGTTTAACTCCTATATTCCTATATAAAGAGACTTGATAGTTATTATTCGGCTGATGGTTAGTGTTAACGACCCCATTGACACCCTTGCCTAAATCAACCTTGACGACCTATTGGCAAAGGTTTGAGCCATTAATCTTGCTGTTTACACAAAAAGTCCATTACATCATAATGCCTACACTGATCGAGTAAAAGCTCTTTAAGTCTCATAGTCACTACAATAGATGTCAAAGAAAACGTCAAAGATGAGCTTGAGGATAATTTTGTATGATTCAGGAAAATTTAGACTCAAAGACTATAGCCATAGGCATCGCACCGACCATAACTCCAGAAAAGACTAGCCAAGTAGTCCGCAAACTCTACCCCAACTACAAGGTGATTGTCCTCAACGATGACTTCAACACTTTTCAGCATGTGGCTGAGTGTCTAATGAAATATATACCCAATATGACCAGCGATCGAGCATGGAAATTAACTAACCAAGTACACGACGAGGGAAGAGCGATCGTCTGGACAGGTCCCCAAGAACAAGCCGAACTCTATCATCAACAACTAAGTAGAGCCGGACTAACCATGGCACCACTAGAATCAGCCTAACCGCTTTGCCTAAATACCTAATTGTTGTGTATCAGCAGTTGAGAAGAGAGACAATTCAAAGATGGAGTCATCAGCAGCAAGATGATTTCAGACTAAATTGGGGACAATTTCAAAAATATTTTTTAGTCTAAAGCCCTTTCTCTGCGAAGATTTCAGCCATCCACTCAACACCGATCCCAATATTTTCTTCAAAAAGGG
>JAIMKT010000122.1:0-5232 GCA_020692245.1 Microcoleus sp. GA_180221_E-2-1-MAG-45_12
CGGGACTGCCAAGACAGCCACAACCATACAGCCCGATGGTGACGTATCCCCAACTTAATAATGAAAAAGTCTTTTTGGCTCCCTCAGTAATCACGATGGGTATCTCTGGATGAGCCAATATCCAGTCCCAAAAGCTGGGAGCTTTAAGAAAATCCGTGTCCTTGATGCTGTACCGATCCATGATCATCAACCGAGCATCTTGGGGAACGTGGGGCAGGAAAGCTCTGTTGCCTACATCCCTCGGAGCTAGATACTGGTAGGGTTTCTTTTCGGTGGGTCGATCGAGAATTGCTTGCCATGGGGTGAAGTCCTCGTTATAGATCAGCAGTGCTTTTTGGTCTGGTCTGTTCCACTTTCTAAATTTTTTGGCATCCCAGTTTAAGAACTCAGCGATCGGGAAGACAGCATCGCTATGGGGGTCGGCGGCAGTATCGGTAACAAATTGTACCCCGCTACTCTTTAGCCATTGCCTAACCTTGCTCTGGGTAAAGCTCTCAGTAATTGTTTTTTGGAAATCGCTTTTTGTCATGGTCTAAATCTTTGGTTAGTGGTACTGGCTGAAAGAAACACTTATTTTTGAGAACCGATCGCATTTCCCTCCAACAAAGGAAAATCAGAAGAAATTGGGGGCGATGTCGCCAAACCCTTGCCCCCGCATTACAACCACAACAATCAGGGAGTATGTCTGACCAGTTGGATATTTATGTTCAATTGGTTGGACATTTAGATTATAATATGGATAGTCCGAAAGAACAAAGATTAATTGAGCGTTACTTGAACCTTATGTCAGTCAAAACAGCCACATCCCATATAATGCTGACCGCAAAACTCAAAGACCTTAGACCAGCAACCATATCCCAAGCGGATTTGGCAAAGCAGCTAGGCAAAAGTAGAACTTCCATTAATAGTTGGGAAAAAGGAGAGCATCTTGATGGCATTAACTCAAGTGACATCATCAAAATGGCTTTAATCTTTAACCGCCGAATTGAGGAAGTGGTGGCGGCGATCGAAAACACTCGATTACTAACCAAGGAGGAAAATAATTAACCAAAAAACACCCCAGTGACATTAGCAAAACTCTAAAAATCCGTAACGTCACCGCTAATGTCACCGCCAGAACCCTTACCCCATAAGGAAAGGTGACATGAGTGACATCAGTGACATTAAACTCCCAACATTTCCGGGAGCCAACAAAAAACTACTAACCAACAACGAGGAAAATTAATGCTTGAAAACCATGACGAAATCCTAACCCGCTTAAACATTCTCTTAAGAGCCAATGTTTTTGACGTAGGCATTTCTGACTTTGACGATACCGAATCATTAAACCGCACTACACAAGATATGGCTGTTTTACTCCGCGACATCTATATGGAACTGAAAGAAATCAAGAAATCCCTAAAAACTGAACAACTACCCAGTTGCGAGTTTGACCAAGCCTAGGAATGCTCGATCGAAAACACCCGCTTACTAACCAAGGAGGAAAATTAAATGTCTGGATATCCACAAGGAGTCAGCTACTCATCGGAACTTGAGAGAATAGTCGTCTCTCCCAAAACTACTGTTGAATATCAAGGATTCAGCCTGACAGTAGGGGCGCAAATAACGGTAGCCAAAAAGCCTGCCGTCACTATTGGACTTCAAGACATTGATGGAAGAACCGAATTTCTAACTATCAAATTGGAAATATTCAACGCCCTAGTAGAGACAATCAACAATCTTTCTGCCTCAACAAATTACGAACAGCTACCCAGTTGTGAATTTGACCAAGACTAGGAATGCTCGATCGAAAACACCCGCTTACTAACCAAGGAGGATTAATTTATGGATCTGTTGAATCAGTTGGTATCTGCCAAAATCAAAACCTTAATGAATGAGGTGGAAGGATTGACCGAAGGAGAAGCTGACAAAATTATCTCAATTACTTTGTCGGCAGAGTTGCGAAAACTAAATAAGGAAAATGTCTCAGATTACCTAGAGATCATCAGAGCTTAACCCCAGTGACATTAAACTCCCAACATTTTTGGGAGCCAACAAAAAACTACTAACCAAGGAGAAAAATTAAATGTCTCAACCTACTCGAAATGACATGATTTATATCTATTCTTTTGCCAAGGCAGCAAGGCTCATGCTTGAAGCAAATGAATTAGATGGGGATGTTGACTATTCCGACATAGTGCAAGACCTTCTCGAAAAGATAGAAGACAAGGCAAGAGTTTACGAAGACATGAAGCAAGATTAGTGCTGCCCAGTGACATTAGCAAAACTCTAAAAATCCGTAACGTCACCGCTAATGTCACCGCTAGAAACCTTGCTCCATAAGGAAAGGTGACATGAGTGACATCAGTGACATTAAAATCCCAACATTTTCGGGGACAACAAAAAAACTACTAACCAACGAGGAAAATTAAATGCAAGATGTCTCAAATGAGCTAGAAAAAATAATTAACTCGCTGGATGAAGAACGGCAGTGTTATGAGGAGTTTGGTGAATGGCTGGAGGCTGCTCCACATGGGCTTGGTCTTATCAGCGAAGAAGACTCAGCAGTTCTTCTAGGGATTGTCAATAAAGCGATCGAAAACACCCGCTTACTAACCAAGGAGGAATGATTGATGGAAATACCGAACACTCTGGGTCTAAGGATAGGAAACAGAGTGCTTTTAGGAGACCTGTCTATAAAAGAGGTAAAAGCAGATATCGCTCAAATATTAACGGATGAATGGGAAGGGACAATTGCTTTTGCCCGACTGTCCAAAGACCGACTTAGAGGGCAGCTCACACTCTCAGCTTACAGACAGCTTAGAAAAAGGTTTCCCGAAAAATACCCCGAAGAACATTACTAAAAACACTCGATTACTAACCAACAAGGAAAACTAAAATAATGTCCCAAATCCATAATTTCTGTAAACTATCCCCTCCCGCTCAAAAACTGCTCTATCAGAAAGTTCTCCAGTTTGACCACGCTGCCAACTTGCTAGCCCAATGCAGAGACCACGAAATCACCAGCGTTCGGAGAGAATTGCTACTACTGGGGCATCTGTTCATAGTGGATCAATCGATCGACATTCGGACGATCGCCCTCTTTCTCAAGCAGATAGCCGAGGAAGCCAAAATAGACAAGGATAGTTTCTACTGCCTCAACCCCAAATCTATGAGAACAGCATGGACTTGGATCAAAGCTACTAGCCTTGCCTTGGGCGATCGTATAGTCAGGTACAAAGAGAAAAAAGACTATGGCATACTCCGAGACGAAAATCTTAGACAAGCCCTATCAGACCTAGCAGGCAGCACCCCTGAAGAAATCGCCATCTACTGGACTGAAATCGACTCAGGGCAACCAACCCTAGACGATGAAACCTACCCAATCCTAGTGGAGGTGGCATGAGCTTCTATCTTTGCGAAAAGCCTATGGGTGATAGTGGAGACTATCTTGGGGTTAACCTCGATAACATTTCTACTTTTTTTGCCAATAAATCGGGCGATGGGACTCCCCGCCTTTCGCTCATGATGAAAGACGGCAGCACGGCAGAAATCGTCGGTCATGACGCGCTAAAGCTACTCTATGCCATGAAGATTAGTACCCCAAAATGGAAACGGTAACAAATCATTTACAGCTAAAACCCATTGTGTACACTAACCTCTAATTTGAAGCATTAGGGGTTATTTTTTGGGCTTGTAACAGCCCTAGATAGTAGATATCCATTGTAACTCTAGACAATTTCTAGACAGTTTAGCTAAGGTTTCCCGCGCGGCTACCTAACCCCAATTTTAGGGCTGCCATCCCTTCACCAAAAAATTACCCTAGGTTTCCCGATCGGCGATCGATTGGCTCCGGAACCGAAATCAAAAATTTCCTCACCCCTAACTTAGAGATGACTAGGGGATTTTTTGAACTGCCCTGAAAGTTCGATCCTAGTTGCCTTCTGGTTAAATTCTCCAAACCCTTGACTCTAAAGGGACTCTAATGGCTGTAATCAAGTGCCAATCTTCAGATAATTGGACGTAACTGTAAGAAATATTTTTGAGAAATTTTTAGGGAATTTTTGGGGAAATTTTGAGTAGAAATCTGGGGCAAAAAAAATATCCCCAAGGCTGGGGCGCGGGAATAACTTGATAGAAATTTCTGAAAAGTCTAAGAAAAAAATCCCTAGAAAAAAAGTGAAGGAAGAAAAGCCGTGAACTCATGGTACAATAGAGGGAAGCAGAATTAACCAAAAAATTAGATGGACAAAAAAGAAAAATCAGAAAAATATCTAAATTCTCAATTCCAACCTCAGGGCGAAAACCTCTCTGGAAAGGACTCTGTATCCATTTCTGTCCGGTTTTCTAAAAAAGACTTGGCGGAAATCACAAGTATCTCAGATCACCTAGATATAACTAGGGCGAAATTTATTCGAGAAGCCACGTTAAAAGCAATTGGGAAATAGTTTATGGCAGAAAAAAGGCTGGAAGCGTTTGAATTTACTATGCAGTCAGGGGGGATTAACTTCCAGATGCAGCAGACTAATAGTCTGCACCCAACGCCATTAAATGTCGTAGTAACGATAAGCAATAGCAAGGCAACTATCACACTAAAAGCATTGACAATAATAGTTCGTGCGCTTAATGAGGCGAAGAATCAGCATTACGACGGTAGCGATACTAATGCTTGAAGGAAAGCCTTTCCGGTGGAAAATACATCTCTAAAAAATATTTTCTAGGTAAAAATAAACTCTGAAACTCATTTCCAATCATCTAGTAATTGCAATAGTATTTGAGCCTTCTAACCCTGACTGTGTAAGAGTTTTCACCCATTGCGTTATCAGAAAACTATGATACCTTAGCAACAGATAAGGAAAATTTCAACAGTTTTCAGGAGCAGAAAAATATGGCAGCAATTCCCGCAGGATTTCCCAGAAGCGCAAATTTAGAAGGGGTGATCGTCGAGGCGATCCAAGCTCTAAACGCAGCGCAAGATACAGCCCTCACCACTAACCCCAACCTCGAACCCGTTCTAGATACCTTCGTGAGTGATTCTAGGTCTAGTGTTTTCCGATTTGGGGGACAGTTCAAAATAACCACTAGCATCAACGCCACCACTGGCAAGCTAGAGATCACGGCAATATCTTCTTTCTAAGGACTCTTCCCCTGCCACGATTCAGAGTTTACAAATAATTACCTAGGATTAATAATCATGCCTAACGTTTCCGTAGTTCTCGACACCGACGATCGGGTAGCCAGCCTTGCAGCCGG
>JAIMKT010000122.1:5245-7292 GCA_020692245.1 Microcoleus sp. GA_180221_E-2-1-MAG-45_12
CCCATCACACGCGCTGCCCTGTATGCCTGCAAACACACGATCCTCGTGGGCAAACTCGGAGCCAATTACGCTGCCGTAAATTTCAACATTAACTATGACCTCTTAGATAAGGTTTTTGAGGCTGCTGGGTACGGCGATCAAGGTGGTCTAGCCATTACTGAGGATATGTGCCAATTATTTAGATACAAGCCCCCAGTTGCAGCCGGAGCCACACCACCTGTGCCGAGAGACACCAGAAGCAAAGATGCATCCTTTGTCATCGAAAAACGGGGGCGAAATTCCCGCGCATTCATGGGGCAGAGAATTAAATTCAAGATGGACATAGAACTAGCTGCCAAGTTGTACCCCACACCCTTCAAGCCGACAGGCGGAACCGCCAAACCCAGAAAAGGGGCTAGTATGCTATTCCCAAACCTTGCCACAATTAATCAAATCGCCTGCTGGATGAGCCTAAACCTAGGAACTGTTAATAGAGGGAAGCTAGGCAAGTTTGTAACTCAAAGAGGCTCAGGTGTACTTCTCAAGAGCATTGTCGATATCGCCACCCTAGACAAACAGATCGGTTCCTTCAAAGTTGCTACCAAGAACAAGCTCCAAGAAGTTCCAGTTCAAGAACTCAACCCCTAGCGATCGCTCGATCGCCCCCCCCCGAACTCTTGTTTTATTAATCTCCCTACCCCGGTTTTTATCCCATGGCTAAAACTTACTCTGTCTATCTCAGCCCGACCTCTGTATCTAGTTACATTGATGATCAAGAATACTCAGAACCGCCCGTAGCTGGTCCCATAGCATCGCCCGGAGTTCTCAAGAAGCATAAGCTCTATGATTGCGAGTCGACTATCTGCCTCGGCAAGGCTGGCACTAAGTTTGTGGTGCAGAATTTCCCAATCCATTGGGATTATCTCAAATATGTTTTTGAAACATCCACTTACTCTAGTTTCACCCTAGACGATACAACCTGCCAATATTTTGGCTACAAACCCGCGCCCAAGCCCGGTGGGGCTGTCCCAACCCCAAAAACCACCCGAAGCTCGGCTGCTAAAGCGATCGTGACCCGGAGAAAATCTGGCAGCAAAGCGAAACAAGGAAATCGGGTATTTTTTCAGATTCCCGCCGCGGCCCGCGCCCAAGTCACCACAGGAAAAACCCTAGTTTCTATTACCACTTTGGGAACCAAGGTTAGAAGGGGGGGCAGCTTGGTATTCCCCAATCTTGCGACAATCTATCAAATCGGGGTCTGGTTTGCGACCCATGTACCCTTAGCCAAACTGGACGAAATTGGCGAAGTCTCAAATTATCGAGGCTCAAAAATCCTGCCCCTGAACCCCGCAGATAGTGGGGCATTTCTTGAGGAGGTAGGATCGTTCAGCACTGCTGTTAAGAACAAATTAAACGATACCTTGGCAGTCAAAAATTACGCCTAGTCAACGCTAAATGAACAACGAAGAAACAAGCCCTAACCTTGATACGAACGTCCGTCTCTTGTCTCAAAGGGTAGCTACGACGGAACACCAACTAAACCGCATAGGGGATAGCGTTAGACTCAACACTACTGACATCCACAAGTTAGAAGCTCAAGTGTCAAAAAATGACGAGCTGCTCATCTACCGACTGGATCAGATAGTTAAAGCCCAAAGCGAAACGGCTAACCGATTCTGGGCGCTTGGCTTAGGGTTAGCAGCTAGCTTCCTTCTACAGCTATTCAAAGTAGTTTCTGGCAACTAAGCATCGGTGTAGATGTCAATAGAAACCACGGGCAACCAGTGAAAACAGGTAAATTTAAGCTCGTAGGGATAAAAGTTATCAAGCCTCAATAGAGTGCTGCCTAATCTCAATCTTTGCGAGCTTAACCTAACCTGACCCAAGGGTGAGGGCAGCGTTACTAACTGTTCTAAATCCCCAAAAAATCTCCAACTTGGTTTAGTTGACTCTGGCGTGACCACTACAACCAATTCACCATGAGTAAAAACCGTGGGCAAAATAACCGAATTCGTAGCGATCGACAAAATAACCTGATTATTTAGAGTCCAAACCATAATTTTTAGAA
>JAIMKT010000123.1 GCA_020692245.1 Microcoleus sp. GA_180221_E-2-1-MAG-45_12
CCGAGGATCACCGGGATCGATCGCTTGGCAAGCGGCTCTTCGGGATGGGCAAGCCGATGGGGCAGGGAGCTTAAAGGCACCACAATATCCGGCAGAGTATAACTATCTACCAAAAACTGATCCACAGCTTCTACTAAATCAAAAAGCTGCACCGTGGTCAGATCGATATGCATTTTCCCCACCGTGGGGTCTTCTTCTGTAGCAGCGGATAGGCTGAGGCGATGGAGTTCCGGTTGGGGCAGTTTTGTTAATTCAACTTCGGCTTTAACTGGCTTCTGGCTGCGGGGATAGGAAATCGGCGAGAGAAACTCTTGGGCATACTGGCTAACGGTTTGGACTAGGCTTTCTAAAAATTGTTTGCCGCCGCTCATGGATTGGTCACAATGGGCAAAATAACACTCGGCATTCAGGAGAATGGACATTACCGGAAAAGCCTCGATCGCTCGCCCCGTGATATCTACCTCATTACTCAGCCCCTGGAGGGTAATGGTACAGTAGGGCAAACTATACATGCGTTTAATGGTCATACTACTTCTCCGTCAAACATACTAATCCACAATCTCGGCAGTCCAGAGGTTCCCGTACAAAACAATAGCTGCTGGAGTAAATCTAGAGCTAAGGTATCCACCTCTGCATCAGAATTGTAAGCAGCCACCCTCGCCCGGCGAAAGTTCATCCGACTCCGAAAATACACCCGAAACCTGCCCAGATATTTGGCAAGGGGAGACTGCTCATCTAGGGGTGATTCTTTTTCACTGCTTTGTTGTTGAGCCAACAGGAGTTTGCGGATATGCACAGTTAATTGTCTAGCTCGGTAGCTGGTGATCACCACGAGGGCTTTGGCTTCTTCTAGCTTTAGGTGACGACGGGTATAGGAACGCCGCCAAGGATTGGTACAGCGCATCCGCCAGAAAGCAACTCGATTGGGAATAATGTCATCTAGTTCTAGCTGTTTGGCAATAAAGAGCATCACTTCTGCTCCGCCTAGTTCTAGGGCTTCGATCGCCAAAAGCATCAAATCAATCTGCCGTTGTACCCGTTTTGGAAACTTTTTGTGTGCCAGGATCGGATCGGGCAGACTATCTAACATCATCGGCTTGGAGACTCCTAAAGAACTAACTTTCCCCTGGGGGATCACTGTATCATTCATTTATATTTCTTTAATAATAAGCTGAATCAAGGGCAAAATCAGTAGCAAAATCAGTTTACAATGACCGACTGAGAGAATTTAATGCAAAGATTTGGTTGAGAACTTAACTTGAGTAGTCATCTTGAGTAGCGATAACTATTTTTCTTTATCTACTTTTGTCATCATACCCATAGGAGTGATCTTTTTAGCCAATGCACCTACTAATTCCTGCTGCTGGTCTGGGCAGCCGTATGGGCAGCGATCGCAATAAGCTGTTATTAACCCTCCAAGGTAAGCCCCTGTTGGCTTGGACATTGATTGCTGCCGAGAGTTCCCCCCAGATCACTTGGATTGGGATTATTGGTCAACCCTACGACTGGGAAAGTTTTCAGGAAATCTTAAAAGATCTAGCCCTCAGCAAACCAGTAGTCCTAATCCCCGGTGGCAAAACCCGTCAAGAATCTGTCTACAAGGGTTTACAACAACTTCCCGAAAATGCCGATCGAGTCTTGATCCATGATGGAGCGAGATGTTTGGCAACCCCAGCCCTGCTCGATCGCTGCGCCCTTGCCCTTGCTACCTGTCCGGGTTTAATTGCCGCTATTCCCGTGAAGGATACGATTAAAATTGTCGATGACCAAGGGGTAGTGAAAGAAACTCCCGATCGAGCTTATCTCTGGGCTGCCCAAACTCCTCAAGGCTTTGATGTTCCACTCCTCAAACAGTGTCATGCCCTAGGTAAAAAAGAAAGCTGGGCTGTCACTGATGATGCCGCTTTGTTTGAAAAGTGTGGTCTCCCGGTGCAAATTGTCCGGGGGGAAGAAACGAACTTGAAAGTAACAACTCCAGAGGATCTGGCGATCGCTGAATTAATCCTGAGCGATCGGTCAAAATAAGATTAATTATTGTTATTGATAGCTATACACCAGAGGTAAATTATGAGTTCAACTGAAACTACAGTTAGAATCGATGTACGTGCGGCCGTAGAGATTGCAAGAAAATATCTACAACAAGTCATGGATCAGTTAGTTGATACAGCCTATCCAATTCAAGGTTTAAGACTAGAAGAAACCGAGCTATCAGAAAATAAAAAGTATTGGTTGATTACCTTGGGATTCGATCGTCCCATTGGTGAACATATAGAACCATTACAGTTTTCTTCTAATAATAGAAAGTATGAGCGAACTTATCGAATTTTTAAGATTAATGCTCAAACTAAGGAAGTAAAGTCTATGAAAATCAGAGAACTATGACTGATGATAAAATAGACTCCTTAATTAATTCTTACAAGCCCAAAGGAATTTTAGTTGATACAAATATCCTTCTACTTTTATTGGTCGGCTCAGTTAACCGTCAACGAATTTCCAAATTTAATCGTACTGAACAATTTACTCCCGAAGATTATGATCTCCTAGTGGACTTTTTAGGCTCTTTCTCACAGATATTCACAACTCCAAATATTTTGACAGAAGTAAATAGTCTAACTAGTAAAATCCAAGAGCCTGAGCGATCACAATGCTTTGCAAAATTAGCAGAAGTATTATCGACAGAGACGTTAATTAAGTTAGATGAGCATTACATTATGAGTAGTATTGCGACAAGAGTGAATGGCTTTAATCGTTTTGGTCTAACTGATTGTGGGATTTTAGAACTAGCACACAATCGATATTTAGTACTAACAGATGACCTAAAATTAGCTGTACACCTACAAAGTTTTGATGTAGATACAATTAATTTCAATCATCTACGAAATCTTTAGTTAAATAATTGAGTAATAGTGAGTTCTAGGTTGGGGAAGGTGGTCGATTGTAATCACAGTTAAGCTAGTTTTTGGTAGAGGTTAGATGAGAGTCAATTCAATTAGGCGATCACCATCCCTGATTAGTCAATTTCTCCCACATCTCGTAGTACTGCCTCAACAAGATTAGAGCCGATGTAGATGCCATTACTGCGTAATTTCTCAATCAATACTTTCACTTCAGAAATTAATCCCGCTTTTTTCCCACGACGTAAAATTCCTAATGTCCCAATTCGAGGAATACTTAGACGTTCAGCAATACGCCGTGCTTGAGCATCATCTAGTAAAACAATACTATTAGGATTAGATTGAGCCAAGGCAAGAGCTTCTGCTTCCCCACGATCGACCAATATTGATAGCGTCTCTGATAACACTGGTAAGGGAGTTTCCCTCTCTAGCCATTTCACCTGACTGACCATCTCTGCACCCGGTAAATCAAACCCTTGTACAGTGACTTCGTCCCAGACAGCAGGAGGAATCAAAACTCTTTGATACAACTGAGGTAAAAGCTCTAATTTTTCAATAATAGCAAGGGATATTAGCGGGCTACTATCGGCAATAATAATAGGATTAGTCATCCCTTAATTCGTCAGTAATTTGGTCGTCATCTAGGTTGATTACCGGAACCTGTAGCCGTCCAAGTTCAAACATAAATTGTAGTTTATTCATGCGGCAAAATCTGGCAGCTTTTCCAAGAGACAGTCGCTGCAATTCAAACAGCTTAACTGCCAACAAAAATAGCAATTCACTTTCTAAATCTTCGGGAGATTTACCAGAGGTAATCAGTAAATCTTGGGTATAGGGAAGGGATAGATTAGGCATAGTTGAACATTTGGAGAGGAGTGAGTTCTAGGTTGGGGAAGGTGGTCGATCGCAATTTCATTTCTCCGGTGAATATTTCTGGCTCTTGGAAACCTTCATCGGGCAGAGTTGCTAAGGTAAAAATAGTAACCTTTTCTTCTTGGGGATCTACAATCCAGTATTCAGGAATATTTAACACATCATACTCAGCTACCTTGAGACGATAATCAGTATTACGAGTGCTGGGACTGACTACTTCTACGACCAACAAGGGCGGCGGTTCACCCAAATCAATTACTGCCTCACGGTTTTGGAGGCTCTGCCATTGGAGTTCAGGAATCACCACCACATCAGGAATCCGAGAAGTGTGTAATTTTCCGCCTCTGGGCGATCGAACCCCGATAATCATTTGCTTAGAAACCCAATTTAGATTTTGGTTCTTAATTTCTTGACGAAATATAAAATTCAGTGCATCGGCTAATTCGCCGTGTTTTCCTGTACCAAGACTCATGGGGACTAATTCTCCTTTGACCAATTCATAGCGGGTATCTGTGCCATTGCTGTATTCCAGATATTCCTTGAAGGTAAGTTTTTGGGTAGTTAGAGTCATAAAGTTAGAGTCATCAACTGGTTGTATTTTGCCACTAAGTCTATTATGATAAAAAAGTTGGATAATCAAAACTAATCCAAACTAGCTTGAGGGTAACTAGCTCAATGGTAGAGCATCGGACTCTTAATCCGTTGGTTCAGGGTTCGAGTCCCTGGTCACCCATCCACAAACTTTTTAATTTCTAGATTTTACATCTCTAGATATCTAATAAATTACCCCAGAGGATAGCCAATGGGGTTTTGCGAGTTATTGAATTATGCAACTAGGAACACACAGAGCCGACGGAAAAATCTAGACGGGGATAATCCATGCACCACGGCTTTCTGTACTGATGAAAGCGGCGGGGACTACTTCAATGCCGACCCCTAGGGAAACAAAGGCAGCTCGGATGGCGGCGGCGTGGGCAGATTCCGTTGCGCCAATGCTGGCTCCGGCAGTGATCAGGGCGGGAGTTTTGAGCTTGGCAATTTCTCCGCTATAGGCGATCGCCGCATCAACTTCTAGAGCAAGGGCTAGTTTGGCGATATTCACATCAGAATCAATATTGCCTTCCCCTTTAGAGATATAGCCAGAGACATCATAGCTCTCTTGAGCAGAGACTGGAGTGCCGCCTAAGCTAGTGACCACTGCGGCTAAAGTATCCCGGTGTTCTTTGTGGTCATTTTGGTTACGTAGAGCTAGAGCCAGTACTGCCTTGCCGACATCGGTGCTAGAGAGCTTCCCTGCTGCAAAGCTATAGGCCCAGATTGCTTGATGCTCGTAGAACAAGGCTCCGTTGAGAATGGAAATGTCGCTAGAATTATCAGCCGTAGTCATCGCAAAACTAGCGATCGCCGGAGTTGCTAAAGCCCCTGCTACACCAGCCATAACTCCACTAGCGAGAACTCCCCGACGGGAAATTTTTGGGGAAGTAGATAAAAAGTTCTTGGTCATAGTGATTCTCCTCTTAATATTCTCTTAGGGCAGTTGTAAGCTGCAATTGTTGCAATATTTTAAGAATTGCTTTAATTGTAAATACGCTACTTATTTTTATTTGGATCTGTGGAGGGCGGGTTTCTGATCTAGACTTGTGAAAAATTGTCGAAGAATTCCTCAAAAATTGCTGAAAAGTTGCTCAGAAGTTGCAAAATAACAATGGCAAAATAACGATCGAGCTTACCAGTTCTCCTAGAGATGGCAAAAAGTTGATGGTATGAAGATGGTATGGATAGGATAGGCAAATGTCATGCACCACGAAGAATCTCAAGAATTATTATCTCTCTATGCCCTAGATATCTTGGCTCCCCCAGAGGCGACCTCCATTGAGGCAGATTTAGCAATATTCCCAGCTTTGGGATCAGAGTTGAGGCAGTTACAAGCGATCGTCCACACCCTTGCCTATACTACGCCGCTAGTTCCCGTAGCCAGTAGCTTAAAAGCACGATTATTCCAGCAGATTAGAAATCATGAGGTTCAAGAATCTCAGGCAATATCTAAAAAAGAGGAATCCAGAAAAGTTGTCGATCGAGTCTCTTCAGAAATTCCCGAAATAATTCCCGCAATAATTCCCCAAATCTCTCTAGAACATACGCCCAAATCTAACTTCCTGAGTCCTTTAATCTCTAGTTGGCAACAACAAGCTGCCGAGGCACAATGGCAACCTTTCCTAGTAGAGGGAATTACCCTAAGTCGTCTGGCTCTCGATCGACGGGCTAGAAGAGTTACCTATTTTATCCGAGCTGAAGCGGGAGTAAAGTTTCCAAATCATTGCCATGCAGACAAAGAAGAAATTATTATGTTGGAGGGAGATTTAACCATTGATGGGCAGTGCTATTATCCCGGCGACTACATTTACTCTGCACCAAATTCTATCCACCAACCAGTAACTAAAGATGGCTGCTTGGTGATTATCCGGACATCCCTTGATGACCAAATTTTGGCTTGAGGTTTGTTCATGGCATCAGATTCTAAAAATAATCCCCAGAGTCGTAATCAAGTTGTTGATGAGTTGTTTATTTTGGCAAGGATTGCCCAAGCAGAGGAGGCAGCCCTGGGGGAACTGTACGATCGCTATGCAAAAATCATCTATAGCATGGCTCGTCAAAGTTTGAATAGCATTGAAGAAAGTGAAGAAATTGTCCTTGATGTTTTTTCTCAAGTCTGGCGGACTGCGGGTCAGTACGATCCTAAAAAAGGTCGGGTAGATACGTGGTTATTTATGATTGCCCGGAGCCGGATCCTCGATCGCCTCCGTAGTTTACAACGATCGACCAAAAAACTCGCTGCTTCCATCGATTCCTATCTGCAATCCCCTGCTACCACCCCTGATCCCCTAGAGCATGTGGTGATTTCTGAACGCCGAGCAGTGGTAATTGCTGCCCTTGCCCAACTTTCTCCCAAGCAACGCCAAGCCCTAGAGTTGTCCTACTATAAGGGTTTATCCCATCCCCAGATTGCCAAGGAAATGGAGCTATCCCTAGGAACCGTTAAAAGTTCTATTCGCTTGGGGCTAAATAAACTCCGGGCTGCCTTAGAAAATAGTAGTTTGAAGAGTCGTGATTAATTTTGTGATGAATCTGGTAGTTTAGTGAAAGTGGTAGGG
>JAIMKT010000124.1 GCA_020692245.1 Microcoleus sp. GA_180221_E-2-1-MAG-45_12
AACTTGAGAAAAATATCTTGATAAATTTCTTCGTAAACATTCGGCAATAATGTCCGCCGCAAATATACTTACTCAAGAAAAATATTAACTTTCAAATATTAACTTCTTTCTAATCTAACTTGGCTCATTCTTAATACCTCTCTTGTATTCCAGTTCGTGAAGTGGTCTATTAGCGTGCTAAAATTTCTGAGAAATGTTAAATAAAGTTTATACTTTTCATAAGAAAATCAAGAGCAATACCCTTAACTTATTAGGGAAAATTTATTAATCACCCTTACCCATAGGAGTTCTGTCAATGTTTGGTTTTATGAAGAAAAAATCCTCAGACGCTGCTGAGGCTAAACAAAAAAAATCTAAGGGTTACTATCTAGAATTGGATGAAGCAAAGAGTATTGGCACGGCTCCCGCCCCCAAAGCTGCTCCAGAATCTCCCACCCCTGAAGTTGTAGTTTCTGAGCCTGTCCAAACTGAAGTTACCAGCTCCGAGGCTCGAACTGATGCCGCCCTCGTAGTTCCAGCAAAGGCTCCTCAAACTGAAGCTAAAGCATCAAAACCCGAAGCTAAACCTGCGGCCAAAGCAACCAAGCCTGAACCTAAGCCTGAACCCAAGCCTGAATCTAAACCTGCTCCCGAACCCGTGGCGATCGCCACCCCAGAAATTCTCCCTGCTTACTTGCAACCCAACGATACTCCCCGCCGCCGTCCCGGTGCAAATATGGCTATGTTCAAAAATATGGCTCAACAGATAAAGAATCCCTAAAATCTCCCCTAGGAATCTACATAAAAATTTGCCCTGCCTTTGCCAAAGTTCCTCAAGTAAGAAAGCCTAAAATTAAACTCTTTCTGCTCAATACTCCCATGTTGTCAAAAACGTGGGATTTTTACTAAATACTGGGATTTTTAGTATTATATTTTTAGCATTATTCAAAGTGTAGTTAAACTAATCCATCCAACTTTAACTGATCCAAAACTGATCCAAAATAGTTGTAAAAGATCAATGAAAAAAATCAAGTTACAGATTGATAAATTCCTAGTCAAATTATTAGCAGGATTGGTTTTCGGAATTGGCTGTATTGTCTTGAGCGTAGGAATAGCCTCTACCTCAGAACTTCCCTCTACGCCAAGCCCATTGATCGCCAGTCCAAGGATTAATCTCACCTCAAAACAGCAACTAGCAAAGGACGTTTTAAAAGCATTGGGCATTGCTCAAAAATATGACCTGTATTTTGATCATGGCATCGGCTTAATCATCACAACAGACAATTCTAAATTTATTAATTGGTTAAAGGAAATGTTGCCACGGGAAGCGGGCTGGCGACATGTGGAAGAGGCTTATATTATGAAGTTAGCAACAGATTTTTCTGAAGAGGAATTACAGGAACTCTTAACCCTATCTGAGCGATCGACCATCAAGAAATTATTACAGTCAGAAACCCAAGCCTACCTTGAAACTTCACCCACTCGATATCGATTACTGAATGATGTTTGGAATAATTACAACGAAGGCAGACTCAATCCACCTCCGGATATTTTTCCCTAATTTATTTCACTATTCAAAAGTTGCTAATTAGCCGGAGTTGTGGCTGGAGCTGGAGTCGCTGTTTGTGGTGTCGGAGTTGGTGTTGAGGCTGGCGTTGTTGCCGCAGGAGCAGGAGTTGCCGCCGGAGTCGCCACAGGTGCAGGAGCAGCCGCCGGGGGGTTAATGATGATTGCTGCTGGAGCGGGAGCAGGGACGTTAACTTCAACTTTCGGTTGTGGTGCGGCTGGCTGGGGTGCGGCTGGTTGCACTTCTCGAATAGTTGTATTATTCCGCTCAATAATGGTCGGGTTGTTTTCTTTAGCAGGCTCAGTTGTAGTTGGGGCTAAAATTTGAACTGGAGTTGGACGACTGCTCATAAAATATAAACCAGCACCTACACCGAGAGATAAAATCGCTAAAATACCAAAGATTAATCCAGTATTAGCATTATCATTGTTGACTCTTGTAGTTCTTTGTTTAGAAACTGTATACCCTTCTCCCGTCGTATTAGCATCAGATGAAACCTTTTTAGTCGTGATTTCTTTATCAAATTCGTTAGACATGTATTTTTCCCAACATCATATAAATGTTATTTAATTTTTGTTTAATGTTCTAGTTCAGAGACATACAAACTTTAGGTTGATCTTGAGAGTAATTTAATTACTGGTTGTATTGACAAGACCCTGCAAAAGATAGACTTTTAATCTATTATACTTTCTTTACACCCCTACCATAGTTGACTACCTCTCTTTATTCATCTATCCAAGGTTGTAATAAAAAAGAGATATATAAATTAACATCTCTATATTCGTATATTTGGTTTTAACAAAAAATTGATAAAGATAATAATCATAAAAAGCCTAGTTTTCTAGGAAATGATTATTTTGCTGTATGGATAATTCCTAACTTTGCTGCGAGTGATGCTTTGGTAGAAATTTTATCTTTAACTAATATCTTTTAAGAAATCTGTCGAATTTAAATATTAAGATTTTCCTCTATATATCAACTACTAGAGAAACCTTTATTGTTAGAAATTTACTACTATTTTTTAAGTTACGATGGGCGGTACTGGACTCGAACCAGTGACAACCTGCTTGTAAGGCAGGGGCTCTACCAACTGAGCTAACCGCCCTTTTTGAGAACTTTACTATCATAGCAGAAGTATGGGAAAAGATAGTAGTAGATTTTTAAAAAATATCTAGAAATATCTAAAAATCCCCCAAAAACTCAAACAACGCTGAGATTCCATGCCCTCTGGTCGGCTCCACGATCGCATTACCCTTTGGTGTCTGCCCCTGATTGCGGGTGGGACTTTTGGTTTGACCAGAAATAGTGATTTTACCCTGTTAACAACGGGAGGATTTCTCTTTAGCGGTTTGATGTTTGGGCCAGATCTCGATATTCATTCTCGCCATTTCATTCGTTGGGGTTGGCTGCGGCTGTTGTGGGTTCCCTACCAGAAAACGATCCGTCATCGTTCTGTGTGGTCTCATGGCTTGATTGTGGGGACTTTGTTACGAGTGGCCTATCTCAGCCTCTGGATTAGTTTATTCACCGGGTTAGGAGCAGCTTGTGCTTACTGGGTTTGGGGAGTGCAGGTAGACTGGGGGCATTGGGGCGGATTGACCATGCAGGGAGTTTATAATTACCGGGGGCAGGTATTTGCCCTGTGGCTGGGTTTGGAGTTGGGAGCTATTAGCCATGTGGCGGCAGATACGATCGGCTCCCAGATCACTCGCTATCGGCGACAACGTTTACCAAAAAAGGCAATTACCAGAAAAAATTCCTTGTCTATCCCCAAAAAAATTCCCCCAAAAAATCCTAAAAAGACAAAAAGATAACTAAATCATGACGAACTCTTCTCCTTCTCCCCATGCTGATAACTCGACCCTGACAGCGTTACAGGAGCTAATTACCACGGTGGCTCAGTTACGATCGCGCCTTGGTGGTTGCCCGTGGGATTTAGCGCAAACTCCAGAGAGCCTGATTCCCTACGTGCTTGAAGAAGCCTATGAAGTGGCGGATGCCATCCGGGGCGGGGATCCAGAGGCGATCGCCGAAGAATTGGGAGATTTATTATTACAAGTCGTGCTCCAAGCCCAGATCGCCAGCGAAACAAAAGATTTTGATCTACAACTAGTGGCAGAAAAAATTAACCAGAAACTTATTCGCCGTCATCCCCATGTTTTTGGAGAGTTACAGGTGGCTGATGCGGCAGAGGTAAAACAAAATTGGGATCAGATTAAAGAGCAAGAAAAAGCTGCCAAGGGAGAAGCAACCCAGACCCTGAGTAGTAAGCTCGATCGCTACGCCCGGACTCTACCGACCCTCACTGCTGCCATGAAAATTTCTGAGAAAGCTGCCGCTGTGGGTTTTGAGTGGGAAAATATTCAAGGGGTGTGGGATAAATTCCATGAAGAGTTGGGGGAATTTGAGGAGGCTTTGCAGATTGGCGATCAAGCGCACCAAGAAGCGGAACTGGGGGATTTGTTATTTAGCCTGACCCAACTAGCCCGGTGGTACAAACTCAACCCCACGGAAGCCCTCCAGGGAACTAACCAGCGCTTTGTCCAGAGATTCAGCAAAATTGAAGCGATGATCGATCGACCCATCACGGATTACAGTCTGGAAGAATTAGAAAAGTTTTGGCAGCAAGCAAAGAAAATCATTAGCGATCAATAATTCATTCTCCCGTTGTTGACAGAGGGCGCAAAGCCTTGCACCCCTACGAATATTCTATTATTTGTTTGATTTGCGGTGGTTTTGATACCAGTAGACACCTAGGATGATTGCCACTAGCAAGGGAATCACTGAACTATAAGCTAATCCCCACCCCACAGAAATACGATCGCTACTATCAGCATCTTTGGTTTGACGAACTTGAGTAGCAACAATCCCAGCGACGGAGCCACTGGCGGCTAGACCTAATCCGGCGATCGCAATAGTAGTATTTTGTTGGCTCTCTACTTTGGTTCGTTCAATATTCACTAGGGTATCGATCGTTCGAGTCAGGTTTTCTAAGATGGTTAGTACAGAGCTTAAACCTTCGTGATCCATTTGGATTTGCTGTTGATAACGTTCTTCGGCAATGGTGACAAATTCTTGGAAAGGAGTGAGGCTAACTGGAGTAGTAGATTGATCTTTGATGATTTTGGCTAGTCTTTTTTGATAGTTTTTGAGGTTAATATCGATCGTATGTTCTTGGCTACTCATTTGATTTAATTTAGTGCTGTATTCCGCCAGCATCGGCAGAGATTCTGTGAGCCTTTGCTGGAGTTGGTTGAGGTCAAAACTACGATTTTGATAAGCCTGAATTTGTTGTCTCAGGTCTTCCATTTGTTGAGCATCTTTTTTTAGTTCGGCTTTCAAGCGGCGGCTATTCCAGTAAGACCAAAGGATTTTATGGCGGTAGGCAAAGAGCTTCACTAGATCAAAGCTAACTTGTTGCATCCTGATCTTAATGTCTGATAGAGGGGGAGAATCCGCCGGAAATAGCATGATCACCAGATGATAATTTTCTTGGCTAAATTCTGTCAGATCGGCATTCCAATTTTTAGGAGTGTGGGTATATTCAAAAACCTTTGCCCCTGCTAATTCGCCTATTTTTGTATCTGTTTCCGTGAAGTTAGATTTCCATTTTTTGCGGTTGGGTAGCAGGTGTGGAAAACAGGCTTCGGCAATTTTGGCTAGATCATCTTGAGTTTTATTCCCCGCCGTAGCTTGACCCCACACGAGCCATGTCTGCCCCAAGGTTCCTAGGTTATCTGGGTCGATTTGATCAGCTTTTTCGTGGTGATTGAGTTTGTTGATAACTAGCTGTTTGAGTTTGGCTAGTTGATCGAGGGAACGGGGCGGATTATCTTTGGTAGGTTCATCTTTGGTAGTGCGATCGGAGGCATCAATTTGTAGAAAGTAGGTATCACCAATTTGCAGAGCTAAGTACATCCCGTCTAGGTAAGGCTCTGGGAATCGTTGGGAGTGGAGTTTAACAAAATCTTTTTCGGGGTTTTCTTTGCTGGTTTGTAGGTCGGTTCGAGTTGGGTCTATTTTTTGCCAAAACTTGCGGCGATTGATCTCAACTTTTTGGTCACTCTGCCCCAGACCATCTCGCAGATCGTAAACAAACAGGTCAACAGTAGGATAAATTAATTCATACATAAATTCTATGGCGTTAAACGTGCCAGCCAGTTCTGTATTGTCTGCTTGAGGTTGGAACTCTGGGCAATTTTGGGTATCTCTGCAAGGATAGCTTCTGGGGTTTGGGTTTCGATCGCCACTAGGGTATTCCCAATTTCATCATTTGGCTCATCATCATCGGGTAAAACCATCTCATCAGCCTTATTCCGCTTCCCTTCTCTGGCTTGTAGCAGATCTCGACACTCTTGGTACTGTGTAGCTAAGGGTTCTTGCTTAAGGAGACTGTAGATAACTTTAAGTTTCTCTGTTGCATCTACAGGCAACTTTTGGAGGGAGGCTCTTAGTTCTGGAGGAATGGTTGGGAGTTGGTAGAGGGCAAGAAGGAAGGCTCGTAAAGTTAGGATGTGTGCAGCATTCATAAAATGATTAGCCTCCAGTAATGGTAAAAGCTGCCCAGTAGTAGGGATTACTATAGGGCGAAAATGTTTCTTCCATTCTAGATAAAGTCCGCAATTCACTATCAATAATTTCCTCTATTTCTGGGAGTTGCTCTTGATCTTTAAGATTTCTCCACCAAGTTTTCAGATCGTGGGCAGTGGCAGTGCGAAGCCAGTGGGTAGTCTGGTGGAGGGCGCTGATATTGTCTAGGGTTTGGTTTTGGACCTTTTGGCGATAAAATTCCATCATGACTATGGCACTAGCAGCAGAGTTTACTTGCCAGAGGGTACTCACTACACAGCCGACTCCTTGAGCAAGGAAAGCGCTTACCAGACCAACGTATTCATCAAGGATAGTTTGTTTGCCAGTGATCCCAGTTTCGCAGGCAGAAAGACACACCAAGGCACAACCATCTAGGGGAATTTGTACTAAGTCTTCAATGGTCAATCGGTCTTCCTTGGAGAGGCAGAGGGAAGATTTTTTCGGATTGGCAAAGTTATAGCCAGCGTGTCCGGTGAAGTGGAGAATTTGGCAGCCTTGGGTTAGGGCGTGGATCACCTGAGCTTTCGTGGCTGCTTCGTTGGCAATGCGCTGGAGGGGTGCGCCGATATTTTGGCAGATGTATTCGGATTCGATGACGGCGTAGGAGAGGGATGATAGGGGTTTACCTGCTTCTAGGTCAGTGCTGTCGGGGGCTTCGATGCTGAGGAGGCGGAGAT
>JAIMKT010000026.1:0-1452 GCA_020692245.1 Microcoleus sp. GA_180221_E-2-1-MAG-45_12
AATAATCGCTCTGGGGAAGCTACCACCCTAACTAGTCTTGGTGTGGTGTACAGCAGTATTGGTCAACCCCAGAGAGCCTTGGATTTTTATCAGCAAGCTCTACCCATCATGAGAGAAGTGAATGATCGCTCCGGGGAAGCTGCTACCCTGAATAATTTAGCCTCCTTACAACGAACCTTGAACGATCGACCCGCAGCCCTACAAAATATCCAAGCAGCCATCGTAATTATTGAAGACATCCGGGGGCAACTAATTGATCCAGATTCCCGTACCTCTTACTTTGCCACTGTCCAAGAATACTACAAACTCCAAATTGACCTATTAATGGAATTGCACCAGCAAAACCCCAACCAAGGCTACAATATCCAAGCCTTCAATGTCACAGAGCGCTCTAAAGCCCGCACCCTCCTCGAACTCCTCACCGAATCCAAAGCCGACATCCGCAATGGAGTCGATCCCCAACTTTTGCAACAGGAACAAGATATCCAAACCCAACTAGCCGCCCTTGAGCAACGCCGGAAACAACTTAATGACCCTCAACAAATAGCCACCCTCCAAGCTCAACAACAATCTCTCCAAACCCAATACCGTGACCTCCAATCCCAAATCCGAGCCACCAGCCCCCGCTACGCCGCCCTCAAATATCCTGAACCCCTCACCCTAGAACAAATCCAACAACAAATCCTCGATGACAATACCCTGATTCTTTCCTATTCCCTTGGCAAAGAACGCAGCTATCTCTGGCTCATCAGCAAAACCGAAATGACCAGCTATGAACTGCCGAACCAAAAGATCATCGAAGACCTGATCAACAAAAAAGTCCGCCCCCAACTCACTTCCATATCTCGTGACACCACCACTTTAGTTCGTGAAACTTCCGAACTAGGTAATCTGCTCCTCAAACCAATCCTAGAGAAAATTGACAACAAACGCCTAGTAATCATCAGTGATGGAGCATTGCAATATATTCCTTTTGGAGCCTTACCCGACCCAAGAGTTGAGAGATACCAACCCCTGCTGATAAATAACGAAATCCATTACTTACCTTCCGCCACTACCCTGCAATCCATTCGCACTGAAGCCCAAAATCGACCTACTGCCCCCAGAAGCATTGCTCTCATTGCCGATCCCGTCTTTCAGGCTAATGATCCACGGGTAACAAATGGTGTCGCTGCCACCAGCACCAGTGAACTTTCCCTCGCTGCCCAAAACGTAGCTGCTGCCACCCGTGTAGCCAGAGGTGAAGACTGGAATCGACTGCCCAACACCCGCCTCGAAGCCCAAACTATTCTGAAGCTATTTCCCCCAGATAGTAGCCTCTCCTTCCTGGACTTCAACGCCAACCGCACCAACGCCCAGAGTGAACAACTGGCTCAATACCGATTTATCCACTGGGCTACCCACGGATTTGCCAATACCGAAAAACCCGAACTATCGGGAGTTGTCCTGTCT
>JAIMKT010000026.1:1472-47700 GCA_020692245.1 Microcoleus sp. GA_180221_E-2-1-MAG-45_12
AACCCAAGATGGTTATCTATTGCTAGGAGATATTTTTAACCTCAACTTCAATGCCGACCTCGTGGTACTCAGTGCCTGTGAAACCGGAGACGGGGCAGTAGTCCAAGGAGAAGGATTAATTGGCTTAACTAGGGGCTTGATGTATGCTGGCACATCGAGGGTTGTGACTAGCCTGTGGTCAGTAAAAGATAAGGAAACAGCGATTTTGATGGGGAAATTCTACGAAAAAATGCTGCAACAAAATCTCCCCCCCGGAGAAGCCCTGAGAGCCGCCCAAATAGAGATGTTTCGGACTCCGGGTCAGTGGGCACCATACTACTGGGCAGCGTTTACTCTCCAAGGAGAATGGCGGTAGTCAAAACTTGAGGATGATCACTATAGCTGCCAAAGATTCATATTTTTAATTGCTTCGATCGTTTTAGCAGTATCGCCTTTGAGATTGAGGGGTAAATAATAGTTGATTTGGGAGAGGAGCTTTCCCCATTGTTGGAGGTTGAGATTACTAAGAAAACTCACGGCTGGTTCCTCATCTTCGGCTAATTCTGCCTCCATTAATAAATCCATAAATATCCCAGAAACAAATAAACTTGCATCTTCGGCATCGATGTTTTGAGATTCTATAAAGATGGCAATCTTTCCTTTTTGGGGATGGGCAAGAATACTAGATATTGCTGCCGATAATTCCTTTTGTAAATCAGTTTCTGGTTGCTGCCAATCGGGACAAAGGAGAATATTAATCTCTCTAAATTCGTAGGGTAGTTCTGGGTGAGCGACTGATTTAGGATTGTTAATGAACCGGACTCCGGTATAGTCAATTTTTTCGAGGGCAAACTGGAGATTTCTCGATCGCTCAAAATCATGCACTGCCGCCCGACAACCTTCCCAGTGACCATAATCATCTATCTGCACCAAGCCATTGGGAACCACAGCATCGTAGAGATTATTAAAAATATCCATGGTTGATTCGTACCAATCCCCATCGGCATGGAGGAGGGCAATTTCCCCAATTTGCGATCGATAAACCGGGAGCGTATCAGCAAACAACCCCGGCACAATTTCTACAATATCCTCCACTCCTAACTGCTGGGTAATTTTCCCAATATTTTCCGCCACTGGAGCGCTGAGAGTTCCCACCCCAAAACCTGTATCATTGGCAGCTACTCCCTCGTGGCGATCGATCTCCGTGGGTTCGGGCATTCCGGCAAAGGTATCAAAGGCAAATAACTTCCGGGGTCTTTGGGTATAGCGTTGAATCACCGCCGCCATCATTGCCGAGGCTCCCCCCTTAAAGGCTCCACATTCCACAAAATTTCCCGGTAAATCCCCTAAACAAATCTGCTTAGTTGCCGTGTAGAGAGAATACAACCGCATTTCACTCAAGAGGGTAAAGGGTCGGACTTGGCTCACGAGTTCCTTAAACTCCTCCAGATCGAAATTCCCTAACCCACTGACATCGTAGTGTTGCAAATGGACAGGAAGTTGCCAATTAACCGCAGGGTCTGGCTGATGGGTTACAGGTTGGACATTGCCCCGCCAAGCGACTCCCATAATCTGCATGGTTTGATAGACCATAGTTTGCCAACCTTGGGATTTGAGATAATCTAAACCTTGGGCAACGGCGGGGGCAGCGAGGTCGTGGAAAAGGATCATGGCATCAGGGGCAGCAAACTGGGCGCAGGCGATCGCATCTTCGAGGGGACCTGGTACTTCATGGTTGCCATCAATAAAAATCAGAGACCATTGCTTTTGCTGGGTTTCGACCAAATCTACTACGGCGGCAGGGCTGTAACCGGGGATTAAATTTACTCGATCGATCACTCCCGCCATGGTTAGGGAACTGGTGACACTATTGAGGAAATCTTCTCGACCCAACATCGGATCAACCACATCTAACTCTACCCCCGCCAGAGCAAGGTGACAGGCAGACCATCCTAACCAGCAGCCAATTTCTAGGGCAGGTTGCCCGGCAAATTTCAGGGCATTGTTGTAGAGAATATGCGCCTCATCCCGGCTCAGGAAACCCACATAGGGCTGTCGTCCATCTACATACCAATTGTGGGGAATCTCTCGGCGCAGATATTGCCAAGGTTGAGTACTAGGATCGCCTATAATCATACTGGGGAAGCAGCGATCGGGCCTAATCACCTGAAAGCCGGGGGAAACATAATCTCCCTTGGGAATTGCGGTATCTGCAAACATGGCTGCCTCCTTAGTTGAATCGGAAGATTATAGAAGTCTTCTTAAAATAGTCTTACTTAACCATCATAAAATCATTTCTGCCCCAAGTTAACATCTAAATCAAGGCAGAAAGAATTGGCTTCTATGCTCAGGGATTAGTTGCCGAATCTAAGGAGTTTATTTAGTCGGGATAAATTTGGGAGAGACGGTTTCAACGGTTTCAACAATTTCGGTAGTGTTTGGGCTAACTGCTACAGAAGTTACTGGTTCAAGAGTCACTTCTAGGGGAGTTTCTGGGGGTAAACCGAGGAGATCGTAGTAAATTCTGATGTATTCCTTGGCAGATTTGTCCCAGCTAAAATCCTGAGCCATGCCTCGTTTTTGCAGCTCTGTCCATTGGGGTTTGAACCGGAAGGCTTCGTTAGCTCTAACCATGGAAGTAAATAGGTCTAGGGGTTCGTAGCGATCGAAACAGTAGCCAGTTCCCTGTTCATTAATGGGGTCATGGTGGGAAACCGTGTCGACTAAACCTCCGGTGCGGCGGACGATCGGCACACACCCGTAATGGAGCGCCAGCATTTGGCTAATGCCGCAGGGTTCAAAGCGAGAAGGCATCAGGAAAGCATCACAACCTGCATATACCCGCCGAGATAGGGCATCGTTGTAAAGAAGTTGAGCAGTCATCCGTCCGGGATAACGGGAAGCAAGCTGCCACATTTGGGTTTCGTAGTAGCGATCGCCAGTCCCCAGTAAAATAAATTGGCTATCGGTATACGCCATGAATCGATCGAGGACTTGCAGTAATAAATCTATGCCCTTCTGCTCCACTAGCCGAGTTACCATCCCCACCAAAAAGGCTTGGCTATTTACTTCCAAACCTACCTCTTCTTGGAGGGCAATTTTATTGGGGCGACGTTGCTCAATGGTCTCGGTGCTAAAGGTTTGGGGAATATATTTATCGATGGCGGGATTATAGCTATCCACATCAATGCCATTCACAATTCCGGTAGTTTTACCACTAATGAAGGAGAGTAAGCCCTCTAGGGTTTCCCCATATTCTGGGGTTTTGATCTGGTTAGCGTAGGTAGGAGAAACGGTGGTGACTCGATCGGCAAACTGTACTGCTGCTGCCATTGTGTTATGTCCCTGCATATACCACGGACACCAAGTCATTTTTTCTAGTTTCCAACTCCACGGGCCTTGGTAAGCCAGATTATGGATGGTAAATACGGTGGAAATATCTGGAGATTGGTGCATCCACACGGGAATCATACCTGTATGCCAATCATGACAATGGATAATCTGAGGTTTCCAATAATTCCAGCTAAATTCGGCGGCGGCGTTGGCAAAGAAAGTAAAGCGCCAATCTTCAGTTTCGCCCCCGTACACCTGTCGTCCAGCAAAGGAGGGATGCTCCATCAAATAGAGGGGGACATCGGTTCCCGGCAGCACAGTTTCATAGACATTAAAACCTTGAAACATTGCGCCCCCAGACCAGACAGGCTTGGCAGGAATGGTCATTTTATCGGGTAAGAAACCATAGTAGGGTAGGAAGATTCGCACATCATGCCCCATTTTCCGCAGCACCTTGGGCAGGGAACCCACCACATCTGCCATTCCCCCCACTTTTGCGATCGGCGCCGCCTCAGCAGCCACAAATAAAATTTTCATATTGATTCTAAAAGTTATTTCTCTTCATCTTCAGCATCTTCATCTTCAGCATCTTCGTCTTCTTCATCGTCCTCGTCTTCCTCATAGTCATCATCACCCTCTTCCTCGTCAATATATTCCCCTAGGGTTTCTTCAAAGCGTTCGAGGAAATCATCCAAAACTTCAGCAGCGATCGCATAATCTAGTTTTTGAGGCTCTTCTAAACCCCAAGTATTGACACCGATAACTTCCCCAGATAGGTTGATCAAAGGGCCCCCAGTATTTCCAGCATTGATGGTAGCGTCGGTGTGAATGGTCATCACTTCGCCCCCTTCAATTTCCTCTTCTCCAGAAATGGCTGTAATTAATCCTTCTGTAATGGCTCCTTGAATTTCCCCCAGGGGATTACCGATCGCCAACACGGCATCACCTACTTCCACATCAAAGGACAAACTCAGAGCCGGATATTCTTGGGGAACTTCTGACTCCTCTCCAGTATGGGGATCAAGGATATATTCAGTGGTCAGCAACACTACCAAATCTTCCTCATCATTGCCGGTAAATACGATCTCTGCCAAGCGCAATTGCTGGTCTGGAGTTGCCAATATTACCCATTCCCGTTCCTCTTCTACATAAAAAGAATCTACCTCTACATTCTCCAAATCCTCGACTAGGTGATAGTTAGTGATCACTAGATCGGTGTCCAAGAAAAACCCGCTCCCACTAGAGACAATTTCTTCGGTCTCCCAGTCGATCGCATAGACAGAAACCACCGAAGCCAGAACTTGAGCAATCATGCTCCCCAATTCCCCAGAGGCTTCTTTAATTTGGGCTAACTGTTGACTACGGGTGATGTGATCTTGCTGTACTTGTTGATATAGCTGAGGAATATTTTTCATGCTCGTTATGGGGAAGGGTGATCAGTTGGCAGAGGTGATTAAATTAAGACCGGGAGATTTTCGGGAACTATCGAGAATTATTGAGAACTACATGAAAGAAGCACGCAGGCAAACAGCACTAATAGATTGTTGTTAAATTAATGATCAAATTGATAATCACATTAATAATCAAGTGCTAGGTTAACAGCTATTTGTCACTAGTTAGCAAATTTATTTTTCCTAGTTCCCAAAGAATCTGAAAAAGAAGTTTTGAGGAAAATCTAAGGGCGTTGAATCTCGGCGAAAATTTCTGCCAAAATCTTGGTGGCACCCTTGGCTCTCAGGTCATTAGCTAATAGAGTTCCCACTTGCTCTGCCTCTGTGGCGGCTCCGGTGACAGTCCCTTGGACTATTTGCTGTCCGTCAATACTGGCAACAATCCCCGTTAAGGTGAGACGATCGTCCACAATTTCGGTATTCACCCCAATGGGAACTTGGCAACCTCCTTCTAAATCTCGGAGAAAGGCGCGCTCGGCATAACATCTCTGGGCTGTGGGTAGGTGTTCCAAGGCTTTGAGGAGATCGAGAACTTCCTGATCATCCGATCGACATTCAATCCCCAAGGCTCCCTGTCCTACCGCATGGAGGGAAATTTCTGGAGGAATAATCTGATGAATGCGGGCTGCCATATCGAGGCGTTGTAAACCTGCTGCCGCAAGGATCAAAGCGTCATACTCCCCTTCATCGAGCTTGGCAAGGCGGGTATTGAGGTTCCCCCGCACATCCTTAAAGGCAAGGTGGGGATAGTGATGGCGGAGTTGAGCGAGGCGACGCAGGGAAGAAGTACCAATGACGGCTCCGGCGGGGAGGGTTTCCAGTTGTTTATCTTGGTGCTTGGCATGGACAACGAGGGCATCGGCAGGGTTTTCCCGTTCGGTGACGACTCCTAAAACCAGTCCTTCAGGGAGATTAGTTGGTAAATCCTTCAGGGAATGGACGGCTAGATCAATTCCTTGGTTGAGCATTCCCGTTTCTAGTTCCTTGGTAAATAGCCCCTTATCACCAATTTTTGACAGGGCGACATCAAGGATTTTGTCTCCTTGGGTACTCATGGTTTCGACTTCAAAGGTTCGATCGGGAAAATGTTTTTGGAGTTGTTCTTGCACCCAATAGGTCTGCACTAAGGCTAAGGCACTTTTCCGTGACCCAATCCGAATTGTCCGGGGGGGGCTACTTACTGCTAAAGACATAATAGAAATAATTTAATTAGTAATTTAATTCTTGACACTCCCACGTCTAAAGAGCGTGGGATTCTTTAAGAGTCCAGAATCTGATTTTTCAGCCACTGTACCTTAAGGGCGTAGTCAATGCGCCCCTACCCATTCACGCTCACTGGCTTTCACCATGAGGCTTATGGCTACCTTTTTTTTATTTTGAGCTTTCGTTCGCACTTTTCAACACTAGCCAGTTCGGTACACTCGATATCCTGTCTCTGCTTGCCTGTTCCTTAGTCTTTCCCAGCATGGCTGGTAGTTTCTTTCTGGCGGGAGTTTCACCGACCTAGGATATTTCAACGTGCAGTTGATACGCCTACTTGATTCAGCACAATATAAAACTTTCTTAACTTAGATTACCCTAGGCAGTACTATTTTTCCTATCTTTTACGCCGATTTACACTGATTTACTTGGAACCCCCCCCGCATTGAAATATGGAGAAATTAGTTAAGGTGTTGCAGAAGATACAGTGAAATTTGTCAGCTTTGCCCACAATACAGAGTAATTTCTTTAGAGGATGCCTGAGAAGTCTATATTTGCTTGACATTAGCGACTAAAGTCGCAACTACGAAAATAAATCCCCCTGTCTTAGGTTAAGCAAGCCCTGAATTTTTGTTTAATCTGTCTTGAATTTATGCTAGAAGAGTATTTTTTTGTAGTAACGACTTTAGTCGCTTTTAGTCACTAGAAACTTTTCAGACATCCTCTTAGTGGGATTATCAAGTATGAATATTGGTGTGAATAGCCTTTAACTAAGCACCAATAGACATTGCAGGGCATGACTGGGTATTAAATAAGCATTATTGTGTGTCTGAGCTAAAATCTGTTTCTACGGCTGTTTCTCTAGATTCTCTCCGACTGCTGTTTGATTTGCAACAAGGCAACGCCATTGCCCAAAGTTTGAGTGGCTGCCTAGAGCCGGGAGCGATCGCCCAACGGGTGACAGATGGCTTGGTAGAAAAATTTGGTTGTGCCTTTGCGAGGCTGTGGCTGGTGGAGCCGAACCGGACGGAGTTGAGATTGGTAGCTTCTTCGGGCATGTATACCCGCTTGGATGGGGACTTTGCGAGGGTAAAAATGGGAGCCTTCAAAGTAGGAAAAATTGCCCAGCACTGTATTCCCTTTTTGAGCAACAATCTGGCAGCAGAAACATGGGTGAAGGATCGGCAGTGGGCGATCGACCATCAGATTTTAGGTTTTGCAGGTTATCCTCTTACAACTCAAGGTAATGTGGTAGGAGTTTTAGCAGTTTTCAGTCAACAGGCTTTGGGGTCTGAGTTTTTAGAAGTATTGCAGGGATTGTGTGCCACAGTGACGATCGTGCTGGAGAAGGCTCTGAGTTTTCAACAGGAAAAGCAGGCTTGGTTAGTCAATCATGTCCCCTTGCAAGCCCCTCTATCGGAGCAGATGGGACGCATTTTAAGTAATACTCGCCTAACTTTAATTGGCACGGAAACACCCCTCACGACTTCCCTCAACTGTCTATTCCTGAAGACGGCAGAAATTCTCCAGAGGTTTGCTTGTATCTATTGTCGCCTTGTCTACACCCCAGAGCAAATTAGTTTAGAAGCTATGATTTCGATCAAATCAGCAAAATCAGAAAAAGTTATCGAGTCGGCCCTTGGGGAATTGTTTTTTGGGGTTACTTGTTTGGGAGGCTCCTTAGAAATTACTCCCGGACTTGAGCAACAGGTGCGCCAAGTTTTTTTACAGATTCCCAATTTACCGGGTCTTGTTACTCCCCGGAAACGACAAGAATCAACAGAGCTGTCAACACTACCAAAATTATCAGAACGATCACAATCAACAACCTCCTCAGATTTATCTACTAATCCTTCTAACTCTCCTCCAGAACTAAGATTGCGGATTAAATGTACTTCCCCAGTTTTACAAATGGCTTTTACTCACATGGCTTACTTGGCGGGGTTAACTGTAGAATTTAGTACGGACTCGATCGCCCCTCTCCTCACCGATGACTTAACACAGCAACTCAACCCCAAAATCCCCATTCTCTGGATAGTTAGCCCAAATCAAACAACTACCCCGGCTCAAATTTACCAAGCCCAGTTAGATTTGCAGACAACTCCAGAACAGTTACGGGCGGCAGTGGCAAAGGTGGAGCGGGGGGAAACTTGGAGAGACATCCCAATTACACCACCAACAATGGTAATTTCGGAACGAGAACGGGAAATTATGACTCTACTAGCTTCAGGGTTGCGCGATCGAGATATTGCCCAACAACTTTTTATTAGTGAAAGCACGGTCAAATTCCATCTCAACAATGTGCAAACCAAACTCACAGCCAAAACTCGCTATCAAGCCCTCCATCAAGCCACAATCCAAGGTTTGTTGGGCAAAGTATCCTGAAATTTACTGGGAAATATGTTGAGTACTTTCTAAGAGTGCTTATTGGCAAAACATTTTTTTAATTAATCTCCTTAGGGAGTTAGTTTGGCGATGACTTGGATATTAAATTCCTGCTGAAAAACCTCCTTCTTTTGATCCAAGCTCCAAAGCTCCAAGGCACAGTTATCCTTGCTGTGGGCTGGGGTTAATTCGAGGATTAATTCTGCTGAGGTGGGAAAGTAGCATTTAATAGCTTTGATGGCTCCAATCTGACGACGATCGAGGGCGACGGCAACCCGGAGGATCGCACTCATCTGGGAAACCAAAATACGCTGGTCTTTAGTTAAGAGATTTTGATAGCCCTCATGTTTTTTCTTGGGGGGAGCCTTGCGGTGGTAGCGGGCAATGTTGGCAATAATTTCAATTTCGGTTTCGGTAAATCCTAAAAGTTCCGCATGGCGAATCATGTAGTAGGAATGCTTGTGGTGGGAAGAATGGCTGATAAAAACGCCACAGTTGTGGAGGAGAGCCGCTGCCCAGAGGAGTTCTCGATCGTTCCCCGTGGCTTGATGGAGGCGTCCTTGGGTTTGATCAAATATACTCAGGGCAAAACTGGCGGTGCGATCAGCGTAGGGCATATCTAGCTGATACTTTTGGGCAATATCGAGAACACTGCGTTGCCGGACAGAATCTTGGTACTTGAGACGGTCTTCAATCAAACCGTGAGCCAGCATCCAGTCGACGATAATCCCTTCCCGCAAAGCCCGTTCCCCAATCACCAAGGAGTCTAAATCCAACATCATCATCACTGTATGGATAATCATCGTCCCCGCCAGAATAATCTCTGCCCGTTGGGTCGAGAGTCCGGGAATTTCACAGCGTTGTTGATAGTTAAGAGTCCGGAACCGTTGCAAAAGATCAGTAACATCATTGCGAGTTAATTGATAACCTGTCAGGGGTGAGGGAACAACGCCGAGTTTTTCTCTGGCATGGATATTGGCGAGGGTTTCGATCGTCCCTGAAGTCCCCAACAATTGCACCATTTCCCCTTTTTTCAAGAACGCCTTCAGTTCATCTATGGGGCGCTCCAGCATTCCCTGAATATAGGCATGGAGGTATTGATATTCTTGATCGCTAATGGGATCCGTGGTGACGTATTCCGCCGACAGTCGCACTGCTCCCACTTTGGTACTACTCAAAAATCGGGGTTCGTGGCTATCCCCAAGGATCAACTCGGTGGAACCGCCGCCGATGTCAATAATAATATGGGGACGGTTGTTCAACTCCATCCCCGATAAGACCCCTAGATAGATGCGCCGGGCTTCTTCCTGTCCAGAGATCAGATCGACACTTAGATTTAGTTCCTGTTGGATCTGTTGAATAAAAGCCCGACCATTACTGGCTTCTCGGACGGCAGAAGTTGCCACGGCAATAATGTGATCAGCATTGTAACTAGCTGCTAGTTGTTGACAACGGCTCAGGGAAGCCAGCGCCCGCTCCATTAGTTCTGGTTTGAGGTTTCCAGTCTGAAAACATCGATCGCCCAACCGAACAGTATCTCGTTCTCTAGCAATAATCGTAAAGGTGGGTAGCTGGGGCTGGACTCGGACAATGACCATGTGGATCGAGTTGGTACCAATATCAATGGCAGCCAAAATTCGATCGGAGTCCTGAGAACTAATCACATCTCCCCGGAGATTTCCACTCTTAATACTGACCATCGCCCTTGTATCCATCGCTTGATTACCTCAAATATTTACATCAATACAATTATCAAATCTGGATCAAATTTGGATCGGGGAAAGTATCGAGAGTTGGAGAACTACCTAGAAATAATTAACGATTCTGGCAAAATCTTGGGGAACTAGGCTCGCTCCACCGACCAAAACCCCATCAATTTCTGGTTGCGCCATGATCTCGTCAATCAAATTTGGCTTCACAGAACCACCATACTGAATCGGCACATCGGGGTTACTGAGTTGCGATCGAATCACCCCAATCACTCGGTTTGCTTCTTTGACTTCACAGGTATCTCCGGTGCCGATCGCCCAAATAGGTTCGTAGGCAATCACCAACTGCGCTAGATCCACCCCCGGCAATCCTTTTTCTAATTGACTAATAATAATCTTTTCGGTTTCCCCACTATCTCTTTGGGCTTTAGTTTCGCCTACACAGAGAATTGGTTTCAAGCCTGCTTTTTGGGCGGCAATCAAGCGTTTATTCACCGTCTCGTCAGTTTCCCCGAAGTATTGACGGCGCTCACTATGCCCCACTACTACGTAACGCACCCCAATTTCGGTCAGCATCCCCGGAGCAATTTCTCCTGTAAAAGCGCCCTCTTCTTCCCAGTGGACATTTTGCGCTCCGAGGCGAATCCGTGACCCGTGGAGACTCTTAGAAATTACCCACAGAGAAGTGGCAGGAATACACAAGACAATTTCCCGTCCTTCGGGGGTGTGTTCAAGATGTTGCAGAAATTCTTGGAGAAACTCCGAGGCATCCCGCACCGTTTTATACATTTTCCAATTGCCAGCAATAATAATTTGACGCACAGTTAATTTAGTAGTTGGTTGTTAATATTTGAGGTTAATTTGCGGTTGATATGAAATTGATCTGGTTGATTTTGGCTCGATCGCTACCCATTTTTCTGATTTAGCTTTTATCTAGTTATTTCTTAAATCCATAAATAAAACTATGAAGCCATTGTCTATTTTCTTACGTTTTGCGCTCATTGTCTCCCAGAACTTAACCAAGAGTAGCAATCTTTAGAAATTGAGAGGTTTTGAAGCAGATACAGGACTTTTCTAGTTTGTGGATAGCAGGCAACTCTAGTTTGCAGATGGCAGGCAAGGGGCTTAAGCCCCTCGTTATATAGGATTGATGGGGTTTATAGACAGCAAATAAATCTGAGACACAGCTAAGAAAACCTTAAAGGCTGCGGGATCAAAGAGGTAGCATTTTCCCCAGAACTAGTTTCCCGATCGAGGACATTAATAACTTCATCGTAAATTTCTTGGGCGTGGTGGGGAGAATCACCAATACTGGTTAAGCCCAATTTCCCAAACTCTGATAAACAACCCATGAGATGAAATACTGTCCCCGTTTCTGTGCTGGTATCAAAGTGGAGACGATGGTGGGCAATGATATCTATCAGATCGTTGGGCAACATGCCTCGATATTGGGGTTTTTGTAAATTATCAGAGGCGACATAATATTTGGGGCGACCCTGTTGACTATAGAAAAGCCCTGTAGCCCTATCGTAACGACCGTTGGTTAAAAACTTTAAGGTCATGAAAGGATGGGTGGTACCGCCTTTGCGGAGGTTAATTTCGATCGCTTGGATATCCCAGACTCGATCGCCATTTTTCTCAATCTGCTGCACCACAAAATCAACCCCAAAACGTTCTAAGGCTCCCTTGGCTGCTAATGCTTCACCAACTTGCCGCCCCATTTCCTGCAAGGCGAGACGATAGGCTGCTTGGGCAGGAAAATTGCATCCTAAATAAATTTGTCCCCCGGCTCCCCCCAAGATTTGATCATGGGTAGAGAGAATTTCTACTTGACCATCGGGCATGATTAGCCCTTGCACACTGGGTGACTGCTTATGTTCGCCCTCAATAAAGGCTTCCACAATGGCTCCCAATTCAGGAATCCGACTAGCATAGTTAGCCCAGGTTTCACTAGGAGCTTCAAACTTGAGAAATTGGAAGCGATCGAGAATTATGGCGGCTCGGTTTTCATGGGTCATCTTTCCCGGTGCTGCCTCTGGAATCACCCTGAGATCCAGCAGGGCATTACCTTCCCCTGAAAATCCTTCGTTGAGCTTAACCACAATTCGCTCCAAGGTTGGTTGACGTTCCCACAAAGAAGCTGCGGCTCCGGCGAGGTCTTCAACCTTTAGACATAAATCACTGCCATCGGGATGATCAATTCCCGCTTCCGCAAAGATTTCCCGGCTTCCACTCTTCGTTCCCCAGTAAAGCAATTCTGGATCCACAGCGAGGAGAGGTACGTTTAGTTTTACGGAAAGTTCTCGTTCTCGGACAGTCGAGTTGAAACAGATCATAAAAGTATGATCCGGGCGCAGGACTTTTTTGATTCTAGCCATTAACCGGGGACGGTCTAAAATTTTTTGAGTTAGGGATTGGTGGGGGGAAGAATCATAGGTCGACAGGAGTTGGAGGCGATCGCGGGCATGGGAGAACGGAATTCCCGGCAACAATTGTAAATAGTAATCAATAATCAGGGGATGGAGGGGCTGCGAAGTTAGATATATAACCCTAGTCCGGGGATTGCGGAGACGGATTAGTGAAAATAAGAGCCGCTCTTCGTAATGATGCCCCCCGGCAATTTTCAGCAATTCTCGCTGGTCTAAACTAACAGAAGGAATGACTAGAATATCGTAATCATCCCCATCAAATAAATCTACGGATTTCCAGCGATCGCGCAACTGGTTCTGGAGTTGTTTAAACTGCTTTATTTTTGCTGTATCGGCAAAATCGGTCAAATCTGTTGTTGAAGCTTGCATAACCCCCCTTTCCTGTTGGCACCGGATAAATCTCTATTGTGCTGTAATTTTATCCCCAAACTAGGCTAAGGATAAATCATAAACTTCGTCAAGATTAGGGCGGGATGCTTGAGACCCATTGGTTAACCCAACAGACCTCCAGCCATGTTCAGGCAAGCTGACGATTCTCAACGCAGAAGAGACGCAATCCGGCGACGGTATTCTGCGGTACTGAGACCATCTCCAATATTGGCATCTTGGGGGTCGATGGAATTTTCTAGAGACTGGATGCGATCGCCCACAGCCGGATGAGAACTCAAGAAAGTCGGCGGCGAGTTGGCAGACAGGAGCTTCGTCATAAAAGCAGGCATGGCGGAGGGAGCATAACCCGCCCGGATGAGATTTTCTAGCCCCAGTCGATCGGATTGAAATTCTGCCTCTCGACTGTTGGGTAAATTCAGCGCTAGTTCAATCCCCAAACCCACTAGGGTACTCTGGTCTAGTCCCGCAGCAGAGGCTAAACCCCTCGTGATTGCTGTTTGTCTTAATCTCTCAATCACATGACGAGCGGCAATATGACCGATTTCATGGGCCACCACACTGGCAAGTTGAGCCTCATTATCCGCCGCCGCAATTAATCCGGCATTGATATAGACAAATCCCCCCATGGTGGCAAAAGCATTCACTTGTCGATCGGCCACAACTTGGAAAGTGTAGGGAATATTTGGGCGATCGCTAGTAGCAGCAAGGCGTTGACCAATATCATTTAGGTAGTTATTAATGGCTGCGTCTCGAAGAATAGCAACTTGAGTTCCGGTAATTTGTTGATTAATATCTCGCCCGATCGATATCTCCTGATCATCAGAAATATTTGATAGTTGAATAATTTGAATACCTTGAAATAATAAATCGAAAATTGAAAAGGCAGTGGTTTTCTGTTGTACCCCGACCCAAAGAGCCAAGGCAACCAAAATTGACAAGCCAGAATAACCTAATTTTCGCCATCCTTGCTGCCCTCTCCAGAATAACTTTCGTCCCATAAGTTATGATCCTCCTGTTGGTTTTTAATTGGTCCAAATTTTTATAGCCTTGATAATATGCCCTCTAAGCTCAAAGTCTAAAACATTAAACTCATGTAGGTATTTTCAAGTAGTATTTAAGTTGCATCTAAGCAATATTAACCAAAGTTTTGGAGCTAGTTTGATTAATAGTTGGACTAGTAGTTTGACTAATAGGAATCTCTACCATAAATTTAGTTCCTTCTCCGGGGACAGAATCACACCAAATTTTGCCCAGATGCTTTTCCGTAACAATCTGGTAGCTGAGAGAAAGCCCCAAGCCTGTACCTTTTCCTAGGGGTTTAGTTGTAAAGAAAGGATCAAAAAGAGACGATCGTATTGATTCTGGGATCCCTGGGCCATTATCTGCAATGACAATTTGTACCTGATTCTCTGGCATCACTTGAGTCGAAATGCAAATTGTGCCGGGTTGTTTTTCTGTTCCCGGCTGTCGTTTAGATTCATCGATCGCATCAAGCGCATTCACCAATAAATTCATAAACACCTGATTGATTTGTCCGGGATAACACTCCACCAACGGCAGTTGATCATAGTTTTTCACTACTTTAATTGCCGAAGTTTCGGTTTTTGCCTTGAGACGGTGTTGTAAAATCAGCAGGGTATTATCAAGCCCTTCATGGAGATCAACTGCTTTGGATGCAGACTCATCAAGGCGGGAAAAATTACGGAGAGACAGAACGATCTGGCGAATGCGATCGGTGCCGACTCGCATGGATTGCAATAACTTCGCTAAATCTTGCTCCAGAAAATCAAGTTCCACCTCTTCTAGAGTTTCTTGGAGGGTCTGGGGCGGCTGGGGATAATGAGCTTGGTAAGCATGAATTATTTTGAGGAGGTCTTGGGTATAGCTATCAACGTGGGTAATATTGCCATGAATAAAATTAACTGGGTTATTAATTTCGTGGGCAACTCCAGCAACTAGTTGTCCGAGGCTAGACATTTTTTCTGCTTGCACCAAATGTAACTGGGTTTTCTTTAGTTCCTCTGTATAGGTATTTACCCACTCTAGTAATTGATTCATCGCCTTTGCCAGCGTGCCAACTTCATCTTCAGTGACCACCGGAACCCGTAAATTTGTATCGCCATCACGGGTGACTTGTTGAGCAACTTTGGCTAAAGACTCTAGAGGACGAGCGATCGCCTGACTTGTAAAAATCGCCAGTAAAATAGCCGCAATCACTGAAGCAATCAGACTACCCAAAATAATCTGCATTCGTAAAACTTCTACTCTTTGAAGTTCTCTATTAGCAAGGATAATATCCTGATCTACAGCAACGTTAACACTATTAATGCGATCGGCAAATTGAATTAGTTGGCTAAAACTCTTCCCATTTACCAAAGCCAAAATCCGTTGATTAATTAGGGTAGGATTGTTTTGATTTTGGCGTGACTGACTTTCTTGAGCAAGAGCTTCAAACTCCTGAGAAAAGGCAGCTAGAATTTCTTTGCATTCTTGCAACTGGGGATTAAAGTTGATGACATTCCCGTTTTTTGCTGTTTCGAGTTCGGTAACTAATTGCTCCAAAAAATTAATCCGAGTCCGAATCGTGTCACCTGCTTGTTGAAATGCTACTGCATCTTGAACAAAAGGGGTTAGTTCCTTAGCCGGGCGATTTTGTAAGATTGTTACTTGCAGGTTATTAAGTAGTTTTTGCTCTTGATAGGTAGTAGTTAGAGTTTGGGTGGCGATGTTTTGATAGTGATTACCAATTATTAATCCAGCCAAGGCTCCTACCACAGGAATAGTAACTGCAAAAGTGTAACCCAAGGCAATCTTAGTTCTCATAATTACAGACCCGGCTTCTTTAGTTTTTGGAGATAAAAGTTTTGATGAATTTGCTAAGTTTTGATTTGCAGAGTCTGGGTCTTGAGATTGATTAGAATCATCCAAAGAGGCAGGAGGCATGGCATTATTAGAGCAAGTCTTTCAAATTGTGAGAATTCCCTCTATCATTAGAGTTCCCATTTTAGACAACAAATGAACTACCCCGCCACAGGTAGGCAGAAATTTATCGGCAATAAGATTATTAAAGTACGGAGAGGGTGGGATTTGAACCCACGGTAACATCACTGCTACACTCGATTTCAAGTCGAGCGCATTCGACCACTCTGCCACCTCTCCCAATCAACTTTTCGTCAGAATTAGCCAGAACTAAAAAGCTAAAAGCTAGTGAAAATTCTTCAAAACCTATTTTAACCTATAGCGATCGAAAATAGTTTCTCAGCTCAATCAGGATTGCTATATGGAGTCACTAACGCATATTTGCCTTTTTCTCTGCCTTGGCATCACGACTGGTTGCCGCCGCAATCTCTGCATCCATCAGGGTTCGACCCGTAGCCGCTAAGTAAACATCATCCAGACTGGGGCGGGCTTGGGCAATGCCAAAGGTGGGTAAACCAGCCGATTGGAGAGATTGCTGGACTTGCATCAGAGCATCGCTTTGGGAACTAACTACTAGATTTAGGGAATTACCTTGGGCTGTGTTGATGATAATTTCTTGGACGCAGGGCAGCGATCGCAACAATTCTGCTGCTTGATTGGCTTCCTCCGGTGGTGAAAATTCTCGAATCCTCAAGGTAATGCGATCGCCCCCCAGACTATCTTTGAGTTGGGAAGGTGTCCCTTCGGCAATTACTAAACCCCGGTCAATAATCGCTACTCGATCGGCGAGGGCATCGACTTCTTCGAGATAATGGCTGGTTAACAATACCGTGGTTCCCGCTTGACGGAGTTGGCGCAGAAACCCCCAAATGATCGATCGACTCTCAATATCCAGCCCCACCGTTGGCTCATCTAAAACTAACACATCCGGTTGGTGGAGCAGCCCCGCCGCTAAATCCAGACGCTTTTTAATCCCCCCAGAATAGGTTCCTGCCTTTTTGTCTGCATATTCTTCCAAACCCAGCAAAGCCAACGCCAAATTAATCCGGTCTTTGATTAATTTTCTGGGCAGATGATAGAGAGCTGCTTGGAGTTCTAACAATTCTCGACCCGTGAGAACTTTATCGATGGCAACTTCTTGAGCCACGTAGCCTAATTTCTGCCTAGCATGGCGGGGATTGTCGATCGCCGAAACCCCAGAGATTTCTACTCGACCGCCATCAGGATAAGCAAGGGTGCAAATAATTTTCAGAGTTGTGGTTTTGCCTGCGCCGTTGGGCCCCAATAAACCAAAAATTTCTCCTGCTGCCACCTGAAAAGAAATATTTTTTACAGCAGTCACACTACCATAACTTTTCTGGAGATTCTCGACAAAAATCGCACTAGTCATAGGTTTTAGGTAAGCTTTAAATAAATTTTAGATATTGAGGATTTAACTATATGTGTACTATTTTAACCTACAAAAATCCCCCAGACATGGCTAGGGGAATAGAACTGAGTTGAGAATTTATTCTTCTTCCTCGGCATCATCTTCTGCGGTTGGATAAATAAAGCTAGTCCGCTCAGAGAGAATTGCTTTGCCTAGGCTGAGAGCTTTCTGAGCTTGGATTGCTGCCTTATGCCGCCAAGTGGCTCTGCGTTTGTCTCTTTTGGAGTTAGATGTCTTTTTCTTAGGAACTGCCATAGTTTTAAATATGTAAATTTTGTCTGACTGTCTAGTTTAGCAGTTTTTTAGAAGAATACAGCCTCTTTTCAGGTAATTCTCTTAGGAAATTTTAAACCTTCTCTGGCGATAGTCGGTAATAAAGTAGCTAATTGTAATTAGGAAGGAAATCCCAAAGGATATGTAGGCACTAACATTGCCGAATACTTTTTGGCAGAAGGCAGAAACTATCCAGCCACTTCCGTAGCCAAAGATAATTATCGATAAAAGCAGCACTTTCCAGAGTTTAATTCTTTTATTTGTGGCTGTGATTAATGATTAAATATTTTTGGGTAATACCAGTTCAGGTTTAGATTTTTGGCTATTAGGAATCAGAGCTTTGATCGCCATTTCCGTAGTGAGATAACAGTTTTCTCTACCAATTTTATCTAGTAAACCTGTCCTTTCTAGTAATTCTTCTACCTCTGGCTGCAATCCTGTCAGTAACAAATTACAACTATGTCGTTTCAAGTCTTGGTAAATATCCTCTAGAGCAACCAAACCAGTAGTATCCATATTAGGGACAAAACGCATCCGTAAAATTAAATGCTTCACTTCTGGCTCATCTCTTAAAAACGTGGCAAACTTTTCTGCTGCTCCGAAAAATAAAGGACCATCAATCCGATAAACAGCTATTTCCTTGCCCAATTCTAAAGTTATACCCGGAGGAAAAACTTCTGTATCTGGAATGCGGACTAGATTGAGTTCACTCATTCGTTTGATGAATAATGCTCCGGCGGCAATCAACCCTACTTCTACGGCTAGTACCAAGTCAAAGCAAATCGTCACGCCCCAAGTCAGCATCATCACCCCCAGATCGGCATAGGTAGAGCGCATTAAGAGTCCGATCGCCTCCCACTCAATCATGCGTAAGCTAACTACCATAAGAATTCCTGCCAAGGCAGCGAGGGGAATTTTGGCAGCAAGGGGAGCCAAGCTCAATATAATCACTGCGAGAGCTATCCCATGGATGATCCCAGATAATCTCGTTTTTCCTCCTGATCGCACATTAACCGCAGTTCTAGCGATCGCTCCTGTAGCGGGAATCCCTCCAAAAAACGGCGCAACTAAATTTCCAATTCCCTGACCAATCAACTCCCGGTTACTGTCATGCTTTTCACTTACCGTCATCCCATCTGCCACCACCGCCGAGAGAAGAGATTCAATACTACCTAGAGCAGCTAAGGCTAGAGCCGGATTGATTAACTCCCGCAACAGTCGGGGATCATTCCAATGAGGAATACCGTGGGGAGTAGGTAAGGCTTGGGGAATTGTACCAATAGTAGGTAAATCTAGGTGCAGAAAAGTAGCGATCGCTGTGGCTAAGATCAACCCCACCAAGGATCCCGGCACTACTGTTGTAAGTTTCGGCAAGAAAATTTTAGTAGCTATCACTACGGAAGCAATCGCCACTGCCGCCCAATTAACTCCTCCTATATGATTTAAGGTATCCCACAGTCCGGGTAGAAAATGCTCACTCCGTTCTAGGTGCAATCCCAGAAAGTTATTGAGTTGACCACAAAAAATAATTACGGCAATCCCGTTAGTAAAACCCGCTGTCACTGGATAGGGAATAAATTTAACTAGCTGCCCCATTTTGGCAACTCCCAAGGCAATCTGGATAATCCCTGCCATTACCCCAGCAATCCAAACTTTCTCAATACCATACTTAGCAACAATTCCTACCAAGACTACTGCCATGGCTCCCGTTGGTCCGGTGATTTGGACTGAAGATCCACCAAATATTGAAGCCAAAATCCCCGCCACGATCGCCGTATATAATCCCGCTTTGGGTTCCACCCCACTAGCTACAGCAAAAGCCAAGGCTAGGGGCAATGCGACTACTGCTGCCGTCAAGCCCCCAGTTAAATCACCCTTAAAATGCTTAAAGGGTTGCCAATTCCAACCGCCGAAGAGTCCTGTTTTTGCAATGGCTCCAACTTTATCTAACAATATAGCCATAGATTTTCTCTCTAAGTTTCTTTCGAGTTTTGCCTAATATCTCCAACCCTACTCCATCTGCTCCAAGGTATCCCGTAATTGCACTAAATGATTGTTGAATACCACCAAGGCTGCCTCTAGAACCAGACAAATAGCTGGGTCACGCAGACGATAAAACACCTGATTACCTCGTTTGCGGGTAGTAACAAAATTGTGATTACGCAGAATTGCTAACTGTTGCGACACTGATGAGGAAGGAATTTCCAGCCAACCTGCAATGTCGTTAACACACATTTCCCCATCTCTTAGAGAATCTAAAATTTGAATCCGGGTGGGGTTAGCTAATACCTTAAAAAAATCAGCTTTGAAGTAGCTGGACTGGAAGGGCATGAGGGCATTTCCTCTTAGTTTTAGATTTACTTTTTGATGTTTGAATATTTGTATCTATTGATATTTGCATATAGCTTAACATAAAATTTTATGATTATCTGAAGAAATTGACACTACCACGGCTAAAGCAGATGAGTTTTACGGCGATTTCTCTAATTGTTGATTTGATTTTTTCTCAAAAAGATTGTAGGGCATATTTTAGATAGAGAGACAATGTTTGAGGTATTGACCAGTGTACGATCGACTATTTCTTGCGACTTCTTCTGGTGTACCTTGGGCAATAATTTGTCCGCCCCGGTTGCCGCCTTCGGGCCCCAGATCGATCACCCAATCACTACAGCGAATCACATCTAGGTTATGTTCAATCACAATCATCGAGTTGCCCTTATCCACCAATCTTTGCAACACATTTAATAACTGATGCACATCGTAGAAAGATAAGCCCGTAGTTGGTTCATCGATGAGATACAAAGTTTTTCCTGTGGCTCGGCGGGAGAGTTCGGTGGCTAATTTTACCCGTTGGGCTTCTCCTCCCGAAAGAGTCGGGGCAGTTTGTCCTAGTTGCAGATAGCCTAAACCAACATCTACAAGGGTTTGCAGTTTCAAGGCTGCCTTGGGAATGTTGCGAAAGAAATCGGCGGCTTCTTCAGCGGTCATACTCAACACCTCGGCGATCGACTTCCCCTTATACTTCACCTGCAAAGTTTCCCGGTTATACCTTGCCCCCTTGCACACTTCACACTGGACGTAGACATTAGGCAGGAAATTCATCTCAATCACATTCACGCCCTGTCCACTGCACGCCTCACAGCGCCCGCCCTTGACATTAAAGGAAAACTGCCCCGGCTTATAGCCCCTTGCCTTCGCTTCTACAGTTTCCGAAAACACATCCCGGATCGCATCAAAAACCCCCGTGTAGGTAGCAGGATTCGATCGAGGAGTGCGCCCAATGGGAGATTGATCAATAACAATTACCTTATCTAGACTCTGTAAACCCTTCACCGCTCCTAAGTCCTTGGGAAATGGCACGGTTTTGGTAAAGTGATGCTGGAGAGCTGGATAGAGGAGTTCGTTAATTAGGGTCGATTTTCCAGAACCGGAAACCCCGGTAATACATACTAGTTTCCCCAAAGGTAGTTCCACACTCAGATCCCGGAGATTGTTACGCTGACAGTTGAGGAGGTGAATAGCTTTACCATTGCCTTCTCGTCGATCGCTAGGGGTGGCAATGGATCGCCGCCCGGAAAGGTACGCCCCCGTGAGAGAATCTTCTGCTGCTAAGATATCCTCAATCCCGCCCTGAGCCACGATCGAACCCCCGTGAATCCCTGCCCCAATGCCAATATCCACCACATAATCCGCCGCCCGGATGGTTTCCTCGTCGTGTTCTACCACAATCAAGGTATTACCCAAATCCCTAAGTTTTGTGAGGGTTTGCAGGAGCTTGCTATTATCCCGTTGGTGTAAGCCAATACTAGGTTCATCAAGGACGTAGAGGACTCCCGTTAAGCCAGAACCAATTTGGGTCGCTAACCGAATTCGTTGGGCTTCTCCGCCAGAAAGGGTCATAGTAGCTCGATCGAGGGTGAGATAATCTAATCCCACATCTAGGAGGAATTGTAATCTGGCTTTGATTTCCTTGAGGACTAAATGCCCGATCTGGGCTTGGCGATCGCTCAATTTTAGATGGTTAGTGCGATCGAGAGCCTCGCTAATAGAAGCACCAGTTAAATCTGTAATTCGGGACTGTCCCAAACGCACTGCCAAGGCTTCTGGTTTTAAGCGCTGCCCATGACAAACTTCACAGGGCTGATCGACGAGATACTGTTCTAACTTTTGTTTCTGGAGTTCTGTCCCACTGTCGTACTGCCCTTGGAGCATAGCAAGCACCCCCTTGTAGGTACGCAATTGTACCCCCGCACTACCCCGATAGCGAGAATCTAATTCTACGGGAATTTTTTCTGGGGAACCGTAGAGAATAATCTGCTGTTGCTCTGGGGTTAATTTTTGCCAAGGTTGTTGAATTTCAAATTCGTAGACCTGAGAGAGGCTGTAGAGCAGGGAGAGGTAATAAGAACTATCCTTATCCGACCAGGGGGCGATCGCACTGTAGGTAGGTTGAGAAGGATCAGGAATCACCAATTCTGGGGAAAAAGTCCGCAAGCTCCCCAAACCATGACAATTGGGACAGGCTCCGTAGGGGGAATTAAAGGAAAATAACCGGGGGGAAAGTTCATCCATCACCGCCCCGTGTTCATGGCAGGCAAATTTCTCGGAAAATACCAACTCCTTCGGCAGTTCCTCCTCTTCCTCATACCCAGACTCCCTACCTTCTCCTACCTCCTCTACCTTCTTTACCTCCTTCTCCCCCACCACACTAATCACCGCAATCCCTTCACTCCTCTTCAAGCAGGTATTCAGAGAATCGACTAACCGGGCTTGGAGGTCTGGCTTTTTGACTAGGCGATCGATCACCACTTCGATATTATGGGCGTGGTTTTTGGCAAGTTCAATATTGTCATCTAAGTTCCGCACCTCTCCATTGATCCGCACCCGGACAAAGCCCTCGGCAGCAAGGCTAGAAAGTAGTTTTTGGTGCGTGCCTTTTTTGCCTCGAATCACGGGAGCGAGGACTTGAAACTTCGTGCCATCGGGCAGAGCCATGATCTGGTCACACATTTCATCAATAGTCTGGGGGGCAATGTTGCGATCGCAGATGGGACAATGGGGCGTGCCTGCTCTGCCAAAAAGTAAACGCAGATAATCATAAATTTCCGTCACTGTGCCGACGGTCGATCGAGGATTGTGGGAAGTAGATTTTTGGTCAATGGAAATAGCGGGGCTGAGTCCCTCGATCGCATCCACATCGGGTTTATCCAACTGCCCCAAAAACTGCCGAGCATAGGCACTGAGAGATTCTACATACCGCCGTTGTCCCTCAGCAAAGATAGTATCAAAAGCCAAGGAAGATTTTCCTGATCCCGAAACCCCGGTAAAGACAATCAATCGATCGCGGGGCAACTCTAGATCAATATTTTTCAGATTATGTTGCCGAGCGCCACGAATAATAATAGTGTCTTTCATAAAATCAGGGGTATTAATAACTTTTCTCTAACTAAATTCTTCTGGGTCTAACCCCAATTCTCGTAACTTTTGGGCAAGGCGATCGGCTCGTTGTTTTTCCATATCAGCCCGTTGCCTTTCTTGATTCGTCAAACTAGCTAGTTCCTCTGGAGTAGGGAGACGATTACCTTCCTCGTCATACCAGTAGAGCCAGTTCCTGACTCGATCGTCATAAATATCCCTTTCCATCCCTAAACCTAAGTCAATCTCCGGCATCCACACTCGATCTCCCGGCAGGAGTTGATATTCTCCATTAACTAGGCGATAGATTTCTAAGATTTGATGCCCCCGCCGGGCTTTGGGTTTAATCAGGAAAACGGCATAGTACAACACTCCCATCTGGGCGTAGATATCTCGTTTCTGTTCGTATTCACCGCCGTAGGTTTTCGAGACAGTTTCGATCGCTAGTATCGGCACAACATAATCTTCTTCCCAGAGGACATAACTTAATCTACCAATATCATCACCACCCTTGAATCTCTCCACTCCCAAACTCAAAAAAGCATCGGGAGCCACCGCAGGTTTGTTTGGATCGTAGTAAATTCCTATATCTACACCAAAGAACCAATCAGTGCGCCCTTGCCAAGCAAAAGAGAGGATTGATCGAAGTAAGTTGGGAATTAAGTTCTGAAATTCATTATCCACAGGTTTTCCATCGGAGTAGGGCAGTTCTTCTGCCGTAGGCAGATAAGTGGTAGTGGCATCATAACGAGTAATCATAGTTATACCTAACGAGAATCTAAATTAATAACCATCAACAAATCAAAACTCCAAAACAACTCCTCTACTTCTTTCTCCTCCCCTTACCTTCTTTACCTCCCTGTACCTCCTCTACCTCCTCCCTACCGATAATTAGTAAACTGCAAAGCCACAGGCAAATCTTCCTGCTTTAATCTCTGGATCACTGTCTGCAACTCATCCTTATCCTTGGCAGAAACTCGCACCGTATCCCCTTGGATGGAGGCTTGGATTTTCTTAAATTCATCTCGAATTAACTTACTAATCTGTTTGGCAATTTCTTGGCTAATGCCCTTGACTAGCTTCACTTCCTGCCGGACTCGATTGCCCCCTGCCGCCTCGATTTTGCCGTAGTCAAAGATTTTGAGAGATAGACTCCTTTTCGCTGCCTTGGTTTGCATAATCATGTGGACAGCATCTAGGGTCATTTCACTGTCGGAGTTGATAGTGATCACCTCTTCCCCCAGTTCCAAGGTGGTTTTGGTGTCCTTGAGGTCGTAGCGGGATTGAATTTCTCGATTAGTCTGGTCGATCGTATTTACCAATTCTTGGCGATCGAATTCACTCACAATATCAAAAGAATAGGTAGCTGCCATAATGAATTAATTTAATTTTTTAGCTTGGTTTTAGCTGAGATTTTTAATTTACTTTATTTAGTTTACTTGCTTAATTTTCAACTCACCGGATCTCTCATTTTAGCTCCTAAGCGGGAAGCCCCCCACTCTATTTGCTTAGGATGAGTGTCGGGATGAGAGCGAGTCAATCGATAGAATTCAATACCCCGGAGATGGACAACTTTCTAATTAACTCTCGAAGTAATTCACTCTGCTGTCTTTTCTTGATTTTACAATAGTCTTTCAAGTGCTGTAACTCTTCATCCGTAAGCCGAAAATTAACTTGATTCATAAATATCGTGTATAGTTGTGCGCTATAATTATCCCATGCTCACAGCCTACAAGTACAAATTACGTCCCAATGAATCTCAAGCCCATCAAATTGATGAGTGGCTTAATTTGTTGCGGATGCAATACAACTACAGGCTAGGTCAACGTTTTGACTGGTACGAATCTACTAGATGCCCTATCAACTCGTGTTCTCTTGTTTCTTGCAGCATTGCTGAGGTAGTGGAACAACCGGATTACTATTGGCAAAAAAGAGACTTACTCAACACCAAGAAACTATTTCCTGAGTATGGAGAGATTCACTCTCAGGTATTGCAAGATTGTGTGGCTAGAGTTAAGAAATCTTTTGACCGCTATCTCACCAAGAACAAATCTGGTAAGCGTTCGGGTAAGCCTAGATTTAAGGGGCGGGGCAGATACCACAGTTTTACCTATCCCCAAATAAAACAGGATTGCATTGAAAATAATCGGATTGCTTTACCCAAAATTGGCAAGGTAAAAATTATTCTCCATCGTCCCATTCCAGATGGGTTTAAGATCAAAACTGCTCAGGTGGTTAGGAATGCTGACGGATATCATGCAATCCTTACTCTGCAAGACGATTCAGTGCCAGCCATTAGCCCTGATGTTAATCTTGATAACTCTGTGGGGATTGACATGGGACTCAAGGATTTCTTAATTACCAGCGATGGTGATACTGTCCCCATTCCCCAATTTGCGAGGAAATCAGAGAAACGGAAAAAGCTACTGAATAAATCAGTCTCTCGGAAAAAGAAAGGCTCTAATCGTAGGCGTAAAACAGTTAAGAAACTTTCTAAACATCACCAAAAAATAGCTAGACAACGAAAAGATTTTCATTACAAAACCTCTCAGAAATTACTAGATAAGTATGATGTGGTTGGCTTTGAGGATTTGAATATCAAGGGTTTAGCTAAAACTAGAATGAGCAAGTCTATCCTAGATGCTGGATGGGGTGAATTTCTGTCTATTCTCCAAACCAAAGCTGCAAATGCTGGGTTGATGGCAATAGCGGTAAATCCAAAAGGCACTACTCAGAATTGTTCTAATTGCGGTACTCACGTCCCTAAAACCATTGCTGACAGATGGCATAGTTGTCCTTCCTGTGGATTGGAACTAGACAGAGATGTGAATGCAGCAATTAATATCAAGAATATCGCTGTGGGACGCACAGTGGTTAAAGCTCAGGATACACCCTATGCAATAGCAGGGTTCACTGAGAAGCCCGCACTGTATGCCTAGAACCCTTTGGGAAGCAAGCTACAGTGTCGGGAGTCGTCACTGCATTTTTTCGGATATTTTGCACTCTGAGTCATCGCTCAGGATATCCTTACCCTCTACTTAAATAGAACTTACCTTCTCTTTTCGGTTTCTCAAATTCCGGCAAATTGCCACAAAGAATACTAGACAAATCTCCTAGATAGACTAAATATCTTATAGTAAGCACAAGTAATCATGAGTAATTAGAGTTTTGGGAGAGGTAAGTATGCTCGATCGCCTGTTTAGCGTTTTATTAATTGGCTTAACTAGTCTGCTTGGTCTGCTGGGGAGCTTTTGGGGCTTCACTCCTCCTGCTCAAGCTGCTGGATGTACCCTCACGGCGATCGTCTGGGAAGGTTATACCGATGCTTCCTTTGCAGATAAATTCACTGAAGCCACGGGCTGCACCATCAAAGCTACCTACGCAGGTTCTAGTGATGAAATGTTTGCCAAATTTAGAACTGGGGGCGGCAGAAACTACGATCTGATCTCGGCTTCTGGGGATATTACCGAACGTCTTTACAAGGCTGGCTTAGTCTTGCCCCTTGATTCTAGTAAGTTGACAAACTACGATACGGTGTTTCCCTCTTTCCAGAATGGGAAATGGAATAGTTTTGATGGCAAACCCTACGGAGCTACCTTTGCTTGGGGGCCGAATGTTCTGCTCTACAACACCAAGGAAGTTAAACCTAGTCCCAAGGATTGGAATATTTTATTTAACCCCAAATATGCCGGAAAAATCACCCTGCCGGATAACCCAATTACGATCGCCGATGTGGCTCTTTGGCTTGGTTTCTCGGATCCCTACGATCTCAGTGAGGAGCAACTGCAACAGGTAAAAACTAAACTCCTGCAACTCCGTCCCCAAGTCCGTAAATTTTGGACAACGGGGGGTGAATTGGCAAATCTGTTCCAATCTGGAGAGGTGGTTTTAGCCCATGCCTGGCCCCTTACCTATACCCAACTCAAGGAAGCCGGATTCCCCATCGCTTCAGCAATCCCCAAGGGCAAACTCACGGGATGGACAGATTCGTGGATGATTTCTAAAAATTCTGCCAATATTGACGCTGCCTACAAATGGATTGACTTTATCTTGAGTGGTGAAGGGCAGAAAGGGGTGATGGATGTCACGGGTTACTCTGGGGCGACCACCTTGGGAGTGGAGGCGATCGGGGCAGCGAAAGCCAAGGAATTATTCATGGATGACCTCTCCCTCCACCAAGAAATTAATATGTGGCAGAGTGTGAAAAACTACGATCAATGGGTGGAAGTTTGGAATGAAATTCGCAGCTAAGAGGATATCTACGACCTTCTTAAAAACCAGGGTAGTCTCATAAGATAAATTAAAGCTGCCCTGCTTTTTGATAATCACTTAAATCATTGCTAGGGATTGGCGATATTTCGGAAACGAGTAAATTGTGGATCAAATAATAACTTAACGATCCCTGTGGGGCCATTGCGATGCTTGGTAATAATAATTTCCGCAATACCTCGATCGGGCGTATCTGGATTATAGTATTCATCCCGATATAACATAATCACTACATCAGCGTCCTGCTCAATGCTTCCACTCTCGCGTAAGTCAGACATCATGGGGCGTTTGTTTGTCCTTGCTTCCACACTCCGACTCAACTGGGAGAGGGCAATCACTGGTACATTTAACTCCCGTGCCAACCCCTTCAAACTCCGGGTAATCTTGGAGATTTCTTGCACCCGGTTATCACTACCGTTACCTTCCATTAATTGCAGATAATCAATCATGATCAAACCTAATCTGCCCCCATTTTCTGCTTGGAGACGACGGGTTTGCGATCGCATTTGCATCACATTCATACTCGCTGTATCGTCAATAAAAATTGGCACTCCCGATAGAACTCCGAGGGCATTATTCAAAGTCTCCCATTGATTTTGGGCAATTCTCCCCGCCCGGAGGTAATTACTTTCAATGCCCGCCTCACTGGCTAACATTCTCTGCACTAGCTGTTCCCTAGACATTTCTAAGCTAAACACCGCCACCGGCAGTTCGTACTGTCCAGCAATGCTCCGAGCAATGGAAATCGCCAAGGCAGTTTTCCCCATGGATGGTCTGGCGGCGACTACGATAAAGTCCGATCGCTGAAACCCGCTAGTCATGGCATCGAGATCATAAAACCCGGAAAGCAACCCCGGTAAAGCCTGTCCCCCGTGGCGAGTCTCTATTTCTTGGAAAGTTTGCTCTAGGGTGCGAGAAATGGAAATTAAACCATCTTGGGGACGGTCTTGAGTTAAACCAAAGATTTTCTGCTCTGATTGGTCAAAGATAGTTTCTAATTCAACGGCATTTTCGTAACCTAATTGAACAATTTCATTCCCAGCTTTAATTAATTGTCGCCGTAGATGTTTATCAATTACTAAGTTGGCATAGCGATCGATATTCACAGCACTAACAGTGCGATCGACTAACTGAGCTAACTTACTTTGTCCGCCAATTTTATCGAGGATTTCATGATCATAAAGCCAACTCGTGACACTCATTAAATCCGTCGGTTTTCCCTGTCGATGCAAGGTTAAAGCCGCTTTATAAATATCTCGGTGAGCAGGAATATACAGAGCTTCAGGAAGTAGTAAATCTGCCACCCGCCCGATCGCTTCTGGGTCTAATAAAATCCCCCCTAAAATACTTTCTTCGGCTTCAATATTTTGGGGAGGTAAATTATTAACGCTCATAGGTTTAGTTTAATCACTACTATTGTCACCACAGTTTTCCGTAAATAGATTCACCAATAGATTAAGTTTTCTATTCATCTAAAAATTAAGACACGGTTTGCCCGTGCCTCTACGATCGCATCTTCAGCTAAACTTCCTAATCTTGGAATCTTAAAATTAGGCTGCAACTACTACATTCACCGTAGCTGTAACATCTGGGTGGAGTTTGATTTCCACGGCATAAGTACCGAGTTTGTTGATATCAGGAATTTCCACATCCCGGCGATCGACATCTAACCCGGTGACATTCTTGATCAGCGTAACTAGTTCAGGCGCAGTAACGGTTCCAAAGATAGACTCGTTTTCCCCAACTTGCTTGGTAATGGTAAAGTTGGCAACTTTTTCGAGGGCAACTTTTTGTGTTTCAGCAACTTTTTTCAATTCTAATAAGCGCTGTCTTTCTTTTTCTTTGCGAACTTCAGCTTGGCGGAGGAGTCCGGGGGTGCTACGCACGGCAATATTTTTGGGGACTAGATAATTCCGGGCATAACCGGGAGCCACTTCCACGACATCGCCTAGTTTGCCGAGTTTAGGGACATCTTGATTAAGAATTAATTGGATACTTTTAGCCATAATTTTAGTTAATTTTCATAATTAGTCGCGACTCTCCAGTATACGACCGATGGGGGGCGATCGCAAGGATTGGGATTAACAACAATTCCAAATAAGTGTCTAAATAAGGGGGGTCAAGCCCTAATTCTCTTTTTTAGAGGTAAAGTTTCCCAAGGTCAACTATTGATCTTTCCAAAAACTACTGTAGAAACTAAAATCTACAAAATACGCTCTAAGTCTGAAGGCGATCGAGAAAAATCATTAAACTATCAATTGCACCCTAATAACCAAATAATATTAAACGTCAGCAAATCTGTGAATAAATTTACTTTAAGTTTCTTTAGTAGCTTACTACTCCTCGGTTTTAGCCTTCCGGGGCTTGCCCAACTCCAGCCTCCTTTGATTCTTAGTCAAAGACCATCGCCCAGATCACCTCAAAATAATCAACTCAATGAACTCCTGCGCCAAGGCAGAGAATTTGTGAATGCGGGAGATTATGCCCGAGCGATCGCTACCTACAGCCAAGCCTCAGCTCTAGATGCTCAAAACCCCAGAATTTTCTCTGGATTGGGCTACCTCTACGCCCAACAAAGTAACTTTCCCGAAGCTGCTAGAGCCTACCAACAAGCCGTTGCCCTCGATCCCACCAATGGGGAATTTTTCTACGCTTTGGGTTTTAGTCTTGCCAATAGCGGCGATAATCAGGGCGCAATTAATGCCTACAACCAATCCATCCAGATTAACCAGAGTCACCTCAATAGCTATCTAGGTTTAGGAGTAGTACTGCTCCGGCTGGGTGATTACGATGGAGCCATGGAAGCCTACAAAATGGTGCTTAGTCTCGACCCCAATAATCGGGATGCCCCCAAACTAGTCGGTTCTGCCCTCCTCCGCCAAGGACGCGCCCAAGAAGCCCTGCCGATTCTTCAGCAAGCAGCCAGCCTTGCCCCCAATAATAGTGACCTCCAAGTTAATCTTGGTGCAGCCCTATTGGCAACCGGGAACTATGATCAGGGTTTAACAACTCTAGAAAGAGCTATCCGTCTTGACCCCAGAAATGCTGGAGTCCAACTCCAAGTAGCGAGAATTTGGCAGGAACAGGGGGATATAGCTCGATCGCTCCAGGCTTACGAAGGAGTGGCTAATGTCCAACCCAACTCGGTGGATGCTCAACGGGGCATTGGGGATGTTTCCCTGATGAGTCAAGATTATTTTCAAGCCATTGTCGCCTATCGACGCTGGACAGAGCTAGCTCCCCAAGAAGGTGTGGCTCACTACAATCTCGCCTTGGCACTCCGGGGCAGGGGCAGGAACCAAGAGGCGATCGCTGCGGCTGAAACTGCCCTAAATATTTTCCAACAACGCCGCCAGACTGCCGAGATCGAAAAAGCCCAGACCCTGATTCAGGAAATCAAAGATAAAAATTAGGATTCCCCGTAGATATGGATAACTAGTTCTCGATCGTGGCGATGCGATCGATGCTCCCAGAGATAAATCCCCTGCCAAGTTCCCAACACTAATCTACCTTGGTTAATCGGAATCTGTTCTGAAGTGTGGGTCAGGACGGTGCGGATATGGGCGGGCATGTCATCCTTGCCTTCCGCACTGTGAATATAACTCTTCCCATCCTCTGGCACCAGATTCCTAAAGAAATTAGCTAAATCATCCAGCACATCAGGATCGGCATTTTCTTGAATAATTAAACTTGCCGAAGTATGGCGTAAAAAAAGATGACAAATACCCAGCCGCACCCCCGAATCTGCTACTGCCTCCTGCACCTTGTGGGTAATTCGGGTAAAGCCCTTGGCTGTAGTCGTGATTTTTAATAGCTTTTGATAATGACTCATGATTCTATTTACCTTTAGTAATCAGGTTTTTGCAATGGTTTGATAGTAATGATTTTTATTAAGTTAAATTAAGATAATTATGAGTATTTACTCAGGATATGGTTAAGTAATGTAACGAGATTTTGGCAAAAATTTATCAAATTGTGTCAGAATTTGGTCTAAATCGCTTAGAGATTGTTATTCTCTGTTACAACCTATTATGTATTGGTCAGCAGCAAGTTTTCTCATCCCCTATCTTCAAACCGCCGGGATGGCGCAACTATAGCTGAATCAATGACTCAGGACTAACTATCCTGTTAGATGAATACACCAAGGAGCAGTTACTTTTATGTTCACCAACGTCAAGCCCACCATTCGCCACATTAGCCCCAGTAATCTAAATGGTCGTCACTTGCTGAAGGTGGTCTATGTCGTCTTGGAAAGCCAATACCAGAGCGCTATCTCTGGGGCTGTGCAGTCGATTAATGCCACCCATCCCAGTTTGGCGATCGAGGTCAGCGGCTATCTGATCGAAGAACTCCGCAGCCCAGAAAACTATGAAGCCTTCAAGTTAGATGTGGGTAATGCCAATATTTTTATCGCCTCCTTGATTTTTATTGAAGACCTAGCCGAAAAAGTTGTCGCCGCCGTGGAACCCGTGCGAGATAACTTGGACGTAGCGGTGGTATTCCCCTCCATGCCGGAAGTAATGCGCCTCAACAAAATGGGAACCTTCAGCATGGCGCAGTTGGGACAGAGCAAGAGTGCGATCGCCCAGTTCATGAAAAAACGCAAGGAAAAATCCGGGGCTTCTTTCCAAGACGGGATGCTCAAGCTCCTGCAAACCCTGCCCAAGGTACTGAAATATCTGCCTATGGATAAGGCTCAAGATGCCCGGAACTTCATGCTCAGTTTCCAATACTGGTTGGGTGGCTCCTCAGATAATTTAGAAAATTTCTTCCTGATGCTGGCGGATAAGTACGTCTTCAAAGGTGACAAAACTATGAGTTTTCAGGAGCCTGTCACCTACCCCGATATGGGTATCTGGCATCCCATGGCAACCCAGATGTTTGAGGATGTGAAGGAATATCTCAACTGGTACAACTCCCGGAAGGATATTTCTGCTGATCTCAAGGATCCTCTGGCTCCCACGGTCGGGCTAGTCCTGCAAAGAACCCACCTTGTCACCGGAGATGATGCCCATTATGTGGCGATGGTGCAGGAATTTGAGGCAATGGGCGCAAGGGTTGTTCCTGTATTTGCCGGAGGGTTAGATTTTTCCAAACCTGTGGATGCCTATTTCTATGACCCAATTACTAAAAATTCTTCTGTAGATACGGTGGTTTCCCTGACTGGTTTTGCCCTCGTTGGTGGCCCCGCTCGGCAGGATCATCCCAAGGCGATCGAATCCCTAAAACGTCTCAACCGTCCCTACATGGTGGCATTACCTCTGGTATTTCAAACTACCGAAGAATGGGAAGATAGCGATCTCGGTCTACACCCGATCCAAGTCGCTCTGCAAATTGCGATTCCTGAACTCGATGGAGCGATCGAACCCATTATTCTTTCTGGTCGAGATGGAGCCACAGGCAAGGCGATCGCCCTCCAAGACCGTATCGAAGCCGTAGCCAAACGAGCCTTAAAATGGTCAAACCTGCGCCGCAAACCCAAGTTAGATAAGAAAGTTGCCATCACAGTTTTTAGTTTCCCCCCCGATAAGGGCAATGTAGGAACTGCTGCCTATCTAGATGTGTTTGGTTCCATCTACAAAGTCATGGAAGCCCTGAAAAATAATGGCTATGACTTACCAGAACTGCCAGAATCTCCAGAAGCTCTGATGCAGGAAGTGATCCACGATGTCCAAGCCCAGTATGCCAGCCCAGAATTGAACATCGCCTACCGCATGTCGGTGCCAGAGTACGAAAAACTTACTCCTTATTCCGTCCGCTTGGAAGAAAACTGGGGCGCACCTCCGGGCAACTTAAATAGTGATGGTCAGAACCTGTTAATTTTTGGCAAGCATTTTGGGAATCTGTTTATCGGTGTCCAGCCCACCTTTGGTTATGAAGGCGACCCCATGCGCTTGCTCTTCTCTCGATCGGCTAGTCCCCACCACGGTTTTGCTGCCTACTATACCTACCTCGAAAGAATCTGGGGTGCAGATGCGGTGTTGCATTTCGGCACTCACGGCTCCTTAGAATTTATGCCCGGTAAGCAGATCGGCATGTCTGGAGATTGCTACCCCGATAACTTGATCGGCAATATTCCCAACCTCTATTACTATGCTGCCAACAATCCCAGCGAAGCCACGATCGCCAAGCGCCGCAGTTATGCCGAAACCATTTCCTACCTAACTCCTCCCGCCGAAAATGCCGGACTCTACAAGGGTTTACAGGAATTAAGCGAATTGATTGCTTCCTACCAAACTCTGAAGGATACGGGACGGGGCGTGTCGATCGTCAACACGATCATGGATAAAGCCCGGATGGTCAACCTTGATAAGGATGTGGAACTGCCGGAAGCTGATGCGAAGGATTTAGATAGTGAAGCACGGGATACGGTAGTGGGTTCCGTCTATCGCCGCTTGATGGAAATTGAATCTCGCCTGCTGCCCTGCGGACTGCATGTGATTGGCAAACCTCCTAGTGCGGAAGAAGCGATCGCCACCTTGGTGAATATTGCGAGCCTCGATCGTCAAGAAGAGGGACTTCTGGGATTACCGGGGATCATTGCCACTAGTGTCGGGCGGGATATCATGGATCTCTACCGGAGTAGCGATCGAGGGATTCTCGAAGACGTACAACTCTTGCAGGATATTACCCTTGCCACCCGTGCGGCTGTTAGTGCCTTGGTCAAAGAACAAACCGATGCTGATGGGCGAGTTTCCCTCGTTTCCAAGCTCAATTTCTTCAACATGGGCAAAAAGGAACCCTGGATCGAAGCTCTCCACCAAGCGGGTTATCCCAAAGTTGATCCCGAACCCATCAAGCCCTTGTTTGAGTATCTAGAATTTTGCCTCAAGCAGGTGTGCGCTGATAACGAGTTGGGAGCTTTACTTAAAGCATTGGAAGGAGAATACGTCCTCCCTGGCCCCGGCGGTGATCCCATTCGTAACCCTGATGTTTTACCTACAGGCAAAAATATCCACGCCCTCGATCCCCAATCGATTCCCACGGCTGCCGCAGTCCAGAGTGCCAAATTATTGGTCGATCGCCTAATTGAAAAACAAGTAGAAGATAATAACGGGGCTTACCCAGAGACGATCGCCTGTGTGCTTTGGGGGACGGACAACATTAAAACCTACGGCGAATCCCTTGCCCAGATCATGTGGATGATTGGGGTGAAGCCAGTGCCGGATGCCTTGGGACGGGTGAATAAGCTGGAACTCTTGAGCCTAGAAGAGTTGGGTAGACCCCGCATTGATGTGGTGATTAACTGCTCTGGCGTATTCCGGGATTTGTTTATTAACCAAATGAATCTTTTGGATAAAGCCGTGAAAATGGCTGCGGAAGCCGATGAGCCTCTGGAAATGAACTTTGTTAGGAAGCACGCCCTAGCTCAAGCTGAGGAATTAGGCGTAACTCTCCGGCAAGCTGCTACACGGGTATTCTCCAATGCTTCCGGCTCCTACTCTTCCAACGTCAATCTGGCTGTGGAAAATAGCACATGGGAAAACGAATCGGAATTGCAGGATATGTACCTCGCCCGCAAGTCCTTTGCCTTCAGTGCAGACGACCCCGGCACCATGGGACAATCTCGGCAGATTTTTGAATCGGCTCTCAAAACTGCGGATGTCACTTTCCAGAACCTTGACTCTTCGGAAATCTCCCTTACGGATGTCTCCCACTACTTCGATTCTGACCCCACAAAGCTGATCTCCAAGCTCCGGGCTGATGGCAAAACTCCCACAGCGTTGATTGCTGACACCACCACTGCTAATGCCCAAGTCCGCACTCTCTCAGAAACCGTCCGCCTTGATGCCAGAACAAAACTCCTCAATCCAAAATGGTATGAGGGAATGCTCTCCCACGGCTATGAGGGAGTCCGGGAACTCTCGAAGCGCTTGGTAAATACGATGGGCTGGAGTGCTACGGCTGGGGCGGTAGATAACTGGGTCTACGAAGATACCAATGCTACTTTCATTGAAGATGAAGCTATGCAGCAACGGTTGATGAATCTCAATCCCCATTCCTTCCGGAAAATGGTCGGCACACTTTTAGAAGTAAATGGTCGGGGCTACTGGGAAACCAGTGAGAGCAATCTCGATCGCCTCCGTCAACTCTACCAAGAAGTGGAAGACCGCATTGAAGGTGTGGAATAACAACTTTAGTGGCAGTAAATCAGCAATTCCCAATTATGGCAAAACTGCTCGATCGATAAAATCTAGAAGCCCTATTCTATCGTTCAGTAATTTGGACAAAAAAGCCTATTTGCTGCCATTTTTTAGCCCATATTTTTAGTTCATAGGTTCTAAAATGGGAATTGCTGACTGTTCGCTGATAACTATTCACTGACAACTGTTCACTGATAACTGATAACTGCTAAGATCAGTAAGCTCAATATAGAAGAATTAAAGTAAAATTACCAAAATTATGCCAGTTACACTTGAATGTCAAAAGCGCCCAGAAGGCAGCAAACCCAAAGCCCTCCGTCGTCAAGGTTTAGTCCCCGCTGTTCTCTATGGTCACAAAGGTACCGAGTCGATCGAGCTAACCCTCCCCGCCAAGACTGCCGAAACTCTCCTCAAACAAGTTAATGTCAGCAAAACTGTTATTGATGTTAGTATTCCAGACCTAGCTTGGGAAGGCAAAGCTTTATTGCAAGAAGTCCAATCTCATCCTTGGCGCAATTATTTATATCATTTGAGTTTCTTTGCTGTAAATAAATAATTACAATCAAAACAAAAAAAGCTGAGATGGGGTTAGCAAAGTTTGCAAAGTACCCGGTCTCAGCTATTTATTTGGGGGTTATTAGAGACGAAATAACCTAGAGAGAGAACGTCACTGATTCTCCGTTGGGGTTGACTACTCGGATTGTCGTCGCTGCCACGGGAGCCGTTGCTCGGATTTGCTTGGCATTATCAACCCAAACTCTGGTTGCTGGAACCCCATCGAAAAATACCTTAATTTGACTATTGGTAGTTTCCGCAGTTCCTGCCACTGTTGGCTCAATACCTTCACGGTTCGATCGACGAATGCCGAGCCACTTAAATTTGACTTGGAAGGGCTGGGTTGTCCAAGGAGCATAGTTAAAATAGCCCCAGTAAGGATTATTAAGTCCGCTTCTTTGAGTCAAAACTTCGGGATTGTAATCTTCCTGCCAAGCTACATTAGCCGAGCTGCCTTGACGAGACAAGCTAAAAGTAAAGATTTTGTTGACGACATTATTTGTGCTGAGGCGGGAGCTACCAATGCTTTCCCAAGCACCGCCGTTCCAAAATCCTAGCCTTTTTTGGGGAGGAGTTCCTACAGGAGTATCGTAGGCAGCGATCGTGCCATCAAAACCTCCGGCAGAAATTTTACCCCGGCTAGTCCCTCGGTTAATATCTACTTCCGTGTCAATGGCGATATCCGGCGGCAGATTAGAGATTTCGGAAGCACCTTGATTGAGATAAAAACCAAAACTGTTAAACATAGCATTTTGGCTTGCTGTCCCCTTAATCAACATGGCTCCCCCCGTTTCTTCTACGGTGACTCCCGGAGTTTGGGAACTGAAATCTGCAATCCAGCCCGGACGCTGCCCATCCCCAAAGGTGTCGTACAACAGAAACACATTATTGGGGTTGCTTTGAGCGCCAAAAACAGGATTACCATAGCCCATCGAGATCGTAGCTGTACCTTGGGCAGGAATATTGGGAACCCGCAGCCAAATCCGGGTGACAGCAGTATTGATCCCCGACTGAATCCAGTAAGGAATATTTGTGCCATTGACCGTAAATCGCATATCCCTGCCATCGGTTTGCATCTTCCCTTCAGCAATCAGAGCTTGGGTGTTGATTCTGATTAATACCTGATAATCATTCAAATCTTGACTACCAGAATTGCTCACCAAAATGTTTCTAGTGTAGGGGTTGGCTGCTCCCTGCTGGAAACCGTCACCAAGAATCCGAATTGTCTTTCCAGCCTCGATCGGGGTCGGCGTAACTCTAGTAATTCTCAAAGAGCCTTCGATCGGGGTAGGTGATGGACTAGGTGATGGACTAGGTGATGGACTTGGACTAGGAGACGGAAAAATCGGCGGAGAGCCGCCCGGAGTCGCTGCGATCCAGTTCCCGTCATTGCCTACCCGTACTTCCAACTGACTCAACTGGGCTGGAGATAAGGGAGTCGCCAGATTAACTATACCCGTTGCTATGGTTTGAGGGTTTTGGGGATTCGATTGGTTCACAAAATTGGTGACAACACTACTGCCACCGACTCGGACTTGGAAATCGGCAGGAACCTTGCGACCCGGAGGAAGATTACTCAAACTACAGCCCAGGGTTGTACCGCTTTGATTGCAACTAGTTTGAACTTGCTTTAGGTCTGTCGATCGAGCCGTAGCTCCGGCAACAAAAGGGGGAACCCCAAATTCCTTCGCCCCGATATCTGGAGCCGAACCAGAAAAACCATTGGTAAAGGGCGATAAAACTAGACCAGTATTGATCAAGGGTGAACCAGCAACAGGAATGTATTGGTTATCTAAGCCCGGATTTGGCTCCCCAAAGAAATTATTGGTATAAATCACATTCCCGGCACTAGGAGGGATATTCGGCGGTTGGGTTTGCTTGCGGACTAGGTTATTGCGAAACTCCAAGCCTGTGAGAAATCCATCCCGAATTAGATAACCCAACTCATCAGTAGTATTGTTAAAAACCTTGAGATTGAGGCTAGTTTTACCCGGATTGTACCGTTGGGTATCAGGACTGTTGGGATTGTAGGAAGCCAGCATGATCCCCGGAGCTGTGAGGTTCCAAGTAATATTGTGGTGGATATTGAACCCTGTGACATTATCATCGGCATAGATGCCGTGGGCACCGTACTGTTGATCAGGATTCTTGAGTTCTCCGTAGGCATCATGGACAAAGTTGTAGGCAATTTGCGCTCCGTCCCCCTCTTGGCTCCAGCCATAGATTGTGCCTAGGTCAGTAATCCGCCGATGGGATTGGGAAATATCGTTGTAGAGAACATCTACGCCTTTTTCCATCTGCACCCAGTAGCGCCCAGCATTGACCATAGTATTGCGCTGAATTTTTGAGCCGGGAGCCGATCCCATGATGCCGACTCCAACCCCTACATAGCCCACATTCTGGATGATATTGTTTTCAATTAAATGATTGCTGCCACTGAGTTGAATCATGGCGGCGGGAGCGTGAGCAAGGTAGGAATTAAGGATTTTGTTGTTGCTACCTTTGATTGGGATCGCTACAGTGCCTCCAGTATAGAAATAGGCGGGGGCTTCTTGGAAGTGGTGGGGATAGCGCCAATCTACTTGGTCGATCGTGGTGTTGTTGGTGCTTTCAAATTTCACCGTGGCTCCAAACATGGCGAGGTTTTCAATGCGGATGCCCGATCGAGACCAGAGATCAAAGGCATAGTTTCTGCGCTTCACTTGGACTTTAGGTGCGCTTGCCCCACGGGGATCAATTCCAGCCGGAGGCATGATTGTTAAAGTAAATTGGGTACTACTAGAATCATTTTGGGGTGGATCAATAAACCATTCCCCCGGAGCATCAAGGAGTTCTTTTTTGCCCCATAAATAAAAATAATTATTTGCCTTGGGTGAAAGCATTCCCGGATTGTCACCACCACTGAGGATCACGTCAGTGCCATTGCGAGTTCCCCCAGAACCGGGATCAGAGTTACAAGTAAAATTAACTGTACTGCCAGCTTTATTATTGACATCGCAGGTTCCTGCCATAATTCGGTAGCCGACGATATAAGAAATTTTGCCGCCACTAAAATTGGTTAACTGGCTCAGGGCAGGGGTGCTGTAGCTGGCATTGTGTCCACCACCTGTGGCCGCCGTGGCTCTGGCATTGTCTTCCCGGATAGCTACGGAGTCGGTGAGTTCGGTTACATAGTCGATGTTGGCGAGGTTTGGCCATCTTGCCTCTGGGAGCATTTGCTTACCCCAGAACACTTGATTATTTCCTAAAAATTCTCCTTGTCTCCGGTTCATACTCCAGTTGATGGTGGTGCTGTAGGTACCATTGGGGCCAGCTTGCCATGCATTGGGAGCGATTTCATCCACTCCAGAAATGATCGTATCGGCTCCAGAACCTCGAAAGGTGACATTATCCCGACGGGCGATCACGGTTTCTCGATATACGCCGGGAGCGATCGCACAGGTACTCCCACTGGGAGCTGTTTCTGCACATTTCTGGACGGTCTTCCAAGGGGAATTACTAGTTCCGGCATTGCTATCATTACCAGTAGCAGCGTCAACGTAGTAGGTTGTTGCAGTTTGTCCCCACACTTTGGGTATATTGACAAACATCAAAAAAGCGATCAGGGCGATCGCTAAGTAGCGTTTCCAACGGCGCTGCATAAAAAACCTCTCGATGTATAAGTTTCAACCAGCAATTGACAAATATGGTGGTGTAGTAATTTCTGAATGAATCTTCGGCCGAGATACCAAACAAGGGATGACTGATCTACTTTCCTCGCTGCCATTGAGAATTATTGCCTAGGATTACTCCTCCAACTCTTTTCTAGGATTGTTTCTCAGGAATATTCTCAAAATTGTCAAGAGGTATTTGTAAATCTTGTGTAATGCTAATGTAAATTTTTTGTGAATCCATCAGTAATATTGCCGACCTGCAAAAATAAGCTAGGGATTAATTTGTAGTTTTACTAGTGAAATTACTGAGTTAACCAAACTAAGTTATAGAGTAGCAAAAAAGTAACAAAATATAAATAAATACTTACTTAAGGTAGAGATGTCTTGACTTTTATTACAGCAGCACAGGAAACTAACTGCCACAGAAAATCTCAACATAGGGGCAGATTTAGGGATCAAACTGGATGAAATTAGTCACAGATAGACTCTAGGAGCTAAAAAAAATCGAGTCTTTCAGGCTATTTAAAGGGATATTTAGGGGATATTTTTGGAACTATGGGGATGTTTTGAGGGGAGTTTCTGGCTGTCTTTCTAACCAATCAAGACCCAAACGAATGGTAAAGTCGGAATCCATATCTCCAGTGGAAGAAGCTTCGATCGCCCCCAAGCCCCAAGATTGCTGTAGCTTAGTTGCAGTTTGTAAATCTCCCTTTTGAGCAATGATTTGGGTTTGGGGCAGCTCTTCTGTCCAGTTATTGATGATATAGGCGTTGTTAAAACCTGTAGTTGCTAAATAGTCAGCAAATTCTTCGGCGGCTCTGGGGCGACCAGTGGCATTTTGGATGGCAATCCGCAGGGTCTGGGGACGTTGGGTTGTGTTTAAGTCGTAGGGATTATTAGTCGTGTTGCTAGGAGGAGTGAGTTGGAAGTACTGCTCCATGATTCGATCGCGCGCTGGCAAATCAAGTAACCAGTAGCTGGCTTGGAACTCTTGGGGTTGACTAAAACGCCCCGGCAGCAGTACCATTCGCAGGGTTTCTGGCTGGACATCAAGCATAAAACTCCCCAGTGCCATAATCTCCTCTAGGCTGAGGTTCGTATCTATATACTGCTGCATTACTCCCAAAATTTGAGGCAGACGAGGCAATACTGAAGGGTTGAGCAATCTTTGGCGGATAGCTTTGAGGAGAGTTTGCTGCCTCTGGACTCGACCTATATCCCCATTACCATCACTCCGAAATCTGGCAAAATGTTCTACCTGCGCCCCGTTCAAGGTCTGCCAGCCCGGCTTGATATCAATAAATAAGTTTTGGGTCACATCTTGGTATTGCATGGCGTAGGGAACATAGATTTCAACTCCCCCCAACAGGTCTACTAGTTCCCGGACAGCATTATTAGTCACCCGGACGTAGCGATCGACCGCCACATTATTAAGCGTCCCACTCACAACTCTTGCCGTTAGGGCTGCCCCCCTTCTACGTTTGCCTCATTAATTTTGCTGACCCCGGCTCCCGGAATTTCTACCTGCGTATCCCTCGGAATTGATAGCACATTAGCTGTCTTTGTCTGGGGATCAAGACCAACGAGGAGCATAGTATCTGTTCGTCCCGCAAAAATCTCTGGTGAATTGGCTGGAGCATTGGGCATCCAATCTACTCCCATCAACAAAATATTGACGGGTCTGGCTAGACTGTAGCGAAATCCTTGCCGCCAGAGTTCTTCCTTGAGATTGTCAGGAGATTCTGACTTAATTAAAGGACTGATAGGAGTCAACAGGGCTACAGTAGCTCCGAGAGCCGCAGAAATTGTTGCTGTTGCCAAAAACGCTCCGCCCCAAAAAATCCATTTCATTACTTGCCGACTCCGGGAAGGAGCCTGAGAAACTTTGCGGCTAGATTGGCTAGATTTACCAGAAGTGTTGGTTCCTCTAGGGGGATCAAAGTCTGGGGAATGACCGTTGGCTTGACTTTCTGGCTCTAATCGGGAATCTGGACTAGAACTATCAACGGAATTAGGGGACAGACCATCGGGGGACTGCCTTGGAAAATGTTCAACGATTTTTTTCACCCTCACCTCAACGAAGTAACTCCTATAAATCGGATTATAACCTTAGAAACTGCTTACCTAGGACTCTGATTTCCGGGGATTTTTAATTTGGTTATTTTTAAGTAATTTTTAAGTAAACTAAGCTAATGTTAAATTATATTAAAACCATTAAGATAAAGATCAAATAATAACCTGTAATAAAATCATGAACCCTTTTCAGCCATCCCAGCCTTCGGAGCAGGATTTACTCAAAGCCTTACTACCTCCCTTGTTAGAAGATTTTCAATATTGGTTTACTCGATCGCTCAAATTATTGGAAAATGAGAATCTAACTTTTTTGAGTGCTGCCCAGCAAGCAGATCTCCTAAATCGGGTCAAGTTTGCTCATCAAGAGGTGATCACAGCCCAGATGATGTTTACTGCCACCAATGGGGAAGTCGGGGTAGCCACATCTACTCTAATTCCTTGGCATCGTCTGTTGGGGGAATGTTGGCAGATTTCTCAGAAATGGCGGCAAGTCCAGTCGATCGTGCCTGAGAGTCAACCCTATCGCCAAAGAAATTGTTAACTGAAATTGTTCACTAGAGGTAGCCGTGGCGCAAATACTGCTCCAAATACTATTTCTAAATGCTATGTACTGTTAAGCAAGCTCAAGCTAGGTAAACTCAATTAAATTCTGGGGAAGCGATCGCACTGTTATGACTGACCCCAACAACTAGCCTTAGTCCTTTTACATTCCAGTATTTTTAATATTGTCAAGTTTCCTTAAACTCATATTAAACTTCCGTTAAATTTTTATTACACCCCTCAAAATTCCCCTATAACCATAAAATCAACTGCCCCGGAGGAACCCCCTATGCTGCACCTAATCTATCTCGTAGTCTTTACAATCTTGGCTCTCCTTGCCATCAGCAATCTCCTCCGGAGCCTTGTCACCCTTAGTGTCGACTCTCACCGCCAGCCATCCGCCTCCAATAATTATCCCTACCCCCCAAATTCCTTCCGGGCAAACCAAAGCCCCCATCCAGAACTCCTCGACACCTACGGCAACCCCATTAACGAACCCCTGCTGGTGATGCGCTCCCTGAGCGTGGAAGATGCCCGACAACAACTAGATGATCTTTATCATAAATCCCCCAGTAATAGCTCTGATACTTCGGAAGAAATCTAGTAGATGAGTTAGAGATGGACTAGATGAAGATTAGATTCGGATTAGTAATCTAAATTCGTTAGATGAATTTGTCTAAAATCCTGAAGGCTTTTGGCTAGCGATTATGTCCAAACTGCCGTAAGTCCTGATAGAGTAGATGGAGTGAAGAAATAATGGTTTTTACCCGCAGCCTATGAGTACTCTTGTGAAAGTCGTTCAGCCTACGGGCATTCTAGACGGAACCAAGGCTGGTCAGTTTCGCCAAGAAATTAGTCAGCTAGTAGAAGATAAAGCCGAAGTCGTACTAATCGATTTCAGAGATGTCACATTTATGGATAGTTCCGGTTTGGGAGCCTTAGTGTTGGCACTAAAGACAGTGCGAGCCTCTGGGGGTAAGATGTTTATCTGTTCTGTGAATGAGCAAATTAGAATGTTATTCGAGTTGACAAGCATGGATCGGGTGTTTCAAATCTTTGCCAGTCGGGATGAATTTGATGCTCATTTGGCTTCTTTGTAGAAATGCCATCAAAAATATCATCCTTCACCATTTTTTAGATTTAGCGAAGGGAGAGTGGACAGGAATTATCCACCCCCCTTTTTTATTTTTACTTACTATTCTTACTTGCTAGAAGTAGCGAGGGTTTTGAACTCCTCAATACTGGGTTCGTCGCCCTTGGCAATTACCCGTCCTTCATCTTCAAAGCCATCAATCTCATTAAAATTGAGATAACGATAGAGTTCCGCAGCGAGGGGATTAATTTTATCTTGGACTACTTTTAGGTATTCCTCACGGGTCGGCATTTTTCCCAACAAGGCACAGACGGCAGCAAGTTCGGCAGAACCGAGATAAACTTGAGCACCTTTGCCCATACGGTTGTTGAAATTGCGAGTAGAGGTAGAAAACACTGTGGTATTATCTTCAACCCGGGCTTGATTTCCCATACACAGAGAACATCCCGGCATTTCTAGCCGAGCGCCTGTCTTTTCAAAAATTTCGTAATACCCTTCAGCTTTCAGCATCGACTCATCCATGCGGGTAGGGGGAGCGACCCAGAGCCGAGCTTTGGCGACTCCTTCCCCTTCGATCACCTTTGCTGCTGCCCGGTAGTGACCAATATTTGTCATGCAGGAGCCGATAAAGACTTCATGGATGCGATCGCCGACACATTCAGAAAGGGTTTTGATATTGTCAGGATCGTTGGGAGCCGCCACTAAGGGTTCGGTGATCTCATTGAGGTCAATTTCAATAATCTCGGCATACTCCGCATCAGCATCAGCTTCCATCAACACAGGGTTGGCAAGCCATTCCTCCATTTTGACAATTCGTCTAGTCATGGTGCGGGCATCGGTGTAACCACGGGCGATCATGTTTTTCATTAGGGAGATATTCGATCGCAAATACTCCGCCACAGTTTCGGGGCTAAGTTTGATGGTGCAACCAGAACAGGATCTTTCTGCCGTCGCATCAGTAAGTTCAAAGGCTTGCTCTAATTTCAGGTCGGGCAGTCCTTCGATTTCCATGATCTTCCCAGAGAAGATATTTTTCTTATTTTGCTTCTCAATGGTTAATAAGCCCTTTTGGATTGCTACGTAGGGAATGGCGTTCACAACATCCCGGAGGGTAATCCCCGGTTGCATTTCTCCCTTAAACCGAACTAGGATCGATTCTGGCATATCCAAGGGCATTACCCCCAATGCTGCCGCAAAGGCTACCAGACCAGAACCCGCCGGGAAGGAAATCCCCAGAGGGAACCGGGTGTGGGAATCCCCGCCAGTCCCCACGGTATCGGGTAGCAACATTCGGTTTAGCCAAGAATGGATAATCCCATCCGCCGGACGCAACGCTACGCCCCCACGGGTAGCAAAGAAATCTGGTAAATCCTTGTGAGTTTGGATATCGGTAGGTTTGGGGTAGGCAGCAGTGTGGCAGAAACTTTGCATGACTAGATCCGCAGAGAAGCCCAGACAGGCTAGTTCCTTCAGCTCATCACGGGTCATGGGGCCAGTGGTATCTTGGGAACCCACGGTAGTCATGATGGGTTCGCAGGAAGTACCGGGACGGACACCGGGTAATCCACAGGCTTTGCCGACCATTTTCTGGGCGAGGGTGTAGCCTTTGCCAGTATCTACAGGTAACGTTGGCCTAGTAAACAAAGTGCTAGGAGATAAACCCAAGGCTTGACGAGTTTTATCTGTGAGGCTCCGCCCGATTAAGAGGGGAATTCTGCCTCCAGCCCGGACTTCATCAAGAATCGTATCGGGTTTCAAGGTGAAGGTGGAAAGCACAGCGCCGCTTTCATTGGTAATCTCGCCCTTGTAGGGATGGATCGTAATTACCATACCAGTTTCTAGCCCGGTGACATCACACTCGATCGGCAAGGCTCCCGAATCTTCGGCGGTGTTGAAAAAGATGGGGGCGATCGCACTACCGAGAATATAGCCGCCCGATCGCTTATTAGGTACGTAGGGAATATCGTTACCAATGTGCCACAGGACAGAGTTAATGGCAGATTTCCGAGAGGAACCAGTTCCCACCACATCCCCCACATAGGCTACGGGATGCCCTTTTTGCTTCAGTTCAGCAATAGTCTGGATACTGCCGGGTTGCTTGCTCTCCAGCATTACGAGGGCATGGAGGGGAATATCGGGGCGGGTGGTGGCGTGGGGTGCGGGGGAAAGGTCATCGGTGTTGGTTTCGCCGGGAACCTTAAATACAGTGACGGTAATGGCTTCCGGTAGTTTGGGGCGACTAACGAACCATTCAGCATTTGCCCAAGAATCCACCACCTGTTTGGCATAGGGGTTCTTTTCGGAGAGGGTCAAAATATCATGGAAGGCATCAAATACTAACATGGTCTTGCTCAGGGCAGCGGCTGCGGTAGAGGCGATGGCTGGATCCCGGACTTGCAAGAGGCTAATTAAAGATTGGACATTATACCCGCCCAGCATGGTTCCCAAAAGATGTACAGCAGATTCAGCAGTAATCAACGGGCAGTTAGTTTCTCCTTTGGCAACGGCAGTAAGAAATCCGGCTTTCACGTAGGCTGCCTGATCCACTCCGGGGGGAACTCGATCGCGTAACATCTCAATTAAAGTTTCGGCTTCAGCAGCGGGCGGATTTTTGAGGAGTTCGCACAGCTCGGCTACCTGCTCTGCATTCAAAGGAAGGGGAGGAATCCCCAAGGCTGCCCGTTCTTGGACATGGTGGCGATAGGTTTCTAGCATAATTATTTGGTTTTTCTTCTTCTCAAGATCAGGATGATTACAAACTACCTGAATTATCTGATCTTTATTACTCTTTACCACCATTTTGAGCGATCGCTCCTTGACTTTGCCGAAACGGGCTGAGGATTAGCGATCGAATCATTACCGGAATTATTTGCTCTCTAGGGCAATTGGTTAGTCTGGGCGATCGTCACTTCTACTTCTTCCACAGCTAAATCTACAATTTGGGCAATCTCTACCGCACTCACTCCACGAGCAGCCAAGCGCTGGATTA
>JAIMKT010000125.1 GCA_020692245.1 Microcoleus sp. GA_180221_E-2-1-MAG-45_12
CGAGCAGGTACGATCGATCTTGGGGGAATAAAGCTATAAATTACCCTACAAGTCGAGGGAGGAGATTGCTGCCATGTTGAGTTAATCGGCGGTGATGTTGAGGAAGGCGATCGTTGGGGCATAAAATTAGGAAAACTCACCAAGGTTAGGGAGGGGCTATGGGGGATGATTTGCGGGATTATCGGGAATTTATTTTAGAGCTGTTGCGGGCAGAAGAGGAAAGTGGTAGTAATGTGGCGGTGATCTATCCCCTGTTGAAAGCACGGCAGCACCTCCTCAATCCTCAGTTTGCCAAAGCACTCTCCCTAATGGCAGCAGAGTTCAGCACCAAATTCAGGGAGATTTGGGTTATTTCAAACACGGCACAGATTTGATTAATACAGCGATCGCTTCTATTTGGGGTATTGTCGAAATTGAACAGGCAGAGATCGATCGAAAACTCCAGCAAACTCTCCAAGATAATGAAATTGCGGAAAAGAAACGCGATCGAAAACTTCAGAAAACTGTGGCTATTGTCGGTGTGGGTATCGGGGCGAGTGGGGTTAGTGCTACTGCCTCACCTTATATCCTCCCTACCAATCCAGAGCAAGAAAAATTTACCCTGATTCCCCTCCCCTCCCAGCCTAACCTTGAGCCAAGACCTGCCCATTCTTTTACAATTGTCCTGCTGTTTAGCCTCGGCTTTGGTTTGCTTGGGTCGGCGATCGCCTACGGAGTAATTAAAATATACTCAAGGTTTTTTCCAGAAAAAAATGCCAGGAACCAGACTTGAACTGGTGACACGAGGATTTTCAGTCCTGATTTTATCGTTAAATATTAAGGATCAAGGTCTAATCTCCTTGTGTACTTTTCCACCCAAGCATCCCACTGCAAAGGCTTCTGATCAAACCATAAGGGCATCTTTGGGGAAGACTCAAAACTAAACTTTCCATCAATCAACTGCCGACCAGTTCGCTCATCTCGCAACATTTTCTGTTTATTGATCAGTGCAACAGAATGGGGGTGAACCTTTACTTGAGGTTTATAGAGATTTGATCCGCGGCTCTTAATACTCAATTTCGGATCGTCCGACTCTGTCCCAGCAGTGAAAGTTAGAGACCTGTGATCGGTCAAGCCTTCAATCAACCCTACAAGCGTATCTTGCACATTAGTGATCGAACCTCCGTGCATTGTCAATTTTGATCCATTGTCTAGCCTTGCAACGCAACGATGGCGACCATAATTATTTAATTTACCCGCGAGATTTTTAATTAGTTCCCAGTCCATTTTTCTGCGGTCGACCCCCCCAATGGTTAATACTGGGCGAATTCTCTTGTTGTTGAATTTTGGGATCGGCTTCCAGAATGGGGGCTTGTTGGATGTCGACCAGAAAATGGACAGCATCAACTCAGGTGTGTGTTTGTATCGCAGACTCTCGATCGCCGGCCCCGCCACAATTGTTCCCACACTTCTATCTTCTAACTGCTTTTCTGAAATCAAAAGCATAGATAACAAAAGCCTAAGATCATCCTCTTCGCCCTCTAAGGTCATCGCCATAAAACTATTACCTTTCTGTTTACTTGTAGATATATATTTTATAGCTTAAACTATTGATATTAATTCTTCAAATCTATAAATAAAATGGTTCAAATTAGCCTACAAGGCGCGTGGAATAATTTAGTAAAAGGAGTAGGTTATAGCCAGCCCCTTGTTGGTTTGTGGAATGCTGCCAATGAATCAGTAAATGCAGGGTTAACTTATTACGAAAGACAAGTTAGACAAGAACAAGCAAAATGGGGATGCAACGAAACAGAAACCCCCGTAGTCTTGTCCCCAGAGGTTGCAAACAGCACCCCTGCAAATTTTGAGCCGGGAGGCGGGGCAGTGGGAGCAGCCCTAAATGAACAATATAAACAATCGATTTGTAAACATATTACCCAGTCGAATAACTACAAACTTTATGAAGGGTTTAGAGCCTTAAAAGGCATGTTAGCGGCTGCCCCCATAGTTGCAGGAATGGCAGCATTTAATTTTCTTGGTGGTTCGATCGCCGCGATTTTACCGCCTAGTTTCAGGGGCCATTTCTTAAATGCTCTTAGTTGGCTTAATAATCAGGTTTATTTTTTGCTTAATTTCAACTTACAAATGTCTGACGCAGATTTAGATAAACAAAGTTTTAGGTTTATTGGACTAGCTGGACAAACAGGGGAAATACTGGGTAAATCTGTTGGGTGGATGGCTTGTGGGCTTAGTGCCACCGCAGGTGTTGCCGTGGTCAACAAAGCAAGAGCTGCGCAGATCATGGCTGAAGTAGGAAAAGAGGGACTAGAGGAGCTAACTGAGGAACTTTGGGCGCTTGCAAGGATGGGACAACGCCAAGCTCAAAGAGCTGCTTTCCTGCAAATCTTCAAGAACACCCGCCGATGGCTAAAAGACCCCTCAAACCCCTTCTATCACTTGTTAGTAGCTAAGTTTGGCAAAGAGACCATAGACCAATGGGGAAACCCCGGCAACAAGCCATGGACAGTTAACACTGCTGTAGAGCAATGGATCGAATCTTTTAACGACGTTGAATTACAAGACTTTCTTGAGTCAGCCTATGAGGGATTAATAGAAGGCTGTCAAGAGAGTTTTCTATGCTTCGCCGGATCGTTCTCTAGTGACTTGATACCACCAAGAAGGAGAAGCCTAAACGTTGACTTTAGGCAGCTTGCAGCCCTAAACGCCCAGTAGTAACTAAAAATCCTTAACCCCAAACACTTACAACCCATGCCTAACACCATCACAGAATCTCTCAAGAGTCAAATTCACTTCAGTCAAGGCTCAATTAATAACACCACACCAGTATCAATTCTACCCAGTACCAATACAGCATTAAAACAATCGCTGCAAGCTAAATATCCCAGTGCTGTAATCAGTAGCTATCTAGAGATTAGATTGTTAGACCTGAGTGTAAAAATTGACAGTATCACCGAATATGAATTACCCGAAAGTGTTATCGAAGGTGTAGTTAGTCCAGTAGGTCAGAATAGAGATTTGGTTAGGTCACTCTGGGATAACCCTAGAAAACAGCTTAATGTGTATCACAAGTTTGGAATCGGTGTTAATCGTCTTAGAGGTAGCATTAGTCTACTAAATAAAGGTTCTGTTAACAGCTATTATCTAGAGAACCTTATGGGGATTTTAACCACAGAGGCAAGCTACCCAGTAAGTGCTAATGAAGATATTCTCATCGGTCTAGCTGATGCTGGTTACGGCTTATTGTTAGCTGCTGATGAAATCCTATTTACTGGTGTGTTTACCCATTACCTCACAGTTACAAATGACAGTTTCTTGAATGTAAATGGTCAGGTAATAGAGTTAGCTACATTCGACCAGTTACAAAGCGTAATTACTAATACGAATAATACTGCTACAGCTATTAGCACTAATGCCAGTAATATCGCATTAAATACCACAGCAATTAATAATCTAGGAGCCAAAATAACCAGCCTAGAAAACATAATAAATAGCCTGATTAGTGCGAGTAACGGTAGCACCCCAATCGGATTTACTAAAAATTATAATTCCGCTAATCCTAGTGACGATTTGATTAACCTACTAGGCACTAATAATGGCACTGTAGCCTATGTAAATCCACATCCCAGCAAAATAACTAATAGTGCAAGCTCTGTAGAGGTAGGTAATGTTAGCTTTTTTACAGACAGAATCAATAATGATTTTTATACAGCTAATACCACCAACTCTTGGGTAATGGTTGATTTTGGCTCCGCAAGAACTGTAAGGCTTAATGGTCTTGGATGGAAAAGCAGATCTGCTTTTAATGGGAACCACCCAGCTAATTTAATTATCGAGGGGAGTAACAACAATAGCTCATTTGAGTTAATTGCTAACTGGCAAAACATTGGATTTACTAATGTTACTCAAGATAGATATACAGCTTTTGCAATCTCTCCGGCTTACCGCTACATAAGAGTTAGACAATCGGGGCTTAATAGCTCATCATCTAATTTCCTTTCTACAGGCGAAATATATTTTTATGGAACTATAAGCGCATTATAAAAATATGGTAGTTAGAGAGAATCAGACGGGGTTAATTAGAAATAGTAACGATACAGGCGCTGGTTTTAATGAATTAGCATCTGAGGATTTTCTAGTGGCTTATCGTATCGAAAGACAACGAATAAGAGAAGCTAGAGAAGCAGAATTAAAAGCTGAGAAAAAAGAAAATGAACCGAGGCGATTCCCAGAGAGTTTACAAGAACAGATTAAGGACTTACTTGGTGATGCTATAGAAGATAAAATAAGAGACCGATTACCCAAGCCTGTAGATGCACTGATAACAGTTATTGAAGAGGCTCAAAGCAATCAATTAAAAGTGCAGGATGCTATCGCACCACAGATTAAAATAGATGATTGTGGTGTATCTATCGAGTCACTATTTATTAACTACACTTCTATAAATGAAAACTGTAGACAACAAGAGGGAACTAGTACAGAGCCTAAGCCATTTGAAACACCAGCAGGTACTCCATTTTTTAATAATAATGCTGGTGTTTATAGGGCATTATTTAATCCTGATAACGTAGGCAAAACATTAACGCTTTTATGGAAATATGAAGGATGGGTTAGTGATGTTTTTATTACATCTTCTAGTAGTAGTGGTGTAGTTCAATGGTCTGGATTAACCGATATACAGGCTAACTCTTTAATCGGAGCTAATATCATCAACATCATTAGATTTATTCCGAGTAATCCGATATCAGGCTCACAGTCTATTGGCATAAACAGTCAAGGTAATTCATTACCTTGGAGATATTATTCAGATAGCAGGGTTAGTGCTGGTAGCTTTGCAGATGTTGTTTACCCTCAACAATTCCCATATAACATTAACTACATAGGAACTCATGCTAGATATGGTTATCGGTCAACAGCAAAGGTATTAGCTGTACAGAAATTCAACACCAGTAATGGAATTAGAAGATTTTATAATCTTAGAATTAATATGCGGACTGATATAAGCATTGGCACTGGTGGTTTTCCTCAATACGGCTCTTTTAGCTCTGACCAACCGCCTATTTTTACCCCATATAATGCTGTTACTCAGGATTTCCACTTGATGCAATTTTTCAGGATGGCATATAGCCACATCCCTAACGATGAGTTTCCCGTAGGAGTTGCACAACTTACAGACCCGTTAATATTAGGTAGTCCGACTATACCCGGATTCAAAAAACCGTTACCACCACCACCACCACCTAGGAGTAAATGTGATTGTATGGCTAATTGTTGTCCCCAAAATCAATATGATCTTGCCGAAGTTAAAAGACTTTTGAGAGCGATTTCAGCTAAACAGAGAGAACAGGATAGAAAAATAGGACTTGATAAACTACCCCTAGAAGTTCCGGGGAGTAATGCGGTTTATCAAAAATTAGGAAAGATGGCGGCGGACAATCCGGTTACTAATTTCTTTTTTAATAACTGGTTGACTCAACAAGTTTTATCGGTCGCGGGGATTTTTCCTAATGTCAAGTTAAACAGCCTACTAGAGGCGATTTCATTCTTAAGTAGTGAAGGCGGCGGCGGTGGTGATAGCTCTGACTTGGCAGAGGTTGTGGGGCAGCCCATAGAGGTTAGCTTGTGGGATACAGATTTTACTAAACAGGGCAGCCAAGTCGAGAAAAGAAAACCTAAGAATTTATTCCAGCATCTAGCCTTGTTAACCGATCGCGTTGAGGTTGCTCTAAAAATCATCGGGATCCATGACTTGCCGATCGTTGTGGACAAATCCCGAAGCAAGTATGACAACCTCGCCAAGGTGTTTATCGCCTCACCTAGTACCGCTATGGTCGAGATGGGGAAAAATTTATTGAAGGTCGATCGCAAACAAATCACCAGCGTGTTCCAGTTGTTGAACTGGGTAGGGGATACGGTTGATGAGAAGTTAGGACACTGGGAAAGCGAGGTTAGTTTTAAGGATGTGGATCTGCTGAAGCACAACAACCAAGAAATGAGCTTGGTTCATGGGAATATGCAACACGCGCTACACGATATCACCAAGTTCTCAGGAAATGCGGGTATTCATGCGGAGGCAAACACTTGGCTATTGAGTGACGTTCTCATGGAGATGGCGGTACTCAAGAAAACCATCATAGAGCAAACCTATACCCTGCAAGCTCTAGTCGATTACCTAGGCTTCGATCATGGCGAAGAGGCGGTAGATATCCCCATCCCTGTAACCTTTGATCAGAAATTACTTGAAGAGAAAAACCTGCCCAAATTCTTGGAAGATAGCACCACGCCGGGGTTAAAAATCACCCTGAAAGACAAGGAGAAATCCTTATCCCAAAGACTCACGGAAATAGAGAACACCTTGGGGATTCTCAGAGCCGTTAATCTGTTCCCTGTCAAGGGTGTCGCTGATATTAAAGCCCTGCTAGAATTGCTCAATAATGAGAAGAGATGGGATGCTTATATAAAATCAGCTAACAAATTTTCAGAAGAAAACGAACTACAACTAGAAATTAAGAAAAACGATGATCCTACTGAATAGCTCGATCGATACCACGGTAGACAATTCCATCAATCAAACTGACATGCAAATGATGGACAATGAAGAGATTTTTATATTTAACGACTTGGCTCAAAAGCTAGACAATATCGAAGCTAGTTTAGAGGGCATCATGGGCTATGGTGCAGATTTTGAAGTGGTACAAGCCCTTACCCATATTTTGATGATTAAGCGACGGCTGCACCTCAGCGTAATTACTTTCTAAAAATTATGGTTTGGACTCTAAATAATCAGGT
>JAIMKT010000027.1:0-7452 GCA_020692245.1 Microcoleus sp. GA_180221_E-2-1-MAG-45_12
CTCTACCACTGAGCTATACCCGCAACACCTTTAATAATTACACAAACCATCAAGACTTGTCAAGATATTTTTTGAATTTAAAGGTAAATTATCAATTAACGAAATTAACGAAATTAACTAAATTAACTAAACTAACTAAATTAACTAAATTAACTAAATTAAGTCAAAGTCCGACTTTCCCCCAACAGAGCGGGAGTATCGCTGTAGCTGCCAAGGCTGGGTAACTGGTGCATCAAACTTGCCATCTCCAAGGCACTCATGGCATAGTTCCAGCCCAAATTGCTCTTGATCCCCGCCCGCTCTAGAGCCTGTTGCATGGTATCTGTAGTTAAAATCCCAAAGACTACAGGTATGCCTGTCTGCAAGCTAATGGCGGCAATTCCTTTAGTCACCTCGGCAGCTACATAATCAAAATGGGGCGTATCTCCCCGGATCACTGCTCCTAGACAAATGATGGCATCGTAGCGCTGGGAAAGGGCTAACCTCCGGGCGACGATCGGCACCTCAAAGCTCCCCGGAACCCACGCATAATCAACTTGGCTACCTTGGGGGTCTGGGTCTACACCGTGACGTTTGAGACAATCTTGGCATCCTGCCAATAACTTGCCAGTGACTAAATCATTGAACCGACCCACCACGATCGCAAATCGGTAACTGCCACTAGTTGTAAAATTTCCTTCAAAAGTTGCCATAGATTGTCCTGAATTTTTAATTTACTTTATACTAACTTTAACTAATTACCAAAAATAAAAAGCTGCAACCCCATGACTTAGTGTAAGTGTAAGGTTACAGTAGATTTTGCTGAAGATACAAAAAAATAAAAGTGTTCTTCTATGGGTAGCGATCGAGGGGAAAGTTAGCTAAAAAGTTGATTAAATTGCAAGTTAACTAGACAATCCCGGAGGTGGGAGATCGATTCCTCCTCCCATCATCTAATCCCTAGTCAGCAAGGGGATCAACACCCATATTGACAACAGCATTACGGAGGACAGTGATTTGCTGCCCAAAGTCGAGATTCTTGATCGCATCAAGGGTGTAGGCAACATCTCTGGTCATTTGGTAGCCAGCAGGCATGGAAATCACGAGATTTTTTGCCATGAGTTCGGAGAGTTCAAACCAGAAGCCGAGCTTAGTGTTGACGCTGAAGAGACCGTAGGCGCGGGAGACAGGGGTGTTTTTGTTTTCGGCTAAATCCCGCATAGCTTCCAGTTGGGCAGCAGGTTCCATAGCTTTGATTTGGTTGAGGAGACCTTCTGCTAATTGCATCCGAGCCACACCGGGGGCTGCGGGGGTGATAGAGAAGCCCATTTCGGTGTACACGTACCAGAGGAGAGCGAGTTGATCGTCAGTACCGAGAGTTTTGATGAGGTTTGTAGTGGTGGCAACTGCATCGGTAGCAGTGTTACTAAAAGAGCTTAGAGAAGCAAAGTCTGTAGAGTAAGTCATGGCTGTACGTTTTTTGAGTTTATATTGTGCAGTCACTTTGTGAACAAGCATCTCTTGTGCTGCTAGGACTACTTTATTACATTATCTTAATAAATTGCAACTAATTTTTACAATATTTACCATCAGAAATACCTATGATGTCCCAGATTTCCCCTACTCTAATTCGTGAACATGCCATGTCTCTAGGGTTTCACAAGATTGGCATTGCTAGTTTAGATCATGACGATCGAGCCGAAAAAAAGTTACAAACTTGGTTAGATCGGGGTTATCAAGCAGATATGGAGTGGATGGCAAGACCCCAGCGCCAAAATGTCCGCCTCCTGATGCCAGAAGCTCGATCGGTTCTCAGTGTGGTTCTGAATTACTACACTCCTCACCAGCATTCCCCAGACCCCCGAATTGGTAAAATCTCCCGCTACGCTTGGGGTCGAGACTATCACCGGATTATGCACAAAAAGCTGAAAGCCCTCTGTCAGTGGCTAGAAAGTCATGATCCAGAGATTAAAACTCGCTACTATGCCGACACCGCCCCAATTCAAGATAAGGTCTGGGCAGAGCGATCGGGGTTGGGATGGATTGCGAAAAATGGAAATTTAATTACCAAAGATTATGGCAGTTGGGTATTTCTGGGGGAGGTTGTTACAAATTTGGAATTGCCTCCAGATAAGCCACATACCCAGCATTGTGGGAGTTGTACCCGTTGCCTAGAAGCCTGTCCCACGGGGGCGATCGTCCAGCCCTTTGTTGTGGATGCGAATCGGTGTATTGCTTATCACACGATCGAGAATCGCAGTCCCGAACTACCTCCAGAGATTGCCCAAAACTTAGACGGCTGGGTGGCTGGCTGTGATATTTGTCAAGATGTCTGCCCTTGGAATCAACGTTTTGCCCAACCAACGGATGTGGCGGATTTCCAACCCTACCCGGAAAATCTGGAGCCGTCCCTGACAGAATTGGCAAATATCACCGAGGCAGAATGGGATCGTCGCTTTACTGGTTCTGCCCTACGCCGGATAAAACCACCCATGCTCCGCCGGAATGCCCAAGCAAATTTAGCCCAAGTCCCGTGAATCAAGCAAAATTTAGGTATTATGTATCTACTGAAATTATAAAATCCTGAGCTTTTTGGTCTTACCTTGCCCCTATGGTGCATATCAAGCGTGTGCAATTGTCCCAGTTTAAATCCTTTGGTGAAACGACTCAGGTTCCCCTGCTGCCGGGGTTTACGGTGGTTTCAGGGCCCAATGGTTCTGGGAAATCCAATATTCTTGATGCACTCCTCTTTTGTTTGGGTTTATCTTCTTCTAAGGGAATGCGGGCCGATCGCTTGCCAGATTTAGTCAATCACAACAAAACCCGGAAAGGAACCGTCGAAACTAGCGTCACGGTGACTTTTGATTTGGATGATCTGCCAGATTTAAGCGATGTTGATGATTTGAATGATCCCCTGAGTAAAAATTTTCAAAATCCAGAATGGAGCGTGACCCGGAGGCTACGAGTTACTGCCCAAGGGAGTTATACATCTAACTACTACATCAATGGGGAAGCCTGTACCCTGACGGACTTGCACGAGCAGTTAAACCGTCTGCGAATTTATCCCGAAGGCTACAACGTGGTGTTGCAGGGGGATGTCACCAGTATTATTTCCATGAACCCCAAGGAACGGCGGGAAATTATTGATGAGATGGCGGGGGTTGCCCAATTCGATCGCAAGATCAACCAAACCAAAGATACCCTAGATTCTGTCAAAGACCGAGAGGATCACTACCACATTGTCCGCACCGAATTAGAAAAGAGCCGCGATCGCCTTTCCCAAGATTGCCTGAAAGCGGAAAAATACCAAAAACTCAAGCTAGAAACCCTAGAGAAAGAAGCTCTTGCCCTGATGATCAGCTATCGCCTTGCCGGGGCAAATCTCTACCAACTCCAAGAACAAATCGCTGCTGGAGATCAAGAAGCCTTGCAACTGGCCGAGCAACTGGAGTGGCGATCGCAGGAAATTACCGCTACTACCAGCCGTTTAGAAGCCCTTGATGCCCAAGTCAAAGCCCTAGGGGAAGATGAACTCCTCAAACTCCAAAGTACTCTTGCCACCCACAACGCCCAGAAACATCAATTAGAAACCAGTCAGCAGGAATTACGGGCGAAAATTCACCACCTAGAGCAGGTTTTAACAGCAACCCAAGGCTCGATCGCCAGCCAGCAGCAGCAATTAATCGCCAATAGTCAACAGCAGCAAATTCTCGAAACGGAAATTTATCAAACCCTCCGCCCCCAACAGGAACTAAGTTGGCAAAATCTCCAAACTAAGCGAGAGGAGGTGAATAGCATTGCGGCGGCGGCCACGGCTTGGATGCAACAGCAGACGGAATTACACCAGAGGATTGAACGACTGCAATCGGCTCTGGAACCAGCGAGAACTGATCAGGCGTTGTTGAGCGATCGCACCACCCAACTCCACCACCAAATCCAGACCCAAACCCCCAGACTCGCAGCCTTAGAGGTCGAGCTAGAGCAACTTACAACCCGGCATCAACAACTAGCTACGGAACTTGCTGTTAGTACAACCCAAGTCCAGACGATCGCCCAACAACTAGCCGGAACAGACCAGCAATTACAAATTCAGCAAGCCACCCAAACCCGTCTCCTCCAAGAACAACGGGACAAGCAACGCCAGTTAGACAAGCTCGAAGCCACCATGCAAGCCCAGCAGGAAGCTCAGGGAACCTATGCCAGTAAAGTGCTGTTGCAAGCAGATATTCCCGGTATTTGTGGTTTGGTTGCCCAATTAGGCAGAGTCCAACCAGAGTATCAAGTTGCCCTAGAAACGGCAGCAGGGGGCAGGATGGGCAATTTAGTTGTGGAAGATGACACAGTGGCAGCGGCGGGGATCCAGATTCTCAAACAAAAACGGGCTGGTCGCTTAACTTTTCTGCCCCTGAATAAACTGGCGGCTCCTCGTCTTGACCGCTTCGGCACGGGGATGCAGGGTTTTATCGACTACGCTGTCAACCTTATGGATTATGACCCCAAATACCAGAAAGTTTTTGCCTACGTGTTTGGGAATACCCTCGTTTTTGATACCTTAGATCATGCTCGATCGTACCTAGGGCAGGGCAGGATTGTTACCCTTTCGGGGGAATTGTTAGAACTCAGTGGAGCCATGACTGGGGGTTCGAGTCATCAAGGCTCTACCTTGCATTTTGGGAATGCAGAATCAAGGGAATCGGCAGAAATGGCGGCTTTGCGCGATCGCTTGGCAGAAATTAATAATATTTTGGATCTGTGTGACACGACTATAGTGGATTTGCGCAGGCGATCGCAGGAATTTACCCAACACCTAACTATTGCTAGGGAAACTCGCCAAGGACAGCAATTACAACTAGAGCAGCTTGTCCGGGAACAGGAACAGCACCAACGGGGGATCACCGAGGGGCGATCGATGCTGACTCAATCTCACCAAGAGCTAGAGCAAGCCACCCAAAGATTACAAACCCTGCAAACCCAACTCCCCCAACAGGAGCAGGAACTCCAGACCCTCCGGTCAGAATTAGCTATCCTCCAACAATCCCAAACCCACGATCGCTGGCAGGAAATGCAAGCCACCATCAAAGCTGCCGAGGCAGATCTCGCCGAAAAGACCAGCCAACTCCGCACCAAGGAACAGGAATTGCAGCATTGCCTCAATCAACACCAACGCCTCACGGAAAAGATCGCCACTGCCGAAACTGATCTACATAGTTCCACAGAGCAGAAATCTGGACTAGAGCAGCAAGGGGAAGAACTCGATCGCCAACTGACTCAAATTCGGGAAACCCTCAACCAACTACAAACCGAAATTACCCAGCAAGAACAAAAGCTAGGGGTAGCCAAACTAGAGCGGGATCAACTAGAAAAAGCCGTGCGATCGCTCCACCTCGACCAACAGCAACAGGAATGGCAACTCCAACAACTCCGGCAAACCCAGATCAGCCGCCGGGAAGAAATGACCAATCTTCAAGCCAGCCTCGCTGCCCAAAAAGCCGAACTCCCGGAAACCCTGCCAGAAATCCCGCCCCAACAGTTACAAGCGAGTTATCTCAATCATCTCCAGCAAGAAATTCGCACCGGGCAGAAAAAGTTACAAGCCATGGAACCCGTGAATATGTTGGCTCTCGATGAATACAAAGCTGCCAGCGATCGCCTCCAAGAACTCCAAGAAAAACTCCAGACCCTCAACCTTGAGCGGACTGAACTCCTCCTGAGAATGGAAAACTTTACCACCTTGAGATTTCAAGCCTTTAAGGAAGCCTTTGATGCTGTTAATGAAAACTTTCAAAATATTTTTGCCGAACTCTCTGATGGGGATGGTTATCTGCAACTAGATAATCCCGAAGACCCCTTCACCGGGGGCTTAAACCTCGTCGCTCACCCCAAGGGCAAACCCGTCCAGCGTCTTTCTTCCATGTCCGGGGGTGAAAAATCCCTCACCGCCCTCAGCTTTATTTTTGCTCTCCAACGCTACCGCCCTTCCCCTTTCTACGCCTTTGATGAAGTTGATATGTTCCTTGATGGAGCAAATGTGGAACGATTAGCTAGAATGATCAAAAAGCAGACCCAACACGCCCAGTTCATCGTTGTTAGTCTGCGCCGTCCCATGATCGAGTCTGCGGAGCGTACCATTGGGGTGACTCAAGCCAGAGGAGCTTATACTCAGGTATTGGGGATAAAATTAACTGGTTGAGTTGAATATAGAACTTCTACTTAGATAGAGGACAACAAGATGATTGCTATAGTATCAAAAACAAAAATGACCCCTGAAGAGTATTTAGCTTGGGAATCAGAGCAAGATACTAAGTATGAGTATGAAAATGGGGAAATTATTGAGATGACTGGGGGTAAACTTTATCACAACAAAATTGCGCTCAACTTAATTATTTTAATTAGTAATTATCTTCGTGACCGGGATTGCTGGGTTTTGGGTAGTGATGCTAAGGTTATGACCCCAGAAGGAGTGTTTTATTATCCTGATGTGGTGGTGAGTTGTGACGATCGAGACCGCTCGGCTCGAGATTTTTTGCAATACCCTTGTTTGATTGCCGAAGTGCTTTCCCCCAGCACTGAAAGTCGGGATCGGGGGCTGAAGTTTGGCAATTACCGGAAGATGGAAACCTTGCAGGAATATCTTTTGATTGATTGCGATCGCCCCAGTCTAGAAATCTATCGCCGCAACCAAAACAATAATTGGGAATTAATCCATATCTTTAATAATCAGCTAGATTTTACCACCGCTAATCCAGAAATTCACCTGACAAGTATTGATCTGAAGTTTTCTCTTGCAGACCTTTATGAAAGCATTGAATTTCTCCCCCAAGAGCTCTAGTCTGTCCATCGAGTGTGTGCATGAGAAAATGTTGCTAAAAAATCAGCGCAAAAATCAGAGCAGAAATTATTCGATTTTGAGGGGAGTAACTAGTTAAACAAAAATAGCTACCCCAGATTTGCTAGGATGGTGATAGGATTGACCGACGGTGAGCAACCAAGACTCGATATCTTCGATTATTTCGACTATTAAAATGATGACAACTGAACAAAATCGCCTGCGATCGGACGTTTTAAACACTCTTGTAGTTACCCGTGACACCGGGAAGCGCTTGGGAGTAGTGAAAGAATTATTAGTAGACATTGACCGCCGTGAGGTAGTAGCCCTAGGAATGCGAGATAATTTTCTGGCTATGGCTGGAATGCCCCGCTACATGCTCCTCGAAAGTATTAGTCAAATTGGTGATGTGATTCTAGTCGAAAACGAAGACGTAGTAGAAGATATCGATATCGAAGCCTATAGCACCCTCATTAATTGTGAAGTGATCACCGAAAGTGGTGAACCCCTCGGCAGAGTGAGAAGTTTCAAGTTCAATACTGAAAACGGTCAGGTATGTTCTTTGATTTTGGCTTCCTTTGGAATTCCTCAGATTCCCGATCGAGTCTTGAGTACCTACGAACTGCCCATTGAAGAAATTGTCAGCA
>JAIMKT010000027.1:7516-10010 GCA_020692245.1 Microcoleus sp. GA_180221_E-2-1-MAG-45_12
CTTCCTCGAAGGTTTGGGCATTGGCAAGCCTCCTTGGGAACGAGATGAAGAAGAATCTTACTACACGCCCAAAGTCCGCCAAGATAACCTCATTGGCACTGGGATCCCCCTCCGTCCCGCCGAACGACCAATCCAGCCGCCCATCGCCCTTAATCAAGAATGGGAAGAAGACGAGTGGCAAGAAGAGGCTCCTCCAGTTCGTTACCAGCAACGGGAACTCGAATCAATCCGCTATGAAGAGGATGAGGAAGATAACTGGGGCGATGATGATGTGGATGAACCCCTCCAACCCTTGAGCCGTCCGCCCCTACGCTCTGAGGAACCTGTGGGTGAAACTCCTACCTTTATTGAATCCTTTGGTGAGGCAGAGCTAGATGGTGATGCTTGGGATGATGAAGCGGAACCCTACATTGCTCCCCAAATTAATATTCCTGAAAAGCAAAAAGAACCAGAATACGAAGAATAAGCGTTTGCCAAGATTACTCTAGAAATTAACCTCTGGAAACCAAACTATCCTAAATTCTCAAAATTAACCCCCAAAAACTATCCGCTCCCACTGCCAAGAAGTCTGAAAACGACTAACCTAGCAATGAGAGCGGTCTAGCGGATCTTGCGGTTGGAACCTAGACTGCCGGGAGGAACCCCAGATCAGCCAACAAGTAACGAGTACCTAAACCTCCTAGGGAGGCTGTCAGCTAACTCTTAGAGCACAGCCCCGGCGCACAGCCGGACTTTTCCAACCAGAAGACCCATGAATTTACTACTTTCAATCATGAGCATCACCTCCTGCATTCCTCTAAAGAACTCTTGAATCCTAACACATTTTTTATTTTTTGTGAGTATTTATGCAGAATCTGCTCAAGGTTTTTAAGATTACCTCAGAGTTAACTAAACCAATATTTTTCCTATGAAGCTTGATGAAGTCGTTCCTTGGGGCAGAACCTTGGCTGAATACAACCTGATGTTTGATCTATCGGCTTCAGACTTGGGCTTGAAGATTTTGGGCTGTGGTGATGGGCCAGCCAGTTTTAATGCGGAAATGACACAACAAGGATATTCTGTAGTTTCGATCGATCCCATCTATCAATTTTCTGCTGCCCAGATTAGACAACGGGTAGAGAACACCTACGAGCCAGTAATTTCTCAACTCCGGCAAAACCTCGATCGCTATGTTTGGCAAAATTTTTGCAATCCCGAAGAATTAGGTCAGGCTCGGTTGATGGCAATGGAAACTTTTTTAGGAGACTATGAAGCTGGAAAATCTGCGGGGCGTTACCAATATCAATCCTTACCAAGTTTAGAGTTTCTCGATCGACAGTTTGAATTGTGTCTATGTTCCCATTTATTATTTTTGTACTCAGAACATCTCTCCCTAGAATTTCATCTAGCTTCAATCCTTGAACTTTTGAGAGTTGCCTCAGAAGTAAGAATATTTCCTATTATTAAACTTAATGGCGAACCATCTTCCTACGTTGAACCAGTGATCCAATCTCTAGCTAATCAAGGCTTTAATATCCAAATTCAAACCGTAGGTTACGAGTTCCAAAAAGGAGGAAATCAAATGCTAAAGATTAGTTCCTAGTCAACCTAATTAGCACCATAAACTACAACTTAGGAATCGTTAGTTAGTGAACTATAATTATAAAAATGCAATTACAGACTCTAGAAAGTAGATATACTTAGAAATATCTAATCACCAAAATAAAACCATGATCCAAACTTTAGACAAAACAGAAGATCAATTCTTGGTTAAGCAAGCTGTAACTTGGGAGCAGTTCAAAACCTTGCAGTCCACCTTCGCAGAAATTGGTGGGGTAAGAATGACCTATTGTGAAGGAGTATTAGAAATTATGAGTACTGGACGACTACATGAAATGATCTGTGCTTTACTTGGATTACTACTAGGACAGTATTTTGTCCGAAAACGCATATATTTTGTAGCCACAGGAGCCTATACACAGGAGTTGGTAGGTAGTACAGAGTTTCAGGCTGATCTATCTTATAACTTTGGCGTAGCAAAGGAAATTTCTGATCTATCTATAGAAGTTGTGGTGACTAGTGGCAGCGCAAAAAAGCTCAGAAAGTATCAATTACTTAGTGTTCCTGAAGTTTGGTTTTGGCAAGAAGGGAAAATTAGTATTTATCGCTTAGAGAATGGCGAGTATGAGCAAGTGGCTGTTAGTCGCTGGTTGCCGGAGTTGGATTTAGGGCATTTGGAGCAGTGTTTGTTGATGGAATCTCAGTTAGAGGCGATGCTTGCTTTTGAAGAAAGATATCGATAAACTAAGAGGCTTCTATCAATCAAGAGGGTTAGAAAAAAGTTAGAGGAGAAATTGATTATGGTAGCCAAGAATGCGATCGACCAAAGTCAATTACAAAGAGGATTAAAGAATTATCCTTGATGATATTAGCTCTTCAAAATTTACCTCTATTTTTAGGTTTACGCTTTTAGGCTCTGCGACTTTTCAATATCTTTTTAAAAATTAAAGAATGT
>JAIMKT010000027.1:10022-10232 GCA_020692245.1 Microcoleus sp. GA_180221_E-2-1-MAG-45_12
AATAGCTTGAATCATACTTTAATTTATAACTTTCCTCGGACAATAATTACCAAACAATTGCAACTAGACACGATCGACCCCGGAATATTTCCCCCCACCACCTGACTTAATACACTCTCCCGACTTGCCCCCAACACCACCCCATCACACAGCCCCTTCTGAGCAATATCCACCACCGCCTCACTCACCGAAGCCGAGCAGACCATCAGA
>JAIMKT010000027.1:10287-47175 GCA_020692245.1 Microcoleus sp. GA_180221_E-2-1-MAG-45_12
CCCTCCTCTAGGGTCTTAGTCTGGGTAGGAGATTTTTGGGGCGGAAACACCTGACAGAGTAGGACTTCTCCCCCCGGATTCAACAGAGAAGGTAACAGAGATAAGGCTCTGCGGGAATTAGGACCCCCCGCCACCGGAACTAGCCACCGTTTCTGAGAAGTAAAAGAATTTCTCGGTTGAGTTCCATTTCCTAGCTTCACCAACAACACATCACACTTCGCTTGACTAATCATGGCGGCGATCGTCCCCCCAAACAGATGATCCCTGGGGGAATGCCAAACCTGCCAGTCCATAATTAACATATCGCTATTCCGAGCTTCTAGGGTATCGAGGATCGTTTGATTGATGCTGTGGGTGAGGCGGATTTGGGTGTGAATAGATACCTTCAGTTCTCGCCCAAGACGTTCTGCTTGTTGGAGACGACGGCGACCTTCAGTATTGCGGGTTGTATTTTGGTTCAGTGCCACCCCAGAAGCCACAGGCATTAGGTACAGACAATCAATTTCATAATCTAGAGTTTTGGCAAAATTGGCAGCAATCTGGATCAAAGCCGTTAGATGGTTGGCACTAGGTAGGGGCAGAATCAAGGGAATCAATATCCGTCCCTTGCCAGCAGCAGGAGCTTGGGTCTGGTAAACCAAGTAGGAAGAGCTTTGCTGTCCGTTCATTCTCGTCTGCCCCTGCAACTTATTGGCTTCCGCGCGGATGATATCCCCTCTGGTAATGATTCCTACCAACTTTTTCCCCTCAATTACTGGCAGCCTCGATAGCTGGTATTGATGGAGGAGATACAACACTTCCGTGAGATTTGTTTGGGGATTCACCGTCAAGGGATTGGGAGTCATGATGTCTTGGAGCAGAGGAGAGCCAAGGGTCGGGTCGTGATCGTCAAGGTCGGATTGGGTAATGATGCCTACGAGTTTGTCATCCCGGAGGACAGGAAAACCCCGGTGGTGCGATCGACCAAAAGCCATCAAAGTTTCTTCGAGGGTCAGGCTACTGGGAAGACTTTCTACTTCTCGTTGCATCACTTCAGCCGCAGTGATATCGATCAAAGAATCATTAAAAAAGTCTTTTTGGGGCAGTTTATAGCCATACCAATCCAGCAACCTCTGGTAGAGAGAACCCTTGGCAAAAAAATCCGACATCAGATAGGAACTCACACAGCTAATCATCAGGGGCAGGACTAGATTAAAATCTGTAGTCAACTCAAACACGATCACGATCGCCGTCATCGGCGCCTTGGATACACCACTAAAAAAAGCTCCCATCCCCGCCAGAGCATAATTTTCTGCAGATCCCAAGTGCATAATATCTACTTCAAAAGTCCCCACCACATAGCCCAAGGCTGAACCCAAAACCAGAGAAGGCTGAAACAAGCCCCCCGGTGCTCCCGAACCGTAGGAAAAGATCGTCAAAACAAAGTAGGGAACAAAAGCCAACGCCGCAAACTGCCAACTGACTGACCCGGTAACAATTACTTCCCGGAGACTTGCATTGTTATAGAACAAGTTGGGCAACAAAGCCACCACCACCCCGCAGCCCAGTCCCGTCAGTCCTACTTGGGTGGGCAGTCCTAGGCTCATGCTCTGGTAAAAATTGAGACTAGCTAAAATTCCCCGGTTTAATAAGCCGCCAAACATTCCCGCCAACAGCCCCAGTAATAAATAAAAAGGAATTTCTGGAGCCGATAAACTAGTCGATATCTGATTTATGGGTAGGTCTAGCATCAGGGTGCTGCCCCCCAAAAGCCGGGAGATCACCGCCCCAATGAAACAGGCAATAATCGCAATTCCTAGGGTGATACTAGAAACATCTTGGAGGAGTTCTTCGATGACAAACAAAGTTCCCGCTAGGGGAGTATTGAAGCCTGCTGCTAGACCAGCCCCGGCTCCAGCAGCAATCATCTGTCGTCTTTGTTCGGGGGTTGTGGGCAGCCAATGACTAAGTTGAGCCGCGATCGCCGCCCCGATATGCACTGTCGGGCCCTGCCTGCCCATGGTTAACCCCGCAGCCAGGGAGAGAATTGTACTCAAAAGTTTGACAACGGCGACCCGGAGATTAAGGGCGATCGGGAACTTTGCTAACACTGCCTTCACTTGGGGAATGCCACTCCCCACAGCTTCTGGGGCAAACTGTTCCATGAGAAACCCAGAGAGATAGCCAAAGCTAAAACCAATAATAGGCAGAATCAAAAGGGGTGGAAAAATTTCGGTGGATTGCAATCGCCAAGAACCCAGCCAGCCAATGCCTTGCTTGAGAACCACGGCGGACAACCCAGAAACTAATCCAATTAAACAGGCTTCCACGATCGCTAATTGTTTCCCTAGGGGTCGCCATTGTAGCCACTTAATCATGGTGTCTTGCTTATCTAGATAGAGGTTAACTAACTTGATTTATTGGGGAGTGAAACCCAAGTGAGAGCGGGCGGCGGCAGAACCATCCAGAACCCAAGCCAAACCTAGACTCGTACCAATCCAGAGTTTATTCCCAGTATTGGGAGATAGAGCCATGATCCGGCTAGAGGGTAAATTGGGTATCTGTCCAGTAATAGCCCCACTGGGGGGATCCAGCTTGAACAGACCGTCTTCCATACCGACCCAGAGGCTCCCATCGTTGGCAAACCGGATCGAGGTAATATTGCGATCGCTCACACTGCTAATCACCCGGCTGACAGTTCCCGATCGAGGATCAATCACCACCAAACCACTGGGAGTCCCCGCCCACACTGCCCCATCCCTTGGGTTTGTCGCCAGAGTTTGCACCAAGCCGCCAATAATTTGGGGAATCCGCCGCAGAGGGAGCGCTGAAGCCGTATTTATCCGCACCAAACCCTCCAGCGTACCGATCCAGAGCTGTCCCTCCTGATCAAGGGTAAACGCATTGGCACTAACTCCCGGCAAAGCTTCCCAAGTGGTCATCACCAAACCTTCATCAGGACTAATTAGGGCAATCCCTCGATCGGTTCCCACCCAGAGATAGCCCCGGCGATCGATCAACAAGGACAAAATTCGGGGCGAAGGCAGGTTAATAGTCTGGGCTGTCACTTCATTACTCCGGGGATCCACCCGCAACAGTCCCTCGTAGGTTCCTACCCAAATTCGCCCCACTTTATCCATGACCAGAGAGCCAATGGTGTAATTGGGCAGGCTAACTTCCTGTAGTACTTCCCCCGTATTCGGGTTAATTCTCGATAAACCCCGCCAAGAGCCAATCCATAATCCCCCCGTACTATCGGTCTGGAGGGCGCTTACTCGGTAATCTGTGCCTTGGGGCAGGTTGGGCGTATTTGTCCGGGGTGGTGGGGGAGCAGTGGCAGGAAAGGAGGGCGGGACAGTCATGGAATCTACAAAAGGTTGGGCGATCGCCACTCCTGAAATACCAACCCCAAAATTATCAAAATCATCAAAACTATGGGGAACAGCCAAATTATAAACAGCACTAAATACTAAGGTAGTTAGACATAAATTACCCATTGATCTAATTGATCTGGTTGATCGGAATTTTTGATGCATAAAAATTTTCCCCAAGGTAGGTAGCTAAGGGTAACTAGAGATATTACGGGGTTTATTAAAGATGACTCAAGGTAATTTAAAAAGTACCCAACCATGACTAGAAATTAACTATGGCGGCGAAATATAGGAATTTCGATCGTCATTTCCGATCCCCAGCCGACGGTAGAACTACAAATCAAGTCTCCCTTGTGCTTTTCCGCAATAATCTTATAACTAATTGCCAAACCTAAACCTGTACCTTTACCCACGGGCTTGGTGGTAAAAAAGGGATCAAATAGGCGAGATTGTACCTCTGGCGGTATTCCCAAGCCATTGTCCCGAATTTTAATCGCCACCCTCGAACTATGGCGCAGCAAGCTCGTAGAAATCCAAATTTTAGGCTGGTGACGGGGATTGATTTCCTGTTGTTCCTCAAGGGTATCGATCGCATTACTCAACAAATTCATAAATACCTGGTTCAACTGCCCCGGATAGCACTCCACCGAAGGCAATTTACTATAGTCCCGAATGACTTGAATCTCTGGACGAGCCGTGCCATCTTCCTTGGGGGGTTGGGCGTGGAGTTGGTGTTGGAGAATTAGCAGGGTATTATCCAGCCCTTCATGAATATTGACAGATTTCAGTCCATCTTCATCTAGCCGAGAAAAATTCCGTAGGGATAGCACCATCTGCCGAATCCGCTCTGCTCCTGCTTGCATAGAAGTCATTAAGCGAGGCAAATCCACCCGAATAAACTCTAGGTCTACTTCTTGCACTGCCGTCCTAATCTCTGGTAATGGATCAGGATAGTATTCGGCGTACAAAGTTGTCAGCCACAATAAATCACTCACATACTGGTTGGTATGGGAAAGATTGCCGTAAATGAAATTCACAGGGTTATTGATCTCGTGGGCAATGCCCGCCACCAGTTGTCCGAGGGAAGACATTTTTTCGTTTTGGACGAGCTGGGTTTGGGTAGTTTGTAACTGGTGCATGGCGACTTCTAGCTGCTCTGCCTGCGCCCGAAATTCGGCTTCACTCTGCCGCAGGGCTTGTTCGGTTTCCTTACGTTCAGTGATATCGGTACTAGAACTCACAATCCGATAAATCATCCCTTGACTATCCCGGAGGGGCGTGAGGCTGGTTTCCCACCAAGTTTTCTGCCCCGATCGATCATGACGCTGTTCGTAGTTGACAGTCTTGCCTGTTCGCACACATTTCTCGTACTGGCGCAGGGATTCTATAGCCACCGCCGTTGGGAAAATCCGCACAGGGACATTGCCCGGATGTACTTTGGAGGTTTCCAGCCCAATTAATTTTTCGTAGGCTGGGTTCATGTCCACAAAGGAAAAATCTACCTTGTTTGCTCGCCACTGGACATCAATAATTAAAATCGCTGTTTCTACACCATCATAGATACTCCGCAGGAACTGCTCCCGTTCTTGGAGGACATCTAGGTTTCTGTGGCGATCGCTAATATCCCGGAGATATACTCCCAATCCGTCACTGCTAGGAAAAGCTCGAATCTCTAGCCATGTATTTGTAGTAGGACAAAATTCCTCAAAGGTCAAAGGTATTTGTTGATCGATCGCGACTTGGCACTTCTCCACACAAAGTTTGTAAAACGCTTGATTTACGTCACAAGGCAAATGCCTAGCAATGACTTCCTCGATCGACTTCTCAAATAATTCCTCGGCAGTTTTTTGAAATATGATTTCTGCCTGACGATTCAAATAACAAAATCGCCCTTGACTATCCAACATAAAAAAAGCATCGGCAATGTGTTCTAGTAAATTCAAGACCTTTTTGTGGGAGTTTTGCCAGTTTTGATCGCCACCAGCACGTTTATGCTTGGGAAGATCGATCGAGTTTTTTTTGCTGTGACTGAGCATTTTGCTCCTAAATCTGCGTATTGATAAAATGATAAAAAGTTTAAAGAAGTGAATTAAAAAATTGCATCAAAACAATAAGTTGTATTTATCATAATTAGCATATTATGAAATTTAGCTTAAGTTTTGTTAACCTAACTGTATATTTCTTCATAAACACCCCAATCTATTCACAACTTTTTTCTAAGATAACGTATAAAATATAACATTTAGTTAAATGGTTCGTAACTTTCAAAACTTTATTTCATAGGTATTTCATATGTATTTCATTGGTTTTGAAGATGTAGTTAAGATCAATTAATCAATCAAACTCTTACCCTTCCTGAGATGAGAGCAGATGAGCGCAGGCAGATGAGAGCAAAAATGAGATAAAAAAAGAGCAGAGTCATCTCCGCCCCCTCAAAATTATTTTGTCTTCCCAGAAACCACCTTACCAGGGCTAGTCAGTATATACACTTAAAGTCTAGTCTGAAATGGAAGTTACCCTACCTTGAGATTTGCACCAATTTTTATAATCTTCTGGAAGAGAAAAATATACCGTTGTGAGTGATTCTTAGTAGCTGATGGCAGGGTTTAAGGATTATCCCCTAGGGTTTCTCCAAAAACAGGCTCACGGGTCTTGAGATTGAATCGGTAGCCACTGGGCAGAATATGCAATTTGGCATCACAGAGAGCAAGGGCTTCATCAGGTAATAGCTTATGCAAGTTGCTGTGGGTAATATTTGCCACATCCACGATCGTTACTGCCCCTTCCCCAATTACCTCAAACACATCACCATTCACCACAATGGCAGTATTTTCATCAATCCCCAACCCCAAAACTACAGGTTGTTGAGCCAAAGCCGAGAGTAAACGCCCAATTCTGCCCCTCTGGGAAAAGTGTTGATCCAAAACCAAGCCGGGTAAAAATCCCATACCTCGATCCATATGAACTACTTCTACTCTAGGATTCGTTTCCCCATCTCCCTTGACAATCATCATCTCTGGCATCATCGCTGCCCCCGCACTAGTCCCACCCACCACTAACCCTTGGTTATAGCGTTCATGGATTAAGCGATCGAACTCTGTATCCTTGAGACAAGCCGTAATCCGAGCCTGATCACCGCCAGTAAAGTAAACCCCCGTAGCCCAACGCAACAATTCCAAGGATTCGGAGCGATCGGCATCTTCACGATCCTTAGTATCCAGAATTTTCACTTCCTCCACACCCAAGCGCTCAAATACATCTAGGTAGTCTGACCCCACTTCTCCAGGGAGATCCGTTGCCACAGTCATGACCAAAATATGCGCTTGCCGCCCACCGGACTGGCGAATGAACTCTCGCAATACTTTACAGTCATTTTTTTTATCTTCTGCACCCCCAATAATCACTAACTGACCATGAGTAGGCTGGGAAGGTTGATTAGTTTCTGATGTTGTTGCTAGAGGTTGAGATTGTTCGGTCATGGTTGTAAGACTCCTAAGTTGTTGAAAAAATTGATGAAATATGAAAAATATCTCTCTTCCGTCATTGTAGGCAGAGGAGAGATACCACAGGTTATATTAGAGATTTTCATTAACCTCTTAAAGGGCGAAGCGAGTCACGGCTAGGAACCCGGCTAATGCGGAAGCCCCTAGGGAGAACAAGGCGGAGCTAAATACCCACCATGCAGCCCCAGAAGCAGCTTTACGAGTTTCCCGGACTTGTTTCTGAGCCTCGTATTTGACAGCATCGAGTCGTCTTTGGGTTTCCTGTTGCACTCGTTCCACCTGATGGAGGACACTATCTCGTGTGGATTCTACTTGACCAATAATCCGGTTCGCATCTGCCTCGGAAATATCTTCCCGGGAACTGAGAAGAGCAACCAAAGTATTTCGATCGAAATGAGTGAGTCGATCGCGGAGAGCCTCTATCCCTAACTGCGGATCATTAAACAGTTGGCTAAAGTCCTGCTTGATGCCGTCATAGTTGAGTTCGGGACGTTCTAAGCCATTCAGGTAGTTGCGGATGCTATCAAAAACTTTATCGATGGCAGCTTGTACAGCCTGTTGCACCTTCTGGAGTTGATCAGTGACCGCCTTAAAGTTTGCTTCCACTTGATCAGCGATCCGATTAGCTTCTTCCTCGGTCATGTCCTTGCGTTGAGCCAACAGAGCCACAAAGGTTGCTCGATCGAACTGAGCCGCCCGATCGCCGAGACTACTTAATCCCGCCATTGGATCCTGTAACAGAAGTTGTAGATCTCGCTTAATACCTTCAGGATTGAGTTCCTCTTTGTTAGTATTTTGCAGATAGTTTTCCAAGTTAGTTTCAAAGTCAACGGCTTGTTTTTGGACTCGGCTGGCTAAACGGCGGGGAGCTTTGATTACCTTCCGAATGGCAGATTGAATTTGATCGATCGCCCGATTAACTTGCTCCTCACTGAGGTCTTCCCGTTGACTCAAGAGTTTCACCAAGGTTTCTCGATCGACATGGGACAAGCGCTCCTGCAAGGCAGAAGTTCCGGCTTTCGGGTCATGGAACAAAGTCGAGAGATCCTGTTGAATACCTTCAGGATTTAGCTCTTCTAAGTTAGTTTTCCGCAGATAATCCGCTAGAGCTTGAGTAGTTTGATCGTACTGATCTTTAGCTTTACCTGCCAATTTTTTGGGAGCTTGCAAGATGCTATCCCGGACTGATTCCACCTGATCTAGCACCTGATTTACTTGTTCTTCACTGAGATCTTGACGTTGGCTCAATAACTGCACCAAAGTATCTCGATCGAACTGCGAGAGCCGACCTCTAAGAGCATTTAACCCTGCTTCTGGATCATCAAAGAGGGTTTTCAAGTCCCGTTGGATATCTTCAGGATTAAGCTCATCCTTATGGGTATTGCGTAGATAATCAGCTACTTTGTTTCGGAGTTCTTGGGCTTGTCCTTGAACACGTTCTTGCAATCCCTGAGCCTGAGATAGAACCTGATTACGGGTATCTTCTAGTCGATCGAGAATCTGACTCCTTTCTTCCGAGCTGATATCTTCCCGTTGGCTCAAAATTTGCTCCAAAGCGTTCCGGTCAAACTGATTCACTCGATCGCCCAAAGCATCTAAACCTGCTTCTGGGTCTGCCAAGAGGAGATTAAACTCCTGCTCGATCGCCTCTGGATTTAACTCAGATTTGTCCGTAGAGCGTAAATATTCTTCGACTCGATGACGCAATCCTTGAGATTTTCCTTCCGCTTCTGCCGTTTGCACTGTGGTAAACACCTCAGTCCGGATCTCTGTCAAATAACCAGCGACATCTTGGGCTTTTTCTGGCGTGAAATCATCCCTGAGGCTCAAGGCTTCCACAAAGTAATCGTGATCGATCGACTCCAATTCTTGGCGGATAGCCCTTGGATCTGCTGCCTCATCATAAATCACATCCCGAAATTCCTGCTTGATGGTTTCCCGGTTTAGTTTCCACGGCGGTGATAACAACAGGTAATTTTCTAGGTCGGCTTGAACAACGCTAAAACGCTTGGAGGGCTGATTAGCTTTGCCGTTAGCCTTGCCGTTAGAGTGACTATTAGAATTACCATTAGATGAGTTATCTGGCTGGAGAAGATTGCTCCCAAGGGTGCGGAGTTGCCCCCCAATTTTTTCTACATCCACATCCGAAAGATCAACATTTTGTAAGACCCGGCTGAGGAGGGCAGTAGTCCCCAATTGCAGAGCCTGACTGGTCAAGCTGCCTTGCGGTTTTAGCTGGGAAGAAGTTGTTTTGACTAATTCACTCAACTGCTCGCTGAGTTTACCTGATTTTAATTCCTCAGGAGCCAACCCCTGCAATTGTTTAATTAATGCTTGGGGATCAATTTGTTCTTTCGCCCCCACCACCTGTTTCCAAGCCGCTTCTAGTTGATCAGTGATCCGCTCAACATCTTTCTTGGAGAGGTCAGTGCGGCTACTCACCAATTTAGTTAAGGTATCTCGATTCACATTTTTGAGCAAATCACTACTGGCGATCGATTCCAAATCTGCATCTTTCAACAACTTGGCAAACTGACTTCCCAATTGATCTAGATTCAAATTCGGTAGCTGGACTTTATCGAGGGAACTTTGCAAGGTTTTTTGGATTGTATCGGGGTCAAAACCAGAGGTCAACTCCCGACGCACGGCGGCTGTCACCTCTTCGGCGGTGGAAACCACTTGGTTCTTGGCAATATTTGCCCCCAACATGGCAGTTCCCGTTCCTAACAAACCTTGAATACCCGTGGTAGCGGCACTAATAATCGACCCCAGCAAGGAACCCAAGGTGGTAGAGCCAAACCAAGTCAGCAAGGTGAAGAATATCGCCCAAATACTCACCCCTGTTATGGCTCCCAACTCTGGGCTAGCCACTAAACTCAGCTTCACAGCCAGAAAACAGGCAGCAAATAAAGCAATACTCACACTTACTAATAATCCCAAACCAACTTTGGTATCAAGGCCCACACTGTCATCTGTGTTGTCTGATTTTTCCGGTACGGTAGAATTACTAGAGCTATCGGGAGCAGCAATCACAGCGATCGCTAGGTTTGTAAACAATAATTGAAAGGCAAAAGCCATCACCACACCCACTACTAGGGCTAGTAGGAAATTAGGGGTTGAGAATAAAACAATATTTTCGGTAATTGGTAATTGGGCGACCATTTGGTTAGGCAATAACGTTGCTGCCCAACTACTTGAAGTGCCAAAAACAAAAGCGATGGTAGTTACGATCGTTACTGAGAAGATCATTGTCATAAAAAAGTTACGAACCTGTCGAAGTGAAATCATTTTTTTACCTCCAAAATAGTCTTAAGCATCCCGATAATTTGCATCTAACCAACAGCGAGGCAAGTCTTCACCTGAAGGAAATATGAGATTATCTTTCTTACTTGGTGCTGGATCCTGCTCTTCTTCCCCTGCTTGCCCCTGCACGACAATCTCACTCTCCATGGGGTCAATTAACAATTGAATATCCATAACCTCTACTAAGGTTCCTGTCCTTCTATCCTGTAGTAGCATAAATATCCTCCCTATTAAATTTTTAATTCCTTAGTTTAATTAACAAATTGTTAGTGATTTATTCACAAGTTAATTAATGATGAATTGAATAATTTAGCCGACAACCAGAATTTTTATCCCCTGAATTTAAGACTTTGACAGCCACTAATTAGTCAAATGGCTATAGAAATAGTTCTCATCCAGATATATTCTAAATACATGAAGAAAAGATAAATCCCCGCCTCAAAGGCTAGACTAAACATTACCTAATATCCTGATCAGGGGGGACTTAAAAATCAATTATGTGCCTTACCAAACTAAAAATTGCTTAGAGACTAGTCAATGGCTTTTTTGACTTCATCTTTGACATCTTCAGCCGCATGACGCACCTTAGCCTCTGCTTGTTTTGCCTTACCTTCAGCTTGATCCTTTGGATCACCAGTTAGATTACCAACGGCATCTTGAACTTTGCCTTCAATATTTTTGGCAGTTGCCTTAGCTCTATCTTCTGTACTCATGATTGATGTACTCCTTATTAATGAATTGATTAATACATGGAATTTAAGAATTACTCACCAGACTTGGCTTGGGTTCCCAACTTTGGCTTCTGTTATCAGTGTGGGGAGAAGCTATTTTATTTATGGAATGACTTGATTGAATACGATACAAAACTTAACAATGTGCCTACTTGTTTAATATAAGTGTTAATTTTATGAATATATTTGCCATTTTTCGTTGATATTGCTTAAACGAAGTAGCATAGCCCCGATATTGATTTTTCTAGGGTTAAATGATTATTGGCAGGAGCTTAAACTAATAGTGAAATTATTACAGTTTGGAAATTTTAACTAGCTTCAGCGATCGCAGCGATTAGATTATAGTCTTCATGCTCTTTCGCAACTCTCCATCAGTTCTAGGTAAATTAATATGGCTCGATCGATCGCAGCAAAAGACATAACCTTAAGAGAATTAAAGCAAAATCTAGGGCTATACATGGCTGAAGATGCTAAGTTTTTTTTAGGGAATGGTTAGATAGTTTTGCTGTTTTGAGTGAAGAAGATCAACGTTTATTAATGAATTTTTGTTTTTGAAAACTCTACAAAATGAGTATGCCAATTCCCGGCTGTTTTCTTTAATTAATCCAGAGAATGAACTTTATCAAGTATTGCAGGTGTTGAGATCTATCGGCTCGGAAATTAGTCAAGGATAAACTGAAAACTATTTGAGTCAGATTAGTCAAAAATTAGCCAAAGCTTACCAGATTTAAATTTGCTGTAACTTCACCATAAAAAAGCCATCCATATCTTGCTGATGAGGGAGAATTTCAATCCAACCAGCCTCGTTAGCGAAGGGGGAAGTAATCGATCGCGGCGATGGTGCAATAATCTGCCATGAGGGATGCTGGGCAAGAAAATCTTTAATTACTAACTGGTTTTCGAGGGGATGGAGAGTACAGGTGGCGTAAACAAGTTCTCCGCCGGAGCGTACCCAAGTGGCAGCACTAGCGAGGATTTCTTGTTGAGTTTGATTGAGTTTAGTGATTCGCTCCGGGTTTTGTCGCCAACGAATATCCGGGTGACGATGCAAAGTTCCTAAACCAGAACAGGGAGCATCTACCAAGACTCGATCGGCTGTGTCTATAAATTCGGGAATATCTCGACTATCACCGGGCTGAATCTGGATAGATTTGAGTTGGAGACGGGCGCAGTTTTGCTGGAGTTGAGATAGGCGCTTGGGTCGATCGCACCCCCAGATTGTCCCTTGATCTTGTATGAGTTCGGCAATGTGGGTAGTTTTGCCCCCCGGTGCAGCACAGGCATCAATAATCACCTCTCCGGGTTGGGGATCAAGAAAATGGCTGACTAGTTGGGCGCTAGCATCTTGGATTGTCCACCAACCTTCGGTAAAGCCGGGAAGTTGGGTAATAAGGCCAGTGCTGCCTTTAATGCGTAGTCCTTGGGGCAGATGGGGAATGGGAACGGCAATAATATCTACCCCAGCAAAAGCAGTGATCACTGACTCGATCGAGGTTTTCAGAGGATTAATGCGTAAATCTAAACTCGGTGCTTGATTAAACCAGTGACAAAGCTCGGCAGTGGCTACTTCTCCGTAGTTGCTTAACCATAGTTCTACAATCCAGTCGGGGAAACTCTCCACAGTCCCAAGGCGATCGACCACTGGCTCTTGGGGAAATTCTACCCCTGTGCGTAAATACTGCCGGAGGAGACCATTTACAAAACTAGCTAAACCCGACAATCCTTGATCCTTTGCCATCTGCACCGTGGTATTCACTGCTGCCGAATCAGGAATCTGTTCTAGGTAACGGAGTTGGTACAAGCCCAAATGGAGAATTAACCTGAGGTCTGGGGGTTGCTTCTGGGCAGGTTTCTTGGCTAGTTGGTCAATAATAAAATCTAGGGAGCGTTGGCGGCGGACACAACCATAGACTAACTCCGTGACGAGGCGGCGATCGACACTAGTTAACTCTCCTTGCCGCAACTGTTGATCGAGGGCAACATCGGTGAATAGGTGCTGACGATCGATTAATTTCAGGACATTAAAGGCTATCTGTCGGGCATTAGTCACTAGTTAGCAACCTCAGCCATTTCAATCACCCGTTCATCTAGGTCTTTTACCAAAAAATTGAGGGGCTTATCCCGGCGGACTTTGTACTTCAGACGGCGAGATTGGACTCTCAAGAGTAGGAGTTGCAGACATTCTCGATCGAAGCACACATGACGTTGTTGATTTTTACTGCCGATGGTTGCCCCGGTGACAATATGTAACTGGGTATTTTTTTTGAGTTGATACCACAAACCCTCTGTACCAGTAAATTTACTGCTCGTGGTCGATCGTCCCAAGGAAGAACCCATATACATCGGATCGATCGCCACTGTCCCCATGGTCTGCTCGTAGTTGTAGTAATAGTGCAGAGGAACTTCTGCCACCGATAGCTCCAGCAACCCCTCATAGAAATCACGGGCAATCTTCAGATCAGATACCATAATCGTATGGACTTTGGGCGCACTGGTCAAGAACATCCACATGGCTCCGGCGTAGGCTGCCAATAGCATCACCATAATGCCTTGGGTAGACAGCAGCCCATCAAGGGGTAATTCTGGAAAAAAAGCACTGAAAACAACACTTTGAATCAATAGAGAGTCCATACTAATTGAGATTATTTATTAATAAGTGCAATAAAATAGCTACGGATGCGGGTAAAATTAGGCTAACAGAAGTTATGAAATTCTATCGTAATTTTAACTTAATCATTGCCAAATCAGCTTTGCTACCACCTATCTATCATGATGAAAGACCTAAACCTAGAAAAAACGATCGATGTCCTCAAATCCATCATGGAATTTGAACTAGCCGGAGTTGTCCGCTACACCCACTATTCGCTAATGGTTACGGGGCCGAACCGGATTCCCATCGTGAGTTTCTTCAAAGCTCAAGCTACAGAATCTTTGCTCCATGCTCAACAGGTAGGAGAAATCCTCACCGGGCTAGAAGGACACCCCAGCCAAAAAATTGCTGCCATTGAAGAAACCTATAAACATTCTGTGCGAGATATTCTTGAAGAAAGCCTCAACCACGAAAAAACTGCCCTAGATTTGTACAAAGATCTATTAGATATTGTCGAAAATGCCAGTGTCTATCTAGAAGAATTCGCTCGCACCATGATCGGACAGGAAGAACTCCACAACATTGAAATCAAGAAAATGCTCCGAGATTTTAGTTAAATCTAGAAATTAAGGGTCGATAGTTGGGCAAACAGTTTCGCTACTTTCTCTATATCCTTGTTGCCGGGAGAAATTTCAACCCCACTAGAGAGATCAAGACCATCGGGTTTGAGGTTGCGGAGGGCGATCGAGATATTCTCTGGATTCAGTCCCCCGGCTAAAAACCAAGGACGACAGGGAGTAAAATCTGCCAACATTGACCAGTCAAGAGTGTGTCCTGTCCCCCCCAACAGTTGTGGATGGTAGGCATCAAGGAGGAAGGTGTCTACCACGGTTTCATAGTTAACAATATTTTCTAAGTCTTGCCTATTTCTAATTCGTAAAGCCTTAATAATTTCTACCTTAGATAAATCTCTGGATAAATCTTTAGATAAACTCCCAGATAACTGTTGCCGTAACTCTCGACAATAATCTACGGTTTCCTGTCCGTGGAGTTGGACTGCCTTCAAGCCAGTTTTGGCGACAATCTGCACCACGTCTGCAATCTCCGTATCCACAAACACCCCGATCGACTCCACTGTTGCTGGTAAGTAGGGAATAATTGTCACCAGTTGCTCTGGGGTAATATACCGGGGGGAATTAGGCACTAAAATAAACCCCAAAGCCGTGGCTCCGAGATGGGCGATCGTCTCTCCCTGTTCCAGATTCGTAATCCCACAAATTTTTACCCGCAAAGTCATAGCAGTTGTTAGTTAACAGTAATCTGAGCTTAGTCACCATATCTTCACACCAAGCAACAAAGTTTTGCTTATACAAAGTCTGTATTGCGATCGAAGGGGAATTGTTTTTAGAGAGTATTGCCTCAACAAAAATTAATTAACTTGCTAATATTATATCTTATTGGTCAGAATTGATAAGAATCGGGAAAGAACAAAATATGTTGAAGCAAAAACTAAAGATTCAGATTGCTCAGGAAGCAATTATAGTATTTTGCCGAAAATGGAAGATTAAAGAAATGTCTTTTTTTGGTTCTGTTTTACGGGATGACTTTCGAGCAGACAGTGACATTGATGTTATGGTAAGTTTTGAGGATGATTCAAATTGGGGGCTTTTAGAGCTAGTTCGGATGAAACGTGAACTTAAAATTTTACTAGGACGTGAGGTTGACTTGCTGACCAGAAAATCGATCGAACAAAGCCACAATTGGATCCGTCAGAAAGAAATCTTAGGAACTGCTCAGGTTGTTTATGTTGCGGGATAATGCATCTTTACTTGATATTGTTCGAGCCGGACAATTAATTTTGCAGTTTACTAAAGGTATCAACCGTAATCAATTAGAATCGGATTTGCTCATACAATCTGCAATTCTTTATCAAATTTCAATCATGGGAGAAGCAACAAAACGATTATCTCGTGAGTTCCGAGAACAACATCCAGAAGTTCCTTGGGATGATATGGCAGGAATGCGAGATGTAATTGCCCACCAATACGATCGAATTGATTTAGATATTGTTTGGCAAGTCATTCAGAGAAACATTCCTGAACTGCTAAGTATATTAGTAATTCTGCTCCCCATTCAAGATACCTAGAAGATATCAACTAAACTCTAGCTTTACCTTCCATTACTTTCTTTACCTCCTCTACCTCCTCTACCTCCTTTACCTCCTGCTCCCCCCTATGCCCCCCCTGATCGAATCCCAAGTGCATACTTCCCTCCGGGCTTACCTGCGGCAACAGGGCGATTATAGCTGGCCTCATCATTTGACTATGGCTCGGTTAGTAGCTAGGGCTTTGCGGTTGGGTCGATCGGCTCTCATGCAAACGAGTACTTCTCCCCCGGTGTATGCCCTGAGCTATCTAACTCCGGCGCTTCTCTGGCAGGGGGCTGTGGTGTTGGTGATTCCTCCCTTGTGGCAAGAGCCTTGGGTCGAAAAGTTAATTCCGCAATTACAAGCAGCCTTGGGAACTAATCGAGAGGTGGTGGTGAGCGATCGATTCCTCTCTGAGGATTTTGCTGGAGTCTTAATCACGAGTCCTCAAAACTGGTTGAGCGATCGCCTGAGGATAGTTACCAATATAATTACCAATCCAGAAGCTAATCAAGAAGCTAAATTTCCACCGGGAATTCCCACTTTGATCGATGGGGCAGATGATTTAGAGCCTTGGGCAAGGGAGTGCCTAACTCAAACTATGCTGCCAGGAGATTGGGATCAGTTAATTGCCCACTATCCCCAGCAAAAAGAAATAATTCGAGATGTCAAAATCAAGTTAACTAAAAGTTTTTTCGATCGTCCTCCTAATCCCTACGGCTGTTGTTTATTAGACACCTCAGAACAAGAACTTATTCATAATCTGGGGAGTAAACTTGTAGATAAATTTGCAGATCAAATCCTAGATAAACCTGTAGATAAACTTACAAATAAACCTGAGTTCTTAGCCCACAATCTAGGAAAATTTTCTCAACAATTAGGACAACCATCAGGGCAAATTCTCTGGGCGGGGGTCGATCGACAGCATGGTTATTTTACTTTGCACAGCACTCCCGCAGAAGTAGCCACTAGTTTGAGCAAGGTTTGGCAACAGCAACCCGTAGTTTTCATGGGCAGGGCAATGGATTTGGAAGTAGAAGCCACAGCCTATCGCCAGAACGTGGGCTTAGGGGGTTTAACTTGTTTGAAATTTCCCCCAGACCTGCAAACAGAATTGATTCAACTCTACCTGCCCGATCGCCTGCCTTTGCCCAATACACCCCAGTTTCAAGCCGCCCTCGAACAGCAGGTCATGGATTTATTAACCATTAGTCGCAGTGATAAGGGGTTCATTGTGATTTTGATAGAAGATAATCCCCTAAAACAGCAGATGGCGGCGGTGATGGCGGGGGAATTTGGCTCTAGAGTCCAGATGGAAGTGATCACCCCAAACCCAGCCCCGATTTTAGTGACAGGTTGGCAGTTTTGGCGAGAATGTCAGCATCAGTTCCCTTCCCCAAAGCTGCTCATTATTGCCACCTTGCCGATCCCTTCCCTCGAAAATCCCCTTGTGGCTGGTCAAGTAGCCTACTACAAACAACAGCGCCTAGACTGGTTCCGGCTCTATCTTCTACCCACGGCTCTACGAGAACTCCAAAGGGCGATCGCCCCCGCCCGTCGTCATCAGGGAGTTGTGGCTATGCTTGATAGTCGAGTTAACCACCGCAGCTATGGACAGCAGGTACTCACTGCCCTCAGTCCCTTTGCCAAAATCAACTACCTCGATCCCCGTCTTTGGGAGTTGTTGTCTTAAGAATTACAATCTCAAAACAGTGTGAAATCAACAGAATGTGAACGGGAAGTCCCACATTCTATCCGTTGCAGATGGGTGGCGGGATGAAAGTGAACCAAAAGTAAACTGAGCAATAGCAAATCAATAGAAGTTGTATATGTTATAATTATTTTATCAGTATCCTATAATCTTGATAAATGTATAAAGCGTACAAATACAGAATCTATCCCACAAATGAGCAAGAAGTCTTGTTTGCCAAATCTTTTGGTTGTGCTAGATGGTTCTGGAACTACGCTCTAAACCTATGCCAAGAAACCTATAAAGATACTGGCAAGGGACTATCTAGGGGATACATACAAGGTTTGCTACCAGCCCTCAAAAAAGAATACGAATGGCTAAAGGAACCATATTCCCAATGCCTGCAAGTAGTAGCTCTAAACCTCTCTACTGCTTACAAAAACTTTTTTGATAAACGGGCAATGTTGCCAAAATTCAAATCAAAGCATGGTCGGCAGTCAGTTAGCTATCCCCAAAACGTCAAGTTTGACGGTGACAAAATTAATCTACCTAAAATTGGCTTAGTCCACTGCCAACGTCACCGGGACTTTGAGGGCGACATTAAAACTGTCACTGTATCCCGAAACCCTGATGGAAAGCATTTTGTTTCTGTCTTGGTTGACGATGGCAAAGAAAATCCCAGATTGGTTCCAGTAGATAAAGCTATTGGGATTGATGTAGGGTTAACTCATTTTGCAATTACCAGCGATGGGTCTAAGTTTGGCAACCCTAGGCATTTTGTCAAGCGTCAACGCAATCTAAAGCGCAAACAGCAAAAACTTTCTCGCAAAAAGAAAGGTAGTCAAAACCGCAAAAAAGCAAGATTAGTAGTGGCAAAAGTCCACTCCAAAATTGCTAGATGTCGTGAAGATTTTTTGCACAAGCTATCCCGCAAGATAGTTAACGAAAACCAAGTTATTGCAGTAGAAAATCTGAATATCAAAGGAATGGTCAGGAATCATAATCTAGCCAAAGCGATTAGTGATGTTGGCTGGGGAATGTTCTGTACAATGCTTAAGTACAAAGCTGAAAGAGAAGGGAAACAATACATCGAGGTTGATCGGTGGTTCCCTAGCTCCAAGGCTTGCCATGTATGCCTAAATCGAGTTGACAGCCTCAGTCTTGATATCAGGGCATGGACTTGTAAGCATTGCGGTACTCACCATGATCGTGATGTAAATGCGGCGATCAATATTAGAAATGAAGCCTTGCGGATTCTGGCATTAGGAACTAGTGCTTCTGTCTGTGGAGGGGATGTAAGTCGCTCTGGTAAAACTTCGGTTTTGTTGGACGCTATTCCCGTTGAATCAGGAAGCCCACGCTCTATCGCCTAGCAGTGAGCGATGGGTAGTTCACGCAATATAGCCTGTGGTGGTTTCTAGAGGTAAATCTAAAGTATCACCGCTTTTTTCGCCGTCGTGATAGGCAGCAAATAGAACTTGGCTAGTTTTGCCCCAACCAATTCCCCCCTGAGCATCGAGGGCGATCGCCCCAAAATCCCGCTCATTATTTTTTGCTTCCGTAAAGGATTTCTCTAAGGCAGACTTTAAGGAAAAGCCGTCACTAACTCGGATCACAATTTTCGCTGCTAGACACTCTTCGAGAATATCTTCCCCAATGCCTGTACAGCTAACCGCCGCTAAAGAGTTGGCATAGTTCCCCGCCGGAGTTGCCGAATCACTCACCCGTCCGATCCGCTCAAAGCCCTTGCCCCCGGTGGAAGTTCCCACCGCAATCCGACCTTCTCGATCGATGACTACCACGCCGATCGTTCCCCGTCCCGCATCTGGGTTATTCGCCACAACCCCCGCCATGGCTGACCTAAAGCCTTGATCTCGTTCAGCCATCCATTCATGCAAGCGAGTAGTAGTTAGGGGATTGTAGAGAGGAACCTGCAACTCCCTCGCCAGTTCTACTGCCCCATAATCAGAGAGGATGCGATCGCTGTGGTCTTGCAAAAACTGCGCTAAATCAATGGGATGTTGTACCCGTGAGACATTAATCACCCCACTAAAACGCTGCTTCACGCCGTCCATCAACGCTGCACTCATGCGAATTTGCCCATCGGCTTGCAATACCGAACCAGTCCCCGCATTAAACCTCGGTTCATCTTCTAGGTGATGACAACCCAACACCACCGCCTCGATCGCCGACATTCCCAACAACAATTGCTCAGAAACTATATGAACAATTTTGCCCAGAGCCTCCCGCACCGGAACTAAGCCACCCTTATCTTGGACAGAGTTACCCGCCCCCCCGTGAATAATAACTTTTGGTTGCATTATATTTAGTTGCCTTGGTAGATGCCTTGATGTATTTTAGATTTGCTAGATTTGTCAATCAGATTTATGAATAAACTTTTTGGACGCAAGCCTTGCGCCCCTACCTCTATAATCAGACTTGATATAAAGTACTTTCAAAATTAATCATCTGCCGCTCCGAGGAAATCATCTAAATCCTCCGGCACTTCATAATCATCACTGAGGGGTTCCTCTGGAGCAACTTCCAAAACCATCACGGCTGGCTGCCCTTGAGATTTTTCCCGGAGCTTTTCTCGATACTTCGCCGCCATTTCTTCAGCCATTTCGTAGACCAACTCCCGATTATTGATCATATCTCCGGGTTCCGGCTCCAACTGCTTCGTAGACAAAGAAATTCGCCCCCGTTCTGCATCTAGATCAATAATCATCACCTTGACTTCATGGTTGACATCAAAAACACTGTGGGGTGTATCAATGTGATCGTGGGAAATTTCGGAAATGTGCAATAGACCACTAACTCCACCAATATCGATAAATGCGCCGTAGGGTTTAATGCCTCGCACCGAACCAATCACTACTTCCCCGACTTCCAAACGATTCATTTTCTTCTCTACCAAAGCTCGACGATGGCTGAGGACGAGGCGATTACGATCTTCGTTTACTTCTAAGAATTTTAGGGGTAACTCTTCCCCAGTTAAGTCTTCCTTAGGCTTGCGAGTGCTGATGTGGGAGCCGGGAATAAAGCCCCGTAGTCCTTCAATCCGCACCAAGGCTCCGCCCCGATTTGTGGCAAATACCAAAGACCTGACCGTCGCATCTTCTTTTTGCAACTGCCGTACCCGTTCCCACGCCCGCATGTATTCAATCCGGCGAATAGACAGAGTAAGCTGCCCGTCTTCGTTTTCGTCAGTCAGAATAAAAAATTCTCTAGTCTCGTTCGATTGCAATATTTCTTCGGGATTGTCTACCCGATTGATAGACATTTCCTGAATGGGAATAAAAGCGGCGGTTTTCGCTCCAATATCAATTAAGGCTCCCCTCGGTTCGAGGCTAAAAACTTTACCAGGGACAATATCGCCGGGGCTGAAGTGATAGTCATACTTATCTAAAAGGGCTGCAAAGTCCTCTAGGGTAAAACCAATATCTTGGGTAATTGCTTTAGTAGTTACTTGTTTTACGGGTATTTTCTGGCTGACCATGCGTATAGTTTTTTACTTAATCCTAATAATTTATATTTGGTGACGGAGCCTCCTGTCGTTGCGAATGCACGTGACCCAGTATGTAGCTTTAACCCCTAGGGACTGCGGTTCAAAGCAAACTTTAGGATTAGTTGGGCTGAATTAGTTTTAGATAAATTCTAATAAATATTTACTGACTAAATTTTACTAAACAATTTACTAACTAGGTTTACTAACTAAATTTGACGATGACGGGAGCTAGGTTAGGGGTTAGTCCCAACTGCCTATCATAGCTCATAATCACGGCAAAAAAGGAGGCAGCAAAAATCGGCGATCAAATTGTTCAGCGATCGAGAAATAGAATTGTCGGTAATTTTGGTAATGGCTGTGTAATTGTCGGGTAATTGCGGGGTAATTGCGAGTTAATTATGAGGCTTCCCATTAAGAAATATTACGAATAGATTTAGGAAAGGGGCAAGATACTAGAAAATAGTTTCCGTGAGTGATGTCTTCGCTGCTTCTTGAGATGAAAGTCCCTAGAGTCGGTTTGAAGATCGCTTTCTAACAAATAAAAATGATTACTACTTCTTGGAGGAATCCTATACATGAGTATCGTCACGAAGTCGATCGTGAACGCTGATGCTGAAGCCCGTTACCTCAGCCCCGGCGAACTAGACCGCATCAAAGGCTTTGTTTCTTCTGGAGAACAACGCTTAAGAATTGCCCAAGTTATTGCTGATTCCCGCGAACGTCTTGTTAAGCAAGCTGGTAATCAGTTGTTCCAAAAACGTCCTGACGTTGTTTCCCCCGGTGGTAATGCCTACGGTGAAGAAATGACTGCGACCTGCCTCCGGGATCTAGACTACTACCTCCGTCTAGTTACCTACGGGATTGTTGCTGGTGATGTCACCCCGATCGAAGAAATCGGTCTAGTTGGAGTCCGGGAAATGTACAAGTCCCTCGGTACCCCGATCGAAGGTGTGGCAGAAGGTGTCCGGGCGCTGAAGAACGCTGCTGCCTCCCTGTTGTCTGGTGAAGATGCGGCTGAAGCTGGCTCCTACTTTGATTATGTGATCGGCGGTCTCCAGTAAGAACTTAGAAAAGTAAGCAATTACCCTCAAGTTTTTCTTTTGTTATTCCCAATCACAATTAATAATTCAACTCAGGAAATAAATTATGCAAGACGCAATTACCGCAGTTATCAATTCTTCTGATGTCCAAGGCAAATACCTAGACACCGCAGCTCTCGAAAAGCTCAAAGGCTACTTCAAAACTGGCGAACTTCGGGTTCGTGCTGCTTCCACCATCAGCGCTAATGCCGCTACGATCGTCAAAGAAGCTGTAGCTAAATCCCTCTTGTACTCTGATGTCACCCGTCCCGGCGGCAACATGTACACCACCCGTCGCTATGCTGCTTGCATTCGTGATTTGGACTACTACCTCCGTTACTCTACCTACGCTATGCTAGCTGGCGATCCTTCCATCCTTGATGAGCGGGTTCTCAATGGTCTAAAAGAAACCTACAACTCCTTGGGCGTGCCTATTACTTCTACTGTTCAAGCTATTCAAGCTATGAAGGAAGTAACTGCTAGTCTAGTTGGTGCTGATGCTGGTAAGGAAATGGGCGTGTACTTCGATTACATCTCCTCTGGCTTGAGCTAAGTCTAGAAGTATCTTTGTAAATAGTTTTGGTCTGGGCAGTTAGGTATTGAGTTTTAGGTTATTGCAGACAATCTTTAGTTAGATAGAGTTTCGATAAACTAGGGCTTGGACTGGACTCCCAGACTGAAATATATACCCTAATACTCCAGACCAAACTCCCAAGAAATCCAAAAATACATAATATTTTTCACATACAGAATTTTGACTGTAAATTTAGGAGAATTCAGTCCATGAGAATGTTTAAGATTACCGCCTGTGTCCCCAGCCAGACCAGAATTAGAACCCAAAGAGAATTGCAAAATACTTACTTTACCAAGTTGGTTCCCTACGATAATTGGTTTAAAGAGCAACAACGCATCATGAAAATGGGCGGCAAGATTGTAAAAGTGGAATTAGCTACTGGTAAGCAAGGTACTAATACTGGATTACTCTAGTAAAAATATCCTTTGTAGTTAGGTCTGATGAACTAAATAATTGTTTGTACTAAAGGTTTGCAATAAAGCCAATGATGCCCTAGTTGAGCACGTTTAGAAATGATTTTGAATTGTGTGGATAAACTATAAATAAAAATTTTGGAGGTCTTGAGACCTCTTTTTTGTTTGGCAATTATTTGTTTTGAAAGTTATTCCAGAGATAATTAATTTTACGGATAGCTTTTTGAAAAAAGTTGGGTTTAAGAATTACCAGCATGTCTTGATAGGTAGTGAAATCTTTGCGCCCACACCAAGAACCGTAATGTTTACTGAGGAGAGAAAAGCCTCGATCGCCAATCAAAGACGCAACGACTGGCTCTAGGAAACCTGTAGCATTTTCGGGCTTGTCTGGGTTATTTGTAATACAATCCCCAAGATCATAAACCAGATTTTGGGTACTCTTGCCAGCTTTGATGAGTTCCTGAGATTCTTCATTAACTAAAAAACAAGTAAATAAACAGCGTCCCCCCGGTTTTAGGACTCGTTTGATCTCATCGAAATAGTGGGAGATTTCATAGCCCCGCACGTGGGTAAACACAGAAGTTAGAAAGATGACATCAAAACTTTCATCGGGGTAGGGAAAGATAAAATCCTTGGCTTCCACATCTCCTGCCGGGTTATACCATTTATTATGAATATTGACTTTTTGAAATTGAAAGTTAGGAAATTGGGGGGTAATATTAGCTTGAGTCCACTGAATGAGGTTATCAATAATATCAAAACCTTCGTAGCGAGCGGTGGAGTTTAGGTAATAAGCAAGGACGTAGGCGAGGCGACCAACTCCACAACCAACATCAAGGACGTGATCCGTAGGTTTGAGGTCTGCATGTTGGATTAGATAGGAGAGAAATTCTAAGCCTACGGGTAAGAACGCCCCCCCAATGGTACTCATATCTTCTTGGCTGGGCAGGGGCAATGAAGGATTAACAATAGCCAGCATCGATTGACCATTTTCAGCACCAAGTTTGGGGACAATCTCCACGAGGGTGTCTTTTAGGTCTGGGGTAGGTAGGGTATTTAGGGGAATTGTGATCCGAAATCTGGCGTTTTTTGCTTCGGGGATGTGGGGAAATGCTTCTTGTAATTTGGGACTGGGAAGATTTTTTTCTAGGTCAAAGGAATTAATTTTCTGGCCGCTAATCTTGATTTCAAAACTAGTGAGGGGTCGATCGACCGGGGAGATTAACCAGCCAACTAATTTTAAGACTCCATCGTTGATATTGGTAATATTAAGCCAGCCTTTAACAGCAATGGGTCTGGTAGAGAGCATTTTCTGGATTCCTTAATAATAAATAGGCAAACAAAATTATTAACATTCTAAGACCACAGGGGAATTTATGAAACTATACTTGATGCGCCATGGGATAGCGATCGAACGGGGTACTTATACAGAAGATGGCGATCGACCCCTTACGGAGGTGGGGATCAAAAAAACTCAACGGGTTGTCCAACAGTTACAGACATTAAATTTAAATTTTGATCTAATTGTCACCAGTCCCCTAGTCCGGGCGCAACAAACGGCGGCGATCCTCCAGCAGCAATATCCCCATGTTCCCCTAGAAATTTCCGATCACCTAGCTCCGGAGGGCAATTTACCAGATTTTTTAACTTGGTTATTTTCTGATCAGCAACCAGTTAATCAATCTTCTCCTCAAGCTGATGATCTTCAATCAAGTCATTCTCAGCCAAATAATTCTCAATCCTTGGGGAAAGATTCAAAAACTAGAGTCATAGCGATCGGGCATGAGCCAGATTTAGGAAATTGGGCAGAATTATTATTGTATGGACAGATCAGGGGAGGAATTTTGCTCAAGAAGGCGGGGATTATTGGTTTAGAGTTGCCTGCCACAGGGGAGGCGATCGCCCAGAGTCAACTGTTTTGGCTGACCTCTCCCAAGCTATTAGTTGTTGATTAGTTCTTGAGACTTAATCTTGATTCCTCGCCATAAATTTACCTAGCACTGGGACAATTTTGTGGGAAAATGAAATCAATTTCTCATCCAATCAACTTTTTCCTGAACACAACTGCATGAACGCAGTTACATTTTTGATTATTTAGTTGAGACTATTATTTAAAACTTAAAATTTAAGACTTAAAATCATGAAGGTTGGCGATCGTATCCGTGTCACTCAGTCTGTTATTATCTATCATCACCCCGCCCACAAGGGAGAAGGCTTCGATCTCAAAGGACAAGAGGGAGAAATTATTGCCGTAGTTACCGAGTGGCAAGGCAGACCCGTGAGCGCCAACTTCCCCATTCAAGTCAAATTTCCAGAGAGGCTCCGGGCGCACCTGCGAGAGGATGAGTTGGAGATAATTGAGGAATAAGTTTCGGGATGATTTAGAGATATTTAACAAGCCATCGCCAGCATTAAAAAATTACTAGAACATCTCTAAAAATTTACATGGCTAACCAGAAGATAAGAAAACCATTGATTCACTCTCATAATTTGGGATAGATAAATTTCAATGGTATGATTCTCGTAATATTCCTTAATTACAATAATTACAATTAAGTAAAGGCAGAATTCTTATGGTGCAGGCACCCATATCTCCAGTAGTCTTGGTAATTCTTGATGGTTGGGGCTATCGTGAACAAAGTCAAGCAAACGCGATCGCCATCGCCAAAACTCCAGTCATGACTAGTCTCACTCAGGCTTACCCCAGTACCCTGATCCAAGCATCGGGGAAAGCAGTGGGCTTGCCAGAGGGACAGATGGGCAACTCCGAAGTTGGGCACTTAAATATTGGGGCGGGTCGAGTAGTTCCTCAAGAACTGGTGCGGATTTCTGATGCAGTAGAAGACGGCACGATCCTCAAAAATCCCGCCCTGGTGCAGGTCTGCCAAAAAGTTTATGCAGCAGGTAGCAAGCTCCATCTCATGGGCTTATGTTCTAATGGGGGAGTCCATTCCCATCTTTCTCATCTGTTGGGTTTAATTGACTTAGCCAAATTGCAGGGAATTACCGAGGTTTGTATTCACGTAATTACCGATGGTAGAGATACGGATCCCAAGGCGGGAATTGAAGCCGTGCAATCGATCGCCGCCCATACCCAAAAAGTTGGAGTTGGTAAAATTGTCACCGTGAGTGGACGCTACTACGCCATGGATCGGGATCATCGCTGGGATCGGGTACAGTTAGCCTACGAGGCGATGACCAAAGAATTAGCCGAAGCCGAAAATCTGGGTTTATCTGCTCAAGAGTATGTAACCAAGTGCTATCAGGAAGACCTGACCGATGAATTTATTCTCCCCAAGCGTCTAGCACCGGGGGCAGTGGCAGCGGAAGATGGGGTGATCTTTTTTAACTTCCGTCCCGATCGAGCCAGAGAACTCACCCAAGTCTTTACCGATCCCAAGTTTTCTGGATTCCCCAGAGAGCAGATACAACCCCTGCATTTTGCCACCTTCACCCAGTACGACCCTAATCTGCCCGTCGCCGTCGCCTTTCTGCCCCAAGATTTAACAAATATCCTTGGCGAAGTAATTGCCAATCACGGCTTAAAACAGTTTCGGACGGCAGAAACCGAAAAATATGCCCACGTCACCTACTTTTTCAATGGGGGTCTAGAAACGCCCTTACCCGGAGAAGACCGCCATATGGTGCAAAGCCCGATGGTGACTACCTACGATAAGGCTCCGGCTATGTCGGCGGCAGATGTAACTACTGGGGTGATTGAGGCGATTCAAAAAAAGATTTATTCTCTAATTGTGATTAATTACGCTAACCCAGATATGGTAGGGCATACAGGGAAAATAGAGGCGAGTGTGCAGGCGATCGAGACGGTCGATCGATGTGTGGGGCAGCTCTTGGAAGCAGTAGTTAAAGCCGGGGGAACCACCCTGATTACCGCAGATCATGGCAATGCAGAATACATGGCTGACGAAGCAGGAAATCCTTGGACAGCCCACACCACCAACCCTGTGCCGTTTATTTTGGTGGAAGGAGAAGGGCGGAAAATTCCCGGACATGGCAACCAAGTTAGCCTCCGCACCGATGGCAAACTCGCAGATATTGCGCCGACAATTTTGGAACTACTCCAACTGCCTCAACCCCCAGAAATGACCGGAACCTCTTTGATTAGCAAATCAGAAATAAATATCCGCCCCAGTCGTACGCCTGTTCGTATCTCTCTCTAGGCTAGAAACCACCTCTAGGGTAAGATACTTTAGGAGGAATTGCTGAGATTAAGTAATTTTTCTTTGACAAGAAGTGAGGTTTTAATAGTTACTTTTGCAGTCATAAACAGGAGATTATTAATTATAAATAATTTTCCTTGTGTAAAGCTGTGTATTTACCTAGAATTAACCTTAGCAACATCTCAAGTTATGTCATAATTTTTGGTCAAATCAAGTGAAAGTTTTAGTCGTAGGTAATGGAGGTCGGGAACATGCGATCGCATGGAAACTGCTGCAATCTCCCAAGGTAGAAAAGGTTTTTTGTATTCCGGGCAATGGCGGTACTGCAACTTTACCCGGTTGTCAGAATATGTCCCTTCAGGTGGATGATTTTGAGGGGATTGCCACTATTGCTTCCGTGCAAGGAGTCGCCCTGGTGGTGGTTGGTCCAGAAGCACCCTTAGCTGGGGGGATAGTGGATTTTCTCCGGTATCGTCACGGCCATATCCCTGTGTTTGGACCGACAAAGGAAGGAGCGCAAATCGAGTCTAGTAAGCTCTGGGCAAAGGAACTCATGCACCGAGCGGGAGTACGCACAGCTAAGGCAGTAGAGTTTACGGAACTTGAGGCGGCGTTAAATTATCTAGAACAGCAACCACTGCCGATCGTAATCAAAGCGGATGGTTTAGCAGCAGGTAAAGGTGTAACGGTGGCAACCACTCTCCCAGAGGCGATGGAAGCTGTCCAATATCTCTTTAAACAGAGATTTACCAAAATCTTGATTGAGGAATTTGTTACTGGTCAAGAAGTTTCTATTCTTGCTCTGACGGATGGCTCGATCGTCCGACCTTTACTCCCAGCCTGTGACCACAAAAGAATTGGGGAAGGTGATACTGGAGAAAATACTGGCGGCATGGGGGTTTATGCTCCTGCTCCCTGGGTGACTCCAGAGTTAATGGCAAAAATTGAAGCGGAAGTTCTCCAGCCAACGGTGAATACTCTGCGAGAACAGGAGATTACTTACCAAGGAGTGTTGTATGCCGGGCTGATGATTACGGAAGCTGGGGAACCTATAGTTTTAGAGTTTAACTGTCGGTTTGGGGATCCGGAAACCCAAGCAATCCTGCCCCTGTTAGAAACTCCCTTAGTAGATTTGTTAATCGCCTGTACTGAGGGAAATTTGGCAAAGTTTCCAGTCCTAGATTGGCTACCGGGATCAGCGGTGTGCGTGGTTGCTTCGGCAGCAGGCTATCCGGGGAAATTTCAACGAGGGGATGAAATCACTGGGCTTTCGGAAGCCAAGGAAAAGGGCGCGCAGGTATTCCAAGCAGGGACAACTTTGAATCATCAAAAGAAATTGTTAACCGATGGGGGACGGGTTCTTAGTGTGACGGGGCTAGGCGTGAACTTGGCTGAGGCGATCGAGCAAGCCTACGCTGGGCTGGCAGTGATCAATTTTCCGGGGATGTACTATCGGCGAGATATTGCTGGAAGAGTGATCCCGCCGGAGGTTGGTAATCCCCAAGATATTACGCCATCTGATCTAGAATCTAATCTAGAACCCGAACTAGATGCCCCAGAAGTTCCTCCTGAAGCTGAACCATTACCTGAAAATGCCCAGCAGACAGATTTAACCTAATCTCAATCTCTGGAGCCATTACTATAAAGTTTGGGGCGATCGCTCTATTTTCTGAGCCAGATTTGCTAAATTGAATACAAACATTAAATTTTAGAAGCTAGAACTAATGGTAAATATTGTGCAAATAGGGGAGATGGGAACTGAGTTATCAGCAATAGTACAGGAAGTGAGCGATCGCCAAACCCAAATTGTCATCGAGTCGGCGGGTAAGCCTGTGGTAGCAGTGGTTCCCTATGGTTATTTAATGAATTTGCTTGAGGCATTGGAGGATACGATCGATAGTGCATTACTAAAAAATGCTGTTGAGAGTAATGATAGATTTTTCAGCTTTGAGGAAGTAATTGAGGCACATAACCAAGCTCATAATGTAGAGGTGTGAGTAGAGAATTATAGATATTAATTTTGTGATTTTTGTGAAATTGGCATGGAATCAGATTAAGATATAAACCAAAATATTACCCCCAGATATATTAAGTCTATGCCTAATCAACTTTTCTATGGCGACAATCTTGAAGTTTTGCGGCGACACATCAAGGATGAATCGGTAGATTTGTGTTACATTGATCCACCTTTTAACTCGAAGCGCAACTACAACCAGATTTATAACAACGTCGGCAAAGAAGATCAGGCCCAGGCTCAGGCTTTTATTGATACATGGACTTGGGATGATTATGCTAATCAGGGTTTAGAAGAAATTCAAACTAATTATTTGGGTCGTTTTACTGCTCAAAGTATTGATCTAATTTCTGGCTTAGTTAAGGTTTTAGGTAAGGGCAGTTTACTAGCTTATCTTGTGAGTATGACTTTACGAGTTGCTGAAATTTATCGAGTCTTAAAACCTACAGGAAGTTTTTATTTACATTGCGATCCCAGTGCTTCTCATTACTTAAAAATTATCATTGATGCTATTTTTTGCGCTCAAGGTGGAAATTATTTGAGTGAAATTATTTGGAAAAGAACATCAAGTCACAGTGATTCTAATAAATATGGGCGTGTTCATGATGTAATTCTTTACTATAGTAAGAACTCTAAGGTTAATTGGAATGAGCAATATCAATCTTATGATCAGAAATACATAGATCAGTACTATAAGTATAGTGATCCTGATGGTCGTAAGTTCATGTCTGGAGACATAGGAGCAGCAGGATTATCTGGTGGTGGATATGAATATGAATGGAACAACATAAGAAGAGTTTGGCGTGTCCCCGAAAGTACTATGCAGAGGCTTGATAGTGAAAATCGCATCTACTATACAAAGAATGGATTCCCCAGAATGAAAAGGTATTTAGATGAAATGCAGGGATTACCAATACAAGATACCTGGACGGATATTGAAGCATTAAGATCGTGGCATAGTGAGAAATTAGGTTATCCAACACAAAAACCAGAAGCATTGTTAGAAAGAATCATCAAGGCAAGTTCTAATGAAGGTGATGTAGTGCTTGATGCTTATTGTGGTTGTGGAACTACGGTGGCAGTTTCTCAGAGGTTGGATCGGCAGTGGATTGGGATTGATATTACCTATCAAAGTATTAGTTTAATTTTGAAAAGATTAGAAGATGCTTTTGGTCAAGGGGTGTTAGAAAATATTGTCTTAAACGGCATTCCTAAAGATATGAACTCTGCTGTAGCTCTGGCGAACAAGCGGGACGATCGAACTCGGAAAGAGTTTGAGAAATGGGCAGTACTTACCTATTCTAATAACCGAGCTGTTATCAATCAGAAAAAAGGTGCAGATAAAGGAATTGATGGGATTGCCTACTTTCGGAGTGAAAAAGACGATCCAGAAAAGATTATTTTACAGGTGAAATCTGGCAAGGTTTCCTCTAGAGATATTCGAGATTTGCAAGGTACAATGACCCGTGAAAATGCAGTTTTGGGTATATTTATTACTCTAGAAAAACCCACTAGAGACATGATCAAAGAAGCCAAAGAAGCAGGAATTTATCGTAGTCAATACATGAGTAATCCGGTGGATAAAATTCGGATTGTGACTATCCAAGAAATTATCGAAGATCAAAAACGCCTTGATATTTTATTGGCTTTAGAAGTTTTGAAATCTGCGGAAAAACAAATGGAGGTTAGACAAGTTACATTAGATTTAGATTCCTAGGGAAGAGTCACCGGAGTTTTTGCGGGGGAAACAACAGGCGAAGATGGAGGCGATCGAGCATTTACGGTCTTTTAGCTTAAACGATGAACAAATAATGCAATGTTTAGACCTAACCCTAGAGGAACTTCAACAAATAAATTTGCAATAATATACAGGATTACATAAAACCCATTGTCAGGCTAAAATATGACTCCACAACTCACCGATGCGATCGCAGCGATCAAAACCCTCTCACCCCTAGAGCGTCAACAACTAGTACAAATTCTCATCCAAAGTGATTCAGACTTAAACTCTCAAACCGACCTTAAAAACCTCAGTAACCAGTTTTTGCAAGGTATCTCCCTTACCCAGCTACTAGCCATCAAAACTCCCCCAACTATTGATAACATCAAAGATATTTCCACTAACTGTTGGCCGCCAGAAGACTCTATTGAAGATTTCCTAGCCTTTCTGAAACAGCAACGCCAAGGGGTAAACTAGATAAATACCCATGAGTCTTTTCCTAATTGATACTGATATTGCCTCTTTCATTTTCAAAGGGAGCAATTATGCTGACCCATACCTACCAATTCTTAATGGTCAGGAATTAGCTCTGTCATTTATGACCGTTGCAGAATTATTTCAGTGGGCAATCTTGCGGCAGTGGGGCGATCTTCGTTTTGCAGAGCTAGAAAAATACCTGTCAAATTACCTGATTGTTCCGGTCGATCAACCTCTTTGTCGAGCATGGGCGCAGGTACGATCCAATTGCCAAAGCGCAGGACGAATTATTTCTCCCCAAGATGCTTGGATTGCAGCAACAGCAATACGCTATGACTTACCGCTAGTAACTCACAACGTCAAAGATTTTTTAGGAGTTCCCAATTTACAACTCATCACCCCTTCACCCTAAAACCTAAATAATATGAAAACGCTGAATTTGACCGATCGACTCTATGAATATCTCCTCTCAGTTTCCCTCCGGGAGCCAGAAATTCTCCAAGAACTCCAGGCCGAAACAGCACCTTTGACCGGGAGTGGGATGCAAATTTCTCCAGATCAGGGAGCTTTTATGGCGTTGTTGGTGCAACTGATGGGAGCCAAGAAAACCTTAGAAATTGGGGTATTCACAGGTTATAGTTCCCTTGCTGTTGCCCTCGCCCTGCCCCCCGATGGCAAAATCACCGCCTGTGATGTCAGCCCCCATCATGGAGAAATGGCTCAACGCTACTGGCAAAAAGCTGGAGTGAGAGAAAAAATTGATTTCCACCTTGCCCCCGCCCTAGAAACCCTCGATCGCCTCCTAGCCACTGGAGCCGAAGGAACCTACGATTTTGTGTTCATTGATGCGGATAAAAGAAATTACGATAATTATTACGAAAAGTCTTTGCAATTAGTGCGATCGGGGGGGCTGATTGCCATTGATAACGTCCTCTGGGGGGGCAGTGTGGCAGACCCAACCATCCAAGACCATGACACCGTAGCCATTCGGCAACTCAACACGAAATTACAGGGGGACGATCGCATCACCTTGAGCCTATTGTCGATCGCCGACGGCTTGACCCTCGCCCTCAAACGTTAGATTTTAATTGAGTTTAACTTTCTGGTTTTCTCTCTTGTTTTCTTTCGGAGCCGGGATCATGACAAAAAATACCCTAAAATAGCTGTGAGCGAGTAAAACTATTCTCCTCGCCTGAAGATGTAATCTTAGCTATGCAAAAAATCAAAGCCCTGATCGACCATTGGTGGTCTGAATTTACGCTCCAAACTAGATTAATGGCGGCAGCAACTCTCTGTGTGTCCCTAGTCATGAGTGGGTTAACTTTTTGGGCAGTGAATACAATTCAGCAGGATGCCCGATTCAACGATACTCGGTTTGGCAGAGACTTGGGATTGCTCCTTGCCGCCAACGTGGCTCCCCAAGTGGCAGATAATAACCTAACGGAGGTAGCCCAGTTTTCTCGCCGCTTCTACGACAGCACCTCCAGCGTGCGCTACATGCTCTATGCAGACGAAGGGGGAAATATTTTCCTAGGCATCCCTTTTTCGGAAACTCCCATTCGTAATTCCCTAACGATTCAGCGCAAAATTCAACTCCCCGAAGAATACACCCAGAGCGTGGCAGCGGCGGATTTCACTTCTTCCCCCCTCGTCCGCCAACACCTCACTCCCAACGGCGAAATTACTGATGTCTTTGTCCCCCTTGTCCATGAGGGCAAATATCTGGGCGTGTTAGCGATCGGCATTAACCCCAACCCGATTATTGTGGCTTCTTCAAACCTAACTAGAGATGTGACGATCGCTGTATTTATTACCATCTGGGTCATGGTGATCCTAGGGGCAGTGTTCAACGCTTTAACCATTACTCAACCCATCAAGGAATTACTCTTTGGAGTGAAAAATATTGCGGCGGGAAACTTTCAACAAAGAATTGATTTACCCCTTGGTGGCGAGTTGGGGGAATTAATTTCTAACTTCAATGAAATGGCAGAAAAACTCTCCCGGTATGCCGAACAAAATATTGAAGAATTGACCTCAGAAAAAGCCAAGCTAGAAACCCTCGTTTCCACGATCGCCGACGGAGCAGTGCTGATTGATACGAATCTCCAAGTAATTTTAGCAAACCCCACCGCCCAAAAAATCCTCGGTTGGGAAGGGGTGAATCCCATTGGCGAGAATGTCCTCCATTACCTCCCCGCCGATATTACGGTCAAACTCACCCGTCCTTTGTATCAGATTATTAATAACAAAGTCCCTGATCATTTCCCTGATCTAGAAAGTAATGAAAGTGATGAATTTCGCTTAACTTTAACTCAACCTGTGAGCCGTACCGTAAGGATTCTTTTAACTAGGGTTTTGGATCAATATCGAGAAACTGTCAAGGGGATTGCTATCACCATTCAAGATATTACGAGGGAGGTGGAATTAAACGAAGCTAAAAGCCAATTTATTAGTAATGTTTCCCATGAATTAAGAACCCCCTTATTTAATATTAAATCCTTTATTGAAACCCTCCATGAGTACGGTGATGATTTGACGGAAGCAGAGCGCCGAGAATTTTTAGATACAGCTAACCGAGAGACTGATCGCCTAACTCGCCTCGTGAATGATGTCCTTGATCTTTCTAAGCTAGAATCTTGCCGAATTTACAACCTAGAAGCCGTGGATATTGTCCTGCCCATTGAGCAGACCCTGAGAACCTATCAGCTTAATGCCCGGGATAAGGGCATCGAACTCAAACAGGAAGTGATGCCCAACCTACCCCCAGTGAAGGGACACTACGATCTGTTGTTGCAGGTATTTGCCAACTTAGTGGGGAATGCCTTGAAATTTACATTAGATCGGGGACAGGTTACTATCCGAGCCTACTTGCTAGAACCCGGACAGGTCAATGAAGGCGAACACTGCCCTCTAGTTTCCCGTCATTCCTTCCCCAATCAAGCCCAGAATCCGGTGGTGAGAATAGAAGTTGCCGATACAGGGATTGGCATTGATCAAGAAGATCAAAAGGCTATTTTCGATCGCTTCTTTCGGGTAGAAAATCGGGTGCATACCCTCGAAGGCACGGGGCTGGGTTTGTCGATCGTCCGCAATATTATTGATAAACACCACACTAAAATTTATCTAGTTAGTGAAGTGGGAGTTGGTACAACTTTTTGGTTTGATCTAGAAATATATCAAGAAGAGTCTCTCCAAGTTTCTCCATCTCCAGAAGAATTTCCTCAAGTTTCTCTATCCCCAGAAGTGCCTTTAGAAAGTCTTTCTTTAAAGTGAAAAGTAGAAAGTGAAAAGTAGAAAGCGAAAAGTAGAAAGCGAAAAGTAGAAAGTGAAATTAAATAATATTTTTTATGAATCAATTAAGTCGGGTGCTAATCAGTCTTAAATCCTATACTCTGATTGTAGCTGGAGCAATTTTGAGCTTGTTATTATTGACGGCAGCAAATGCAGCGACTCCCCAATTATTTCGCTGGGGCATTGATCAGGGCATTGCTCAGAAAGACTTAAATATTGTCATCCAAAGTGCGGTGTTTCTGGTGCTACTTGCCATCGGTCGGGGTTTATTTAACTTTGGGCAAACTTTCCTAGCAGAGCAGGTCTCACAGTCGATCGCCTACGATCTTCGTAATAAGATATTTGTCAAAATTCAAAATCTAAGTTTTAGTTACCATGACCAATCTCAAACTTCCCAGCTATTAACCAGAATTACTAGTGATGTAGAACAAATTCGGAGCTTTATTGGCACTAGTTTGATTCAAGTTGTCGGGGCAGTAGTGGGGTTGATCACGATCTCGATCTTGATGATTTTAATGAATTGGCAGTTAGCTTTAATTACCCTAGCAATTATTCCCCTCACGGGCTTGATTTTGGGTTTATTTCTCTCCAGAAATGCTGCTTTATTTGGCAGTCTTCAAGAGAAACTAGGAAATCTGAATGCTATTCTCCAAGAAAATTTGGCGGGGATCAGAGTTGTGAAGGCGTTTGTTCGGGAATCTGAGGAACTCGATCGCTACAACCGCATGAACCAAGACCTGATCCACACAAATATGCGGGCGATTATGGCAATTCGTAATGCTTTTCCGTATATTTTCTTGTTGAGTAATTTAGTCACTGTGGCGGTAGTGGGTTATGGGGGCTGGCAGGTAATTAATGATAAGTTCTCGATCGGGGAACTGGTGGCGTTTAATTCCTATTTGCTCTATATTCTTCAACCTATCTTGTTAATTGGGTTCTCGGCTCCGGCGATCGCTCAGGCGGGAGCTTCGGCAGAACGGGTTTATGAAGTGGTGGATGCGGTGGTGGAAATTAAAGACCGTCCCCAAGCCCAACCTTTTGCTGTTTGTGGGGGCAGAATTACCTTTGAAAATGTGTCTTTCCGCTATCCGGGGGCAACTCAAGAAGCTCTAAAGGGGATTTCCTTTGAAACTAAGCCCAACGAATTAATTGCCATTATCGGCATGACGGGTTCCGGCAAAAGTACAATTATGAACCTGATCCCCAGATTTTATGATGTAACTTCGGGTTCTGTACGGATTGATGGGCGGGATGTCCGGGATCTACAGTTAGAAAGTCTGCGATCGCACATTGGTATCGTCTTCCAAGAAACTACCCTATTTTCCGGCACCCTCCGGGACAACATTACCTACGCTGCCCCCAATGCGCCCCTAGAAAAAGTAATGGAAGTAGCGAAAATGGCGCAGATCCATGATTTTATTACTGACCTGCCCGATGGTTACGATACGGTAATTGGGGAAAGGGGTGTGGGCTTATCTGGGGGACAAAAACAACGAATTGCGATCGCCCGGACTCTCCTCACAGATTACAAAATTCTGGTTCTCGATGACAGTACCTCAGCAGTGGATGCCAAGACAGCAAACCAGATTCAGGCAAGTTTAGATGATCTGATGCGTCGCCACACCTGCACAGCTTTTGTGATTGCCCAACGGATTAGCACGGTCAAGAAGGCCGATCGCATCCTACTCATGGATCGGGGTTGTCTCGTTGCCCAGGGAACCCACGAGGAATTGATGCGCCATAGTCCTCTCTACGGTTCGATCTTGGAATCACAAATGCGACCGAAGGTAAAATAATCTGCGATCAATTCTTAATCTAGCAACGCCATTTTTTTAGTGAGTGACTATCCTCAGTAAATTCACTACTAAATTCACTAGTAACAAACTATTAAGTAATCCTTGATTTTATACATACCTTTAAGGAGAGGTACCCTATGTTAGACTTAGAAAAAAATTATCATAAGTCTATGCGTACCCGTATTTTTCTCCCCTTGGTACTAGCCGCCGCCATCTTCACCGCCCAACCCGCCCTCTCTCAAAACACAACCGAACTATTTCGCCAAGGAATCGCTGCTACCCGTGCCGGAAATTTCTCCGTATCAGAGCAAATATTTCGCACCATCATCTCCCTTGAACCAAACAATTCTAATGCTTACCTCAATCTGGGTCTTTCTTTGTATATACAAGGAAATCTAGCAGAAGCAATTACCAACTACCGTACTGCTATCCGCCTTGACCCTAACGATGCTCTTGCTTACATGGGGCTGGGTCTTGTCCTGAGAGACGAAGGGAATCTAGGAGAAGCAATTAATAACTTCC
>JAIMKT010000028.1:0-10750 GCA_020692245.1 Microcoleus sp. GA_180221_E-2-1-MAG-45_12
AACTCGGCAGTAAACTGGGGTGAATATTAATTATCTTCTGGGGAAACGCATCAATTAATACCTGAGTTACTCGCCGCATCCAGCCCGCCATCACCACCAAATCCACCTGATAATCCTTAAGAGTTTGAGCTACTTGAGCATCTAGGTCTTCTCTTTGGGGATAGTCTCGGTGATTGAGCAAGACCGCCGGAACTCCCCATTGAGCAGCCCGCTCTACGGCTTTGATCCCCGGATTGTTGTAAATCAGGACTTGAATTTTTGCATTGAGTTTCTGCTCATGGATGGCTTGGGCGATCGACCCAAAATTGCTCCCACTCCCTGAAGCCATTATCCCCAATTTCAAAGGTGCTTGGTTTTCACCTGCCCTGAAGTCAATCTGAGGAGACACCAACGCCCCTAAATTATCCAGATTATCCAATCTTGCCAAATTATCTATGATCTTTAACTCCGCTAAAGAAGATTCTTGTTGATTATCCATACCCTGCGAAATCTAGATTCCCCAGCTCTAAATCAGGTGAAATTAATTACTTACTAATTTAAATCCTTAAGATCACCTGATCAGCCTTAAAATCATAACTCAAAAATCTAAAATAAAAAGGGAAATGGAGATTCACCATCTTCGGGAACTCTAGAGCCGGGAGCGCACTGCACCTCTTGACCATTGATAGTTGGCAGTGCTGGGGGAGTCATACTCGGCTCGATCGTTTCACAGATCCCCGTCCTGGGAAAATTTTCTTCTCCTTCATTAACAGGATCAGCAGTGAACACCACTCCACTAAAACTCCTTATTCCCGGAGTCCTTGCAGTCAAAGTGACAAAGGCTTCCCGGCGGGGATCACTTCCCGGAACCAATTGATAGGTATAGTCTTCAAAATTAGCACTATCCAGCCCTAGCCCTAAGTCCTCTAAGGTTACAGAAAAAGTTTCGTTTTCTAGAAAGTAAGCCTGTTGCGCTCGTAAAATAGAACCTGTAACATTTCTGCCTTGCTGTTCTCTCTCTCGAATTTTTACTTCCAAAGAATTAGCAATTCGTGTATTTCTAGGCAGGGCGGTGAGGTTAGAAACTCGTCCCAAAAATAAAGCTCCGGTGGTAAATTCCGTTGGTCGAGGATCTCCCGGCTTGATCCCTAGGGCTTCGACCCGAATTCTGCCATCACTGGTAAATTCAAAGATAGTTTCGATTGGTGGTTCTCCCGGTTCCGCAATACCAATTTGGATCGGTTGACCAGTATTCAGAATGGAATAGCTAAATTCGTAGGCTGTGGGTGTATTATTTCCACTGGGTCCAAAGAAGGGAACGATGACAAACCCCTTGCCTTGAGCATTGAAAACCACGGTAACTGGAACAAAAAACACCCCATAGATTTCCCATTGACCTACCAAACGATTCAGAATTACTTGGGGATCTATGTACGGAGGAGCGACTAAATTATTACTTAGATTATTAGTGCTTGAATTGTCGGCAATGAGAAGATTTGAAGACAGGGTTAAGGGAGTTTGAGTTGATAAGTTTGATAAGTTTGATAAGTTTGATGTATTTCTATAAATATCTTCATGTCCGTTAATATTAGCGAAAATATTATCAGCGAGAGTATTAGCAAAGGCATTCATACCGAAGAAAGGGCTAGAAAGTGCGATCGATCCTAGTAGTCCAGCCCAACCATAACGAAACCAAGAATTAACTGTTTTTTGCATATGTTTCCTGAAAAATGATGTTGTATTCTATCTGGTAATTTCTATGCTGCTGAAGTGACAATGACAGTTACAAAGTAATCTTATAATAATCCTATAATAATCCTAGGTTTGAGCTTATTAATTATTTGAAATCAATATGTAAAGTTTCCTTATTCTCTAATAATTTTGGAGTCTATATCTGGTTTGATCAATTCGGGAAGCAGGAGTGTTTGTCGTAGAGATAGGGCGTGAAAAATACTCAGAACATCACATTGCCAACTAGGGAGAATTAAAGTCATGATTATTTCTTCTAGGCTATTAATAATACAGAGGACGATCGCTAACCAGAGGGTATGGGAGTATCCGTAACCAAACAGGGCAATAGTTGCCACCAATAGAGTTAATCCCCAAGTTTTGGCAGTATAGGTATGGAAGCTGGGAAACTTTTGAAATTTGATCAGGCTCGTGATAAATAAAATTAATTGGGCGGCGATCGCCACTAATAGAGGAGTCTGAAAACTCAAAATCACTTGAGGATAGACTAGCCAAGCACTAGCTGCCACGCACACATATAAACAAATATCTGCCCAACTATCTGCCTGTCGAAGTTGAGGTGTACTAACGCCTAATTTTCGAGCAATAATCCCATCAAAAATATCTGAAGTTACTGCAATTACATAGCCAATTATAAACAAAGAACTAGTTTGATGATCTAGGGCATCTAGAAATAAACAAGGGGCTATTAGAAAGCGAGTTACGACTAAAATACTCGGAATGTTGGCAAGTTTAATCATAAGTTGACTACTACGCATAATTAATATTTTCTTTGTCTGGAACTAAAATCAAAATTGCCTAGAATTAGAATCACAGACAACAGTTTCATTAATCAGAGTTGGTCTAGGGGGCGGAGTCATACTCGGTTCTATAGTGCTACAAACTACTGAATTAAATGTTTCTACCTCTCCATTTTTGATCGGAAACATCGCTCCAATAAAGCTTCTCAATCCCGGCACTTTAGCTGTAACAGTAATAATTAAGGGTTCTGTGGCACTTTCTGGTAAATAAGTTACATAATCGTAATATCTCAATTCCCTAGGAGTTAATTCCATATCTAGGTCACGCAAATTAAGCGTAAACTTTTTATTGTCTTGAAAGTAATCTTCTTGATAACCCAACAACATAGAAATCGTATAATTTGCTTGGTTTTCCCTTCCTTCATTAATGGTTTCTGGAGAGTTAGCAATTTGAGTATTATTAGGTAATCTTGTTAGAGAAGAAACTCTATTCAAAAATAAAGCTCCGGTAGTAAATTCGGTAGGTCTTTCTTCCCCCGGTTGAATCCCTAATAACTCCACCCTAATTCTGCCATCATCAGTAAAATCAAAAATAGTTTTAATTGAATCTGAATCTTCTCCCAAAATTTCTAGGTCTACTTGAAAGGGTTGTTGAGCATTATTGATTGTGTATCTAAACTCGATCGCGTAGGGATCAGCTCCGGGAGCAAAGGAGGGAGAAAGCATAAAACCCCGTCCCTCTGGGGTGAAAATTATCGTAATGGGCATAAAAAATACTCCCCGGAGTTCCCACTGCCCAACAAGACGACTATTAATTTGATTATTGATGGAGGGCGTTAGTAACATTTTTACTGAAGACGAATCAGGGACTTGGTGGCGGGGGCTATTTGCAAAAGTTGGATGAGCCATTGCCAGATATCCTAGGGCAAGAATACTAGAGATGCCCTTAAAAAGGCTTGTGATGTAGTTTTGTTTTTTTCGCATTGAGCCAGAAGGGGATAGAACTGCGTATAGATGGGAATAAGAAAATTTTGGGGACATGGCTATATACTGACACTGGGAATTGATCACGAGAAAATTCTATTAGTAGCCTAAATAATTAGTTAACTGGTGGAAAATTAAGAGATATTAAGGTTTGCTGTAGCATTCTTTGATGATTTCATCTACCAAAAACAACTTAAATTCATGGGACAGAAAAGTTTATTAGATAATCAATCGATCGCTGCTAGTGTGTTTCTGGCTCCGGCGTTGTTGTTGATGGGGATATTTCTGGTATTCCCGATCGCCTATTTGTTTTATCTAAGTTTCACTACCGATAGCTTCACCACTACAGGAGTGCGTTGGGTCGGGGGCAGAAATTACCTCAGACTGTTAGTGAACCCAGATTTCTGGCAAGTTCTCGGAAATACGCTGTACTTTACCGTCGCCACGGTAGTTCCCAGCTTAGTGATCCCCCTTGGTTTAGCCGTGGTGCTGAATAAAACCATTGCTTTTCGAGCCTTTTTCCGCACCGCCTACTTTGTCCCCTCCATCACCTCTCTAGTAGCGGCGGGCTTAGGATTTCGGTGGCTATTTCAAACCGATGGTTTTGTTAATTTTTTGGGGCAGTTCTTAGGGCTGGAGCCGATTCCTTGGCTAGGCAGTGTGACTTGGGCGATGCCTGTGCTGATTATTTTGAGCGTGTGGAAACAGATTGGTTTTAATTTAGTAGTTTTCTTGGCAGGGTTACAGACTATTCCCCAAAATCTCTACGAAGCTGCCGAACTAGACGGGGCGAGCGATCGCCAACAGTTCTGGTATATCACTCTCCCCAGTCTCCGCCCTACCCTAATTTTTGCCGGGATCACCACAGCAATTTTTACCTTTCGGGGCTTTGAACAGGTCTATGTCATCACAGGTGGTGGCCCCATGAACTCAACAAACCTCTTGGTGTACTATATCTATCAAGAAGCCTTTGCCCAGTTTGATTTTGGCTATGCTGCCGCTGTCACGATCGTCCTGCTCCTGCTCACCCTAGGGTTAGTGTATCTACAATTGCAAGTCTGGGGTGAAGAGTAGTAGTTTTAGCTAGTCTTAGCGAGTCTTGGTGACTAAAGCCGTAACTATGAGCGACTAAAAGCGACTAAAGTCGGAACTACAAGCAACTTTTTATATCTGCTTTTAACGATTTCGAGACATGATCAGGAGTTGAATTAGTTGCAACACAGCATAGAAAGCCGTGGCTACGTAAGTCCAGGCTGCTGCTTGGAGAACATATTTCGCTGCCTTGTTTTCGTCACCTTGGAGAATGCCCAGCTCATCAATTAATTTTAAGGCTCTTCTGGAAGCGTCAAATTCTACGGGTAGCGTCACAATATGAAAGGCAATCACCCCTACAAAAAGGATGATCCCAATATTGATCACCAAGCTAGAAATAGCTCCCAGAGAACTGAAAATAATGCCCCCAAGAACTAGCATCGGCCCCAGTTGCGATCCAATATTTGCGGCTGGCACTAGGGTTGCCCGAATATTCATGAAAGTGTAGCCTTGTTTATCTTGGAGGACATGACCACACTCGTGAGCCGCGATCGCCGCCGCCGCTAGGGAGCTAGAACCATAGATGCCTTGGGAAAGCCGCACCGCTTTTGCCCCCGGATCGTAGTGATCGGTCAACTCTCCAGCAACTGGCTCGATCGCTACATCTTGGATTCCCATCCGTTGCAAAATTGTCTGAGCAACCTCGGCTCCAGTCATCCCTAGGCTAGAATTTACCTTGGAATAGCGTTGGTAGGTTCCCCGCACTTGATTCTGCGCCCAAAACATCAAAATTGTCCCCGGAATGAGGAGCAAATAAGACCAGTGATAGTACATAGTTATAATTTCCTCTACAAGCTGAATTTAAATTAACTTTAGATTGACTTTAGATTGATTCTAAGCCAACTCTAAACTAATGCTAGACTGACTTTTAATCCTATCGATTTCGGCTAATTACCAATCTAGTTCCATCATAGTTAAAGAATTAGGCAAACTGCTAGGAGAGAATCTAGGGTAGAGTAGGTAGGGAAATATCTAGGGCAATTTGTCAAAAATTAAGTAATATTTCGGGAATTTTTAATCATTGTAGATTTTCATGAATTTTCTTGAACACATCTCTAGATTTGTCTATGAAATTACCCCTATTTGCTTAAAATAAGCCATGAAGTTCTTAATCGATTCAGGAATTGAGGAATAATTATGGTCGACGCTAAATACATAGAAGTTATCAAGCCTTTTAATGATGATCCCTTTGATGGACATCTTTCTACACCAATTAGTGATTCAGTTTTTACCAGAAACTTTATTGGCAACCTGCCCATTTACCGTAAAGGTTTATCGCCGATTCTCCGTGGTTTAGAGATTGGCATGGCTCATGGCTACTTTCTGCTTGGCCCTTGGATTAGATTTGGTCCCATGCGTGACGATGTGAACCTAGCAAATTTTGGTGGCTTAATTCCAGCTTTGGTCTTAGTGCTGTTGGGAACTGCGGGTATGTCTGCTTACGGGATTGTAACTTTCTCGGAAAAAGATGCCTCCAGTGGCGATCGCCTCCAAACCTCCGAAGGCTGGAGTGAACTCACCTCTGGTTTCTTCATTGGTGGCATGGGTGGAGCTTTATTTGCCTATTTCCTACTGGAGAATTTCTCTAGCATTGATTCCATTTTCCGGGGTTTTATCAATAACTAAGCTCAAGATTCACAACGATCAAAACCTAATAAAAAATTACACCAACATTAAACCAACAAAATCGAAAGGAGAACAATTATGACCGGTGATTATGCAGCTGCCTTTTTACCTTGGATTCTTATTCCCGTGGTTTGCTGGTTATTTCCCGCCGTTGCCATGGGGTTACTATTTATCTATATCGAACAAGATAGTTAGTAAAATTAAAGCTAAAGTAAAAATTTAGTCTTTATAACCCAGACTTTAACCAGTCTTATCAGGGAAATTGTCAACCTAAAGTGAGCTTGTCGCTCAGTCCCCATTTGGGATAAATTTGATCATAGGGTCTGTGGAGCAAAGGAACGAAGTATAAAAACTCTAGTTTCAACTCTGCAAGCCCTAGTAAATCATCCCTTTGATTAATAGTTGTCTAGATTATTAATTAATATTGTTTGATCACAGATTAATAAAGCTATAATAATTGCCAAATCTAAACATATCTGGAACTCTTAGCTATGGTAAATCAAGTTGACCACCCCCCTCTCTCAGCTTTGCAAGGAGAAGTTTCTCGCCTCCGCCAAGATTTGCAAATGCGGGATCAGTTAGTTCAGCAGTTGTCTCAGGAGTTATTTCGCCTGGTGAAGGGGAATGCGAACTTTGCCCCGAAACAGGAAGTCTCCGATCGCCACATTGCCCAGATGAATGCCCTGCGGGAACAACTACAGGAAGTGGAGCAACAGGTACAGTTTTATCAACAGCAAATCAGCAGCCGGGATGGGGAAATTTATCAACTCCGCCAATCTGTCCAAGAGTTAACCGATCGCTCTAGAATGCTCGAACAAGTAGTCCAAGAACTGCCCCAAGTATACCGCCAGAAATTTGCCGAGCGGATGATCCCCGTTAAGGAAAAGGTGGAAACCCTGCAAAGAGAAAACCGTCAACTCCACGCCGAACTCCAGAGCGTCAGCTATCGTTTAGCTATGCGGAACCGCTCCACCAACAAGCTAGACTTGCCAAGTTTCCAGCGCACCAATTCCACTCCAATTCCTACCTTTGGGAATGTTTAATTGATGGCTATTTCTGGAAAAGACCCTCAGGATCTGGGACAAAACTTAGGGACAGACCCTAGGGAACTGATTCATCAAGCCTGTCATGATGTTGTAGGATTGCGCCAATGGGTTGTAGCAAATTTGGGGGTGGCTACGGGGGATTTTGACCTGTGGCTGCCGATCGCCCTGACCAAGAAGGGTTCTCTCTACGCTGAGGTGATTGGTCGAGATGCCCAGAGTCCCTACGGTTACAAGCAGCCCATTGATTTATCTGATCAAGAGCGGCAACCTTTGTATAAATTAGGTTTTGATTTGCTGCACCATCTAGAAGCTCCTCCGGCAGTGTATTTGATGCAGTTTGGCTTTATTCAAGGAGAGGTAGAAAAAGAAGTGGGGTTCGATCGCCTTTTCCCCTTCCCTGCTGCCCCCGCCGTTGCTAGTTTGGGCATCCAAGAGCCAGATTTATTTACCTGCCATTGGCACTGTCTCACGGGAACTCCCCTCCGGGATATCTTAATCTTGGAAAAAAATTTAACCGCCTAGATTTCCTCAGTTTTGCTGGGCTAGTTTAGTAACCCAAATTTATCCCCGAAAATATCTAATTTAAGTCTTTAATTAATGATCACCATCGCTCTACCCAAAGGAGAACTCCTTAAACCTAGTATCCGCCTGCTGCAAAGTGTGGGCATAGATTTTAGTTTGTTTCTTGACCCTGCTAACCGCTTGTTACAGATTACTGATGCTACGGGGACAGCGACGGGCTTGTTAGTCCGGGCGTGGGATGTGCCAGTCTATGTGGAGTATGGACAGGCGCAGTTGGGGATCGTGGGCTATGATGTGCTGAAGGAAAAGGATGCTCAGGTAGCGAATCTGGCGGATCTGGGGTTTGGGAAATGTCGCCTGTCGATCGCGGTGAAGAAATCTAGCTCCTACCGCCACCCAGCAGATTTGCCAATTCATGGGCGGGTTGCCTCGAAGTTTGTACGCTGCGCGAGGGAATATTTTTATAAGTTGGATTTGCCAGTAGAAATTGTGCCGCTCTATGGTTCCGTGGAGTTGGGGCCGATCACTGGGATGTCGGAGGCGATCGTGGATTTGGTATCCACAGGCAAAACCCTCAGAGAAAATGGCTTAGTAGAAATTGCTACCATGTTTGATAGCTCTGCTTGGCTCATTGCCCATCCCTTGGCTTACCGTTTGAATAGTGATAATTTATCGGTCTTAGTGGAAAAGCTCCGGCAAGGATCACGACAACCAAGCATCTAGAAAAGGGGCAAACTAACTCAAATAGTTCAGATTATAAACTTAACAAGATCAAGCCATAAACAGACAAGACTATCAAACTGAGTATGGGAAGATCGACTTTACATCCCAGATAGGATAAATTACCACAAAGCTCGAGGAGCGGTAGGTCTAACTGGAGCCGTGGTTGGGATTGGAGTAGGTAAGGGAGTGGGTTGTGTGGGCATTGTAGAAGTTGTCACATTCAGAATAGGGGCAACTAAGGCTAGTACCTCAGCTTGAGTGGCATAACCATCAAAGGCATCAAGCTCAAAGGGGACGGGAGTGCCGAGGCGATTCTCGTTATAGATGACCTCATTAGTGCCAGCATTGGTAGAAATCCAAGGACGGACATCAGCCCCTAGCAAAGATTGGCGGAGATATCTGACTCCGGCTGCATGACGAGCTTCGACAGTATGAATTGCCAAGGCTGCTGCTAAAACTGTCTTTCCGGCTGGCCCAGCGGCTAATAAATTTTGTACCTGTCCCTTATAAGCAGCGACTCCCAAATCTTCTACGTACTGCCCTGCGAGGAGAAAATCGGCGGGATTGGCGAAGGGATCACGACCAAGGATGGCAGTGTAGTTAGGATTTGCGGGAATGGTTACGGTATCAGGATTTCCACCAAGGGAACGGAGGGCGGCAGAAAGATCGGTGACATGGCTGGCTTCATCTTCCCCGTAGGAGACGATCGCATCCTTGGCTATTTGGGGAGCCGAGGCTAAACCGCCCCTCTGGGAAGCGTCCACAGCCCGGCGATAAAAATCTGCTTCTAGCTTTTCTAAGGTGAGAGCATATTCCGTGACTTGTCTAGGAGTTAAGACTGCACTCTGGGCATAGGCAGGGGAACTGAAAAACAGAGTTGAAAATAATACGGAGATGAGAGCGAGGCTAACTCCCACTGCAAATAAGGCTCTGCTAACTAGGTGTTGCAAACTATTCTGCAAACTATGGAAAATAATTTTAGAATTCATACTAATCTTAGAATTACTAAAGTCAGAATTGATGTAAGAAAATACCATAATGGCTCCTGCTGTAGGATTGGGTTTGATGTAATCGGGGATATCTAAGTAACGAGAATTAGGCAACCAAAGCCCCGTTAATAGGATTGTTAAGGAGGTTTAGGGAAGCAACGATCGCCACAATTTGTTTTGGGGTGTAAAGCTCGTCGTAGGCTTTTCCCTTGAAGGGATTGAGGGCAGCGTTGAGATTGGCATCGTTGACTAGGCGATCGCTATCGGGTTCAGTAACGGGTTTACCGAGGAGCGATCGAACTCCGGCAGCATGGCGAGCTTCTACGGAAACAATGGAACCCGCCGCCAGTAGGAAAGTCCCATTGGTCATACTAGTCCCTGCTCCGTTGTAGGCATGGACACCCACGTCTTCGAGGGCGATCGCCGTATTCAAAATACTTTCTCGGCTAGCAAGGAGACGGTTAAGGCTGGCTTGGTTGAAACTTAAGTCTGGAGTATTAAATAAAACTTGGTTAGCTAATACATTCCGCAGAAAGGTGACATGGGCGGCCTCTTGAGAGCCAAAATACCGCATATATTCCAGTTCTTTGGCATTGGTAATTTTCCCAGAACTGACAACCCCTACATAGAAAGCGGCTTCTAGTTCTTCTAACAACAAAGCAAAGTTAAGAATACCTACGTCATTTGCATTAAAGGTGAGGGTTTTCCCCGGAGAATTGTTTGATTGGGCGTTGACTAATTTGGGCAGGGCTGCGATCGCCATACTCCCCAGTCCGAAGCATCCCCAAGTAAGCAGAGTACGTCGGGAAGTGGAAGCTATTTTCCTACTATTCATAATCAAAATCTCCTCAATATTTAGGCTCACAATTTATCCACTCAGCTAAATTTTTAGTAGTTGCTGGGTATATCTTTTAATGAAATTATTTAATACACTTACATCCATGCACTTGCTTTCAGCTTGACAGAGGAACGTCTGAGATGATGTATATTAGAGCGTCTGAGAAGATTTCAATTGATTGATTTGTATATAAAGATCGTAATTCTTTAATAATTATCGTTGGGTCATCGCTATGAAAAATTCCCCGAGAAGTTCTGGCTTAGGTAAAGGCGGGTACTAAGAAGCAGAAATTTAAGTTGCGAGGCTAAGGAATCACTGTGATTCTAGCCCGGTGCGGATGTCAACGTGATTGAGTAGCAAATCTAACAAAATCTTGACAATAGCTTTGCTATGTTGAGGTATACCAAATAAAAATATAGCAATGAAATCTGTGAAAGCAGTCAAGATTCTAATTATTGAGGG
>JAIMKT010000028.1:10883-27326 GCA_020692245.1 Microcoleus sp. GA_180221_E-2-1-MAG-45_12
GATTTACCCGACGGCAATGGTGTGGAATTTTGTCGGTGGCTCCATCAACAGGGGCAGTCCCTAATCTTGATGCTTTCTGCCAAAATCACCGAGTTAGATATTGTCACCGGGCTGAAAGCTGGAGCCGATGACTATCTGCGTAAACCCTTTGGGATGCAGGAATTTCTGGCTAGGATTGAAGCCCTCTCCCGTCGTGATCGCCTCATGAGTGCGCCTGTATATCTGGAGTATGGGGAGCTAAAAATTGATCTTGTCCAACGGAGTGTGTGTTTGCAAAAGCATCAGATCGAGTTGACACCCCAAGAATTTAGTCTGCTTTACGTCTTAACCCAAGCTAATGGTGATGCTCTGAGTCGATCGGAACTCCTGCGCCGAGCCTGGCCCAATGCCATTGACAATCCCCGGACGATCGATACCCACATTCTTTCCCTCCGCAAAAAAATTGAGATCGATCCCCGTCAACCCAGCATGATCCAAACCATCCGCAATGTCGGCTATCGTTTCAATCCAGAGCTTTTACGAAATTCTAGTGTCCAGATGAACAGCAGCAAGGTACTCCCAAAAGCGCATAATTCCTAACGTCCAAACTATAATTTCAAAATATTTCATTGCTTTCTAGCACAAGATAATAGAAGGGTGTTATTGCTATAATTAGTAGTTGTCCTCATCAAATTTTGATGTCAAATTTCTAAGAATTCATGACCATACCCTCCTCTCTAAATACAAAGTTAGACCAACTCCAGCAACTATTTCAGGAAATGGATCGGGCGTTGATTGCCTACTCTGGCGGGGTAGACAGCACCCTTGTTGCCAAAATTGCCTTTGATGTATTAGTCGATCGATCCCTTGCCATTACCGCTAATTCCCCATCTCTCCTGCCGGAAGAACTAGAGGATGCGAAAATTCAAGCGGCGACCATTGGGATTACCCACGAGGTGGTCACTACCCACGAAATGGACAACCCCAACTACACCAGCAACCCCATCAATCGCTGCTATTTCTGCAAAAGTGAACTCCACGACACTCTCAAACCCCTTGCTACAGAATGGGGCTATCCCTACGTGGTGGATGGGGTCAATGCTGATGATTTGCAAGATTATCGTCCGGGAATCCAAGCTGCCAAGGAACGGGGTGCTCGATCGCCCCTCGCCGAAATTGGATTAACAAAAGCTGAAGTCCGCCAACTCTCCCAATACCTAGGTCTATCTTGGTGGGACAAACCCGCCCAGCCCTGTCTCAGTTCTCGGTTTCCTTACGGGGAGGAAATTACCATTGAAAAATTACAAAGAGTCGGTAGGGGGGAAAGATATCTGCGGCAGTTGGGGCTGAAAAATCTACGGGTACGCTCTGAGGGGAATACTGCCAAAATTGAATTACCTCCTGAGCAAATCAAGGAATTTGTCTTAACCCACGATCTACCGCAATTAGTCGCTGCCTTTCAAGGCTTTGGCTTCCTCTACGTCACCCTAGATTTAGAAGGTTATAAAAGCGGCAAGTTAAACCAAGTTCTAAGTCATAGCCTATAAACTATCTAACTCTAGTTCTGCTTGGCTCATGGCTGTTTGCTTCCTTTTAAGTAAAATCTTTACCAATTATAGATCAAGGGCAATCTTGGCCAGACACCCGCAGCCCATCTTGGTAGAGGTGTGAGAGCGATCGATGACCCATTACGTTCGGTTTGGTAAGTCCATTCAGCATTGGGACAGATGGCAGACGGGACATTGGGCAGGTTTCGAGCATTGGCTCCCATTTCCTTAATTTGTAAGATTTTTTGAGTTAATTCCACCTCCACCATGAGTCTTCCGGCTCTTTCCCACCCAACAGAGAGAAAGATATTTTGATCTAGTTCAGCTCCATAAATTGGGTCTTTAGTCGATCGCCAATTATTAAAATTCCAAGTGCAGGCATTCTCTTGAGCTAGAGCTTTATACATCTCAGCCTTGCTTTGATAGGTAGCAATCGCCTCCCAACGGAGAAAGTTTTTCCGCATTGACTCCGACCATTCTAACCACCCCAAACCTACATATCCATTAGCAAATTCTTCCCCAACTTCTTCCCTAGAATCCTCTAAGGCGGTGGCTGGCTGATTCATCAACCATCGATAATAAGCCCTGAAGGATAACGATTCCCCAGTTAAAGTCTGCAACATAGATTGACGATAATCATGTTCTAACAAACGCTGTTGCCAAACAGTCGGCAAACCATCAAGTTTCCGCATTACGCCTAGTTGAGTTCTAGTTAAAATAATGCCCCCCAATTGCCCAATTAAGAACGGGTTATTTTTCAAGGATTGACTAAATTTCCAAGAAGCCTCTAGAGTTTCCTGTACTTCCTTGGTCTTTCCCTGCTGTTGTTTGTAGAGAAGATCAATGGCAAATACTCTTTGTAAGTTTGCTGATCCTAGATAGCTTGGCAAACTATAGGGTTCTCCTTTAGAAATCCAAGACATATCTGTTCCCCAACGGGGACTTTCATTATTTAACAATAGAGTACGAATTGCAGTTAGGGTGTCAGCATTTTTTTCTAGATAATCACGCAATTTTGGAGGAACTTCATCAAAAGAACTGCTAGTGTTTCGTGCTTGGATATCTAGGTAAGTTGATAGTTCTACCCTAATATCTTCATAGGCTTTTTTCTGACTCTCAGGAACCTGCCAAGAATCTCCGGTTCTTCCCGTTAATCCAAATCCCAACTGTGATGTGGTTAATTCTTGCAATCGATTCGCAGTTTGATTATCCTCAGTTTTGGGGAATTGACGAAAGAAAGCTGCTTCATCTTGATCAATTTCCTGTTCAAACTTTTCTGCTAGGGATGAGGAGGCAGCAGCGAGAACAGTTTCCAATCGTTGCTGAGTTGCGATCGCCTTAGTTGTATCCCCACTCTGACGATAAAGCCTTAAAGCCTGTTGATATCTTCTAAAAGCCTGAATAAATGTGGTTTCATTGCTGACTAGTTGCTCTGCTTCTTGAAAGAGTCGATCGGCCTCTAGATTTTGCTCTGGATTTTGGCTCGCTGCTGGTTGGGCTAGGACAGTTTTTGGTTGTAAATAAGTTGGTAAATAGTAACCAGAAAATGTTAGAAAAAATATCCCTAATCCCAATCTGAAATGTTTAAATCTTTGCGTAGTCATTGTGGTAGCTCCCTAGGTTTAATATGGTTATTTAATTACGGTTCAAGTCAATGGTATAGATTAGAGGCAAACGATCGACACCAGCAGCCCATTCTGGCAACGGAGCTAGGGCGATCGACCTTGTACCATCAGTAGATTGATAAACCCAGTTAGCATTGGGACAGATTGTAGATGGGATATTGGAGATACTTTGAGGAGATGATCCTATTTCTTTCATCTGAAGAATTTTCTGGGTTAATTCCAAATCTATCATCATCCTTCCGGCTCTAGTCCACCTACCGTGAACCCAAGAATGTATACCTACTAAATCTCCATAAGTTGGCTCCATTATCGATCGCAAAGAATCAAAAGAAAAAGAGCAAACATTTTCTTGAGCAAGCACTGTATTAACTTGCTTATTCATCTGGTAAACTACAATTCCTTCCCAACGCAAGAAATTTTGACGCATTGGCTCAGACCATTCTGACCATCCCAAATTTGAATACGCATCAGCAAAATATTTATTTTCCTCTTCTGTGGCAGTTTCCGGACTATTTATCGATCGTTGATAAACAGATTTGCCATATAGCAACTCTCCAGCTAAAGACTGCAACAGAGATTGACGATAATCATGCTCTAGCAAACGCTGCTGCCAAGCAGTCGGCAGACCATCAAGTTTTCGCATTACTCCCATTTGAGTTCTGATCGTAATTGCATTGACAACTTGCCCAATGAGGGACGGATCATTTTTTAAGGATTGACCAAGTTTCCAAGCAGCCTCCAGAGCTTCCTGCACTTCCGTTGTCTTTCCCTGCTCTTGTTTGTAGAGAATATCAATAGCAAATAGGTTTTGTAAGTCTGCGAATCCTATATAACTTGGCAATTGGTAGGATGGGTCTCCTTTAGAAATCCACGACATATCTGTTCCCCAACGAGGGCTTTCATTTTCTAGCAACAAGGTACGAATTGCTTTGAGTTTTTCAGCATTTTGATCTAGATATTCACGGAAATTTACAGGGACTGGTCTAAAAAAATTGCTTGAACTTTGTTCTTGAGATATTAAATAATCTCTTAATGGTACTCTAATATTTTCAAAGGCTTTTTTCTGATCTTCTGAAATAGGGAAGGAATCTTCAGACCTGTCAATTAAAGTAATGCCTAATTGTGCTGCGGTTAACTCTTTTAATTGTTGAGCAGTTTGATTATCCTCAGTTTTGGGAAATTGAGCCAAGAAAGCTGCTTCATCTTTATCTATTTCCTGTTCAAACTTCTCTGCTAGGGGTAAAAATGTAGCAAGAACTGTTTCTAATCTCTGACGAGTTGCGATCGCCTTCTGGTTATCACCAACTTGCCGATAGAGTCTTAGAGCTTGTTTATATTTTGCCAAAGCCTGAATAAACTGAGCTTCATTGCTGACTAGTTGTTCTGCTTCTTGGAAGAGTCGATCGGCCTCTGGATTCTGGCTGGCAGTTGCTTGGGCGAAAACAGGTTGTAGTTGCAAATAAGTTGGTAAATAGTAACCAGAGAATGTTAGAAAAAATATCCCCAATCCCAATCGGAAATTTTTGATTTGTTGCTTAATCATTGTAGTCGCTCCCTAGGTTTAATGCAGTTATTTAATTACGGTTCAAGTCAATAGTATGGATCAGAGGTAAACCCCGGACATCAGCAGCCCACCACGGTAGCGGCTCTAGAGTAATTGATCTCCTATCATTGGGGATAAATTGATAAACCCAATTAGCATTAGGACAAATAGTAGATTGAGTATTGGGAATATTTTGAGAAGATGATCCCACTTCTTTCATCTGGAGAATTTTTTGGGTCAATTCCAAATCCACCATGAACCTTCCAGCTCTGATCCACAAACTATATAGCCAAGAATTTTCGACTAATAAATCCCCATAAGCTGGCTCAATCATCGATCGTAAAGAATTCAAGGAAAAGGAACAGCTATTTTCTTGAGGAAGAATTGTACTAATTTGCTTTGTCATCTGGTAATAAGCAATCCCTTCCCAACGCAAGAAATTTTGACGCATTGGCTCTGACCATTCTGACCACCCCAAATCTAGAGGATATTCATAGCCAAAGTCTTCTAAGTTGGAACCCAACTTGTCATGCTGTCGAAAAATAGCTCTAGTATGTAAAGATTCTCCGGTTAAAGCCTGCAACAAAGATTGACGATAGTCATGTTCTAGCAAACGCTGTTGCCAAGCGGTCGGTAAACCATCAAGTTTCCGCATTACGCCTATCTGATATCTGATTGTAATAATGTTTACCAATTGCCCAATCAGGAGCGGATCATTTTTGAAGGATTGACCAAATTTCCAAGAAGCCTCTAGAATTTCCTGTTTTTCCTTCATTTTTCCTTGTTGTTGTTTATAGAGAATATCAATAGCAAGTAGCTTTTGTAAGCTTCCAATTCCTAAATAGCTTGTAAATACATGAGCTGGGTCTCCTTCAGAAATCCAAGACATATCTGTCGCCCAACGAGGACTTTCATTTTCTAACAATAGGGTACGAATAGCTCTTAGTTTGTCAGCATTTTGATCTAGATAATCACGCAATTTTGGAGGGACTTCAGAAAAAGAGCCACCAGGGTTTTGTCCTTGGGTAGTTAAATAATTTTCTAATTCTTCACGAATATCTTCAAAGGCTTTTGCTTGACTCTCAGAAATCGCCCAAGGATATTCTCCGGGTCTGCCAAAAAATCTAATTCCCAACTGCGTTGCAGCAAACTCTTCTAATTGATTAGCTGCTTGATTATTCTCGGTTTTAGGAAATTGACGCAAGAAAGCTGCTTCATCTTTATCTATTTCCTGTTCAAACTTTTCTGCTAGGGGTAAAGAGGTGGCGAGAACAGTTTCCAGTCGTTGCTGAGTTGCGGTTGCCTTCGGGGTATCACCAATCTGCCGATAGATTCTTAAAGCCTGTTTATATTTTGTCAGAGCATTGATAAATTGAGCTTCATTACCAACTGATTGCTCTGCTTCTTGAAAGAGTCGATCGGCCTCTAGGTTCTGTGCTGGATTTGAGTTAGCTGTCGGTTGAGCTAAAACAGTTTTTGGTTGCAAATAAGTTGGTAAATAGTAACCAGAGAATGTCAGAAAAAATATCCCCAATCCCAATCGGAAATGCTTAAGTCGTTGATTCATCATCACAGTAGTCCCCTAGATTTAATATCCCTAGTGTACCCACTTTTTCTTGGGAGGCTATCACTTAGAGGATGATCTAGAAGTTTCTGGAAATTGAAACCCCTAAAACTTTACAGGTGAATACTTTTCAGATATATGTTAATAATTATTGCTAGTTACGATCGAGCTTGCCAAGAACTCCAAAAATATATTCCTACAGTACAGAAAACTATTACTAAAGGCAGGAGAATAATGAGGGTATTAAAGCCATAACCGGGCGAAGTTGCAGCGACAATAATCTGCCATTGAATTAGAGTGAAAAGCCAAATCATTTCAGCTCGGAGCCAGTACATCATGGACAGGGCGAGGCGATACTGCACGGCGGCATTTTCTGGGGTGATGGCGATCGGGTAATTGAAGGTGTGAGGACGGCGGCTAACAATCTTCAGGAGAAAGAAAGAAAAAGTTGAGCTGAGTGAGAAAAACCAAAGGACATTTTTAGAGCTGAAACGATTGATTTGTCCATCAAATCTAAAATGTGTAGGAATTTGGTCTGGCAGGGTTTCCCAGTTAGAAATTACGATCACAAAACTAGCCACAATGCCCGCGATCGCCACCAGATCGAGAATAGCTTCTTGGGGCGATCGATCAATCTCCAGCACTGGTTGATTTTTGTCAGGGAAGAATTTCATAGATTTCTTTTCAAGTAAAAAAATTACTAAGATAGCTAATTACAACTATACAGTTGATAACTATAGCCATTAACCCACGCAACATTAGTTTTTACTTCTTGTCGAACACATCGATCGAGTTGCACAGGAGCCTGAAAATTAACTAGCCACACATCAACAGGAGTTGTAAATTTTTCTACTTGCTGTTGAAGAACTTTACTAGCAATGCAATTATCTCCCAGACATTCTCGCTCTTGTTGATGAACTAATAAATATTGAGGTAAATCTTGAGTTGAATTTGGGGATGTTGACTTAGCTGCCTGATGATGACGTTGCCATTCCCAAGCGATGCCCATTATTTCTCCCGTTTGTACGAGGGTGTTATGGGTGGTGGCAATTACGATCGGGGCTTGAGAATTTGCTTGAATAATCGGAACCAGAAAATCTGGACGGTAATACTTTTGATAAGCCAAATTAGTTGCCACGGTTAAACCACTGCATAGACTTAGAAATAAAACTAAAATCACACCATTTCTTTGTTGAGAAAATACTTTAATTCTTTGTTTAAATTGCTGTATTTTTGAAGATTGGAGTATATCTAAATTTGTCAGAGTTGATTGCTGCCAATGATAATAAAGCCCCGCCCCGGCTATTAAAATGACGGCAGGAAAATAAACAAAATTGTACCTAGCTCCTCTGGTGATATCCATACCTAAAAGATAGCTAATGGCGAAAAATATCCCTACCGCAGCGACAATAAAACTGCCAATTAGTTCAATACCTAATTTTGTAACTGGCTCCTGTAATCCCTGTTTGATACCCTGATAAAATAGCGGCAGCATCCATGCCAAGATCGAGAAAACCATGAAGATGATAAATATAACCATGACAATGAGATTCGGGCCCTCGATCGGCAATAGATAGAGCATTGTTGTCCAAGTTGCCATAGATTGAGCGATGGGATTGAGAAAATCTAGGAAAGTGCGATCGCTATTTTTAATCCATTCCGTCATCTGGTCATCTCGGCTATACAGCCACAACTGCACCCAAACTAAACTTCCGGCTCCCGTTCCCAAAATTGCTAATAATATACCTCGCCCTTGAAAGATAAGATTATTAATACTTGACCAGTTATTTTTATACCGCCAAATAATATAAATCAGAGCTATAATTTCCGCAATTAAAGTTAGGGCAAAAAAGTAATGTACCCCCATGCCTAAGACATTAATTACAATCCACAAAATACTAACTAACCAAGGAATCCGCTGTTGTTGGATTAAATTCTTACTGGCACTCACTAAACAACTTAAAGACGCAATTACAAATAATACGGCGGCGGTGTAATGCCTTGCTTCTTGAGAAATAAATACACCGTAGGGAGAAACTGCCATCAGACAAGCTGTGAGATGGGCAATAATTACCGGGGGAAAAGCTAACCTCACCAGAAAATAAATCGCCGGAATTCCTAATACTCCAAAGAGGGCGGGGAGCGATCGCATTACTCCCAAATCTACTAATTTACCAGCAGGGGAAAGTTGCGACCAAAGATTGGCAAGGGCAAAAAAGATCGGGGGATGATGGTCTTCATTAATCAGGCTCTCGATCGCTTCTGGAACTCCGTGCTGAGGATTAACAACTAAGGGCTGTAATAATTCATTGCTAGAAATTACCTGATCTAGAGGCACACTCTGAAAAGTATTTCCTAAGCTAAATACCAAGGTAGCAAATTCATCAGTCCAAGGGGGCTTTTCTCCTATGTTGAGAAATCGCAGAACTGTCCCGATCGCAATCCAGACAAAAAGTAGAATAACATCTCGATATTTTGACTTCTGGAAATTTGCCAGATGAATGTTAATCATTTAATTATTTAAGAAATTATTTAAGCTAATCTAATTTTCTAATCTAGTTGTTTCTAATTAATTAATCATTTCTAACTTCGGTAACTCGCCAACTGAGTTTGAGATTAATCCAAAAGTTCCAAAGGGTCACAATAATAATGGCAATTAATTTACCTAGGTATTGATTTAATCCGAAGAAATTGTACAACAAATTGAGAATCAACAGATGAAAAGCCAAACCTGCTAGACAGACTAAATTAAACTTAAATAACCGAATTAATCGCCGTCTTTTCCCCGGTTGTCTACGGGAAATATCCCCAAAAGTCCACAGATCATTCCACAGGAAGTTATTAATAATTGCCAATTCTGCCGAGACGATCGCGCTAGTATTAATCAAGGCTAATTCCCTAGGGGTAATGGAAGCCGCAAGACTGCGATCGCCACTAATCCCCAAGAAAGAACACAGCAGAAAGAAAACTCCCATATCCACAAATACGCCACTAAACCCCACCATCCCAAACCGGAGAAAGCGAGCCACTGGCCAGCGAGCCAAACGCAATCTAACTAAATGTTGCAAATACTCCACGTATTGTCGGCTAGTGACTTTACTCTCCCCCAGTTGCCGTTCTTGGAAGACATAACCCACCTCTCCAATCCAGCGAATATCACCCCTGCCGAGGGTTTCGATCAAGATTTTATAACCCACAGGGCTGAGAGTTTTCTCCTGTAAACAGGTACGGCGTACCATAAAGTAGCCACTCATGGGATCCGTCACCCTGCCGATTACACCGGGGAGAATCAATAAGCCCAAGGTCTGCGCCCCACGAGATAGGAACCGACGAATCACACTCCAATCGCTGACCCCGCCTCCTTCCACATGGCGACTCGCCACCGCTAGGTCTGCCCCCTGTTTGATCTCCGCCCACAGTTTCAGCAATACCTCTGGGGGATGTTGGAGATCGGCATCAATGACTCCCAAAATTTGTCCCCTAGCCACTTGCCAGCCCCGGATCACTGCCGTGGATAAGCCTTTTTCTTGGGTACGGCGCATAACTCGGAGTTGGGGATATTTCACCATCAGGTTTTGGGCGATCTCCCAAGTGCGATCGGGGCTATTATCATCCACTAGCACCAGTTCGTATTCCCCCGGCAGGATGTCTTCCAGCAGTTCCGTTAGTTGAGCAACAATTTTCGGGACATTTTCCCCTTCGTTGTAGGTGGGAATAATTAGGGATAAAACACAAGATTTTATTGGAGGATTAACTAGCTCTTTGGTGATCTCAGGCTCGATCGAGTCAGCCAACTCCCCTGATATTTCCGATTCTAAGGGAGGAATCATCAAAATCCCTGTAGGAACTGGGGTCAGTGCAGAAGGCAGAGAGGCAGGTAAAGAGAAGGAAGAGGTCAAATCTAAGTTGGAGTCATTATCCATGCGGTTTTAGGGCGGTTTAGGGCTAGAGAAATTTCTGAAAAGTTTCTAAAAAGTTTAAGGGGTTGTTTTGAGCTAAGATAGCGGTGATTTGAAGATGATACCTGTGAACAAGAAAATATTCCTTTTCTTACTATTTATTGTCAGTCTTGTGGCTACAGGGGTAGCAGCATTCCTCATGGGGGGAATTTCCCCAGACCGTCTCCAGTTGTTGTTGAACCAGACTGGAGTTTGGACACCTCTGATCTATATTTTCATATACGTTTTAGCCACAGTCTTGATTTTACCCTCTACTGCTCTGAATCTGACCGCCGGAGCAATTTTTGGTTTGTGGTGGGGAACTTTGTGGACGAGTATTGCCGCTCTGATTGCCGCTGTGGTGTCCTTTAGTTTTACTCGCACCATCGGTAGGGAGATAGTTGCGGTCAAGTTGGGGAGAAATTTTCGGGAGATGGACGATCGACTCCAGCAAGGTGGGATGTTTTATATGTTTGCCCTCCGACTCCTGCCGATTATTCCCTACGGATTAGTTAATTTTACTGCGGGGCTAACTTCCATCAAGTTCCGGGACTATTTTCTGGGAACCTTACTGGGAACTGTACCCGGTATTCTGCCCTTCGTGATGTTGGGTAGCTTTGGGCTAAGAGCCATTCAAACCGGAGAAATTCTCCCTCTCCTAGGGGCGCTAAGTTTAATTGCCCTCTTGGTAGCTGGAGCGACTTGGTATAAACGCAAGCAATAAGTATTTAATCCCCAAACCAGTAATATCCTAAGATTTGCACCTGCTTAACCAAGTAATTAGAGTTTCTAGTTGTTGATCAGGTTTGAGGGCAGCAAGACCACGGGCAGTGACGGCTCCCTTGGAGTAGACGAGGCGGGATTTGGCATTGTCAGAAAGATTTTCCGCAAGGAGATTCCAAGCTGGTTCCTCCATGGCTGTTTCGAGGATAATGTGTTGCTTACTATCTGACTTGATGCGGGAGAAGCCAAGAGATTTTGCCAATTGTTTGAGTTCTACTACCCGGAAGAGTTGCTGGGCAGCGGCAGGAATTTCTCCGTAGCGATCGAGCAAATCTGCTTGGACTTGGGCTAGTTCTAACCGAGTTTGAGTAGCGGCAATACTCCGGTAGGCTGACATTTTTTGCTCCAGATCAGGAATATAGTCCGCCGGGATAAACGCCGTGAGGTTGAGATCAATCTGGGTATCATCCACTTGGGGAATTTCCTGCCCTTGAATTTCTCGGATTGCCGTTTGCAGCATTTCCATATACAGATCAAAGCCGATCGCCTCCATCTGCCCCGACTGCTCTGCCCCCAGCAGATTGCCCACGCCCCGAATTTCCATATCCCTAGTGGCAAGTTGATAGCCAGAGCCTAGTTGGGTAAACTCCTGAATCGCTCGTAGTCTTTGCCTTGCTGCCTCCGTGAGTTCGCTTTGCTTAGGGTAAAAGAACCATGCATAGGCCTGAACCCCCGATCGCCCCACCCTGCCCCGGAGTTGATACAACTGAGCCAAACCAAAGCGTTGAGCATCTTCAATCAGGATTGTATTTACCCTAGGGATATCTAAGCCCGATTCAATAATCGTGGTACAGATGAGAATATCCGCATCGCCGTTACTAAAAGTGAGCATGGTCGCCTCTAGTTCTTCTGGGGAAGTCTGCCCGTGGGCGATGGCAATTCTCACGCCGGGAATCATGGAGCGCAACAGGAGCGATCGTTCTTCGATGCCTTCAATGCGAGGTACAACATAAAATACCTGTCCCCCCCGTTCCAACTCCTGCTTAATGGCGGTGCGGATTGCCTCTGGTTTGTAGGGCGAAAGGTGGGTTTTAATACTACGGCGGGAAGGGGGCGGGGTGGTAATCAGGCTCATCTCCCGGACTCCCGAAAGAGACATATAGAGGGTGCGGGGAATCGGCGTGGCACTTAGGGTTAACACATCTACTTGGGCTTTCAGGGCTTTAATTTTTTCCTTGTGGTTCACCCCAAAGCGTTGCTCTTCATCCACCACCAATAATCCTAAATCCCGAAAACTTGCCCCTTTCCCTAGCAAAGCATGGGTTCCCACCACAATATCCAGTTCCCCTGTAGAGAGGCGTTGCAGGAGAGCTTTCTTTTCTTCCGGGGTGCGGAACCGATTTAATAGACCAATATTAATGGGGTAGGGGGCAAAGCGTTCCTTGAGGGTGTGGTAGTGCTGCTGAGTGAGAATAGTAGTCGGGGCGAGGAGGGCGACTTGTTTGCCACTGGTAACGACCTTGAAAATGGCGCGGATCGCAACTTCGGTTTTGCCAAAGCCCACATCTCCACACACCAGTCGATCCATGGGGCGATCGCTCTCCAAATCCCGCTTAATATCCTGTACTGCCTTGAGTTGATCGGGGGTAGCTTGGTAGGGGAAGGAATCCTCCATTTCCTGCTGCCACGGGTTATCGGCGGGGAAGGTAAAACCCTGAACCTTGCTGCGTTTGGCGTAGAGTTCCAGCAAATCCACCGCCAATTTTTTAATGGTTTTCCGTACCCGACTTTTGGTATTTTCCCAAGCCTTACTCGCCATCCGGTGCAACTCAGGGGCTTTTTCTCCCACCGTCCGAAACCGAGACAGGGTTCCCAACTGATCCGCCGCCACCCGCAGCAAACCATCGGCATACTGAATCACCAAATATTCCCGGACTTCTCGATTAATAGTCAAACTTTCCAAGCGTAGAAATTTACCAATCCCGTAGTTGCGATGGACAACGTAATCATTAGGTAATAATTTATTCGGGTCTACCTGTTGGGAAACTGCGGCTCGACGCTTGCGGACATAACCGGGAGTAGCTAGGGAGTGTTGCCCAAAAAATTCTCGATCGGTCACTACCACCAATCTAAAAGTAGGCAGAATAAATCCCTCTAGCTCGGCTAAACCAGAATATTTGAGGGCGATGGGCGTGTGTTGAATTTCCAGTCGATCGATGGCGGGGTAGTCTTGGGGGTTGGGGACAAACTGGGCGGGGCAGTCGTGTTCTTGCAGCAGGGAAACCGATCGAGAGGGCTGGGCAGAAATCAAAAAAGTTGTGGAGGGTCGATCGAGTTCTTGGCGGATGAGTTCTGCAAGTTTGGCAAACTGATGGGGCAGGGTCGGGATACGGCGGCTAGCCAGATTCACCGTTGCTATGGATGTTTCGGGGGAAGTTTCTACTAGTTCTGATAGATAAAGCTGTAAAAAGCTGGCTGCACTCCGGTCGGGTTCAGTTTGCATTCCTGTCCCAGCAAGAATTTGATCAAGGCGAAAATGGAGTAAGGGTTGTTGAGGATTTGCGGTTACTAATTGCTGCCATTGAGTTTCGGCGTATTCCCAAGCCTTATTACTGTGGGCAAGGCACTGATCTAGTTCATCGATCGCTAACAGGGTATTTTCTGGCAGGTAAGACAACAGGGATACTAAGGTTACAGGATTATCTGCTTCTGTCTCATCTCCTGAGAACCAATGCTGAAAACTCGTCGGGGTCAGGGTCAGGGTCGTAATCTTATCTAGAGATCTTTGGGTAGCGGGATCAAATTCCTTCAGGTTTTCCAACTGATCACCGAACCATTCCAACCGCACAGGCAACTCTGCCGCCACTGGGAACACATCCAAAATATCCCCCCGCCGACTAAACTGTCCTTCACCTTCCACAAGGGAAACTCGACTGTAACCCAAGGCTGCTAATTTCTGATCTAGGTGGGCTAAATCTTGGGTGAGTCCCTGAGTTAGCTGGAGACAGTGGGGTTGAAACTCTGTCGGTAAGGGCAGATGGGGCTGGAGGGCATTGGTGGTGGTGACGATCGCCCGCCCGGTTAAATTCTGGGTAGTGACTAAATCTGCCAAAAGTTGTAACTGTCCCCAAGTCGTCTCAGAGGTAGAACTCAAGCCCTCGGTCAAACCATCGTAGGGAGACACTTCTAGGGTCGGGTAAAAATTGACACTCTGCCAACCCATGATTTCTAGTTGTGCTGCCCAGCGACTGGCTTCTTCGAGAGTGGCACAGACTACTAACAGATTTTTTCCGGCGGTTTGGGCGATCGCACTAGCTACTAAGCCCTTGGGAAACCGAGGCAAGCCGTTGAGGTGGAGGGATTGCTTTTGGTGTAGGGTTTTAATTAATTCTTGAGTAAGGGGCGATCGAGCCAATACCCGGAGGATGCCAGCGAGTTTCATACAACTAGGGGGAGCTTCGTAAAGCTAAAAATAACTAACGGGGAAACAGAAATGCTTTTTAAGCCTTTTTTTAAGCCTTTTGATATTGACAATATTTTCTGTCCTTCAACTTAATCTTAACAACAATTGGCAAAGAGGATGGAAAACCAAGGATCCAGAGTATGTCCAAGCAGAAAACTTTCGCTTTAGAAATCGAGGAGTTGCAAGAAGCGATCGAGGATGCCTATCAAGTAGCTCTATCTAGTGCAGCCGCCGAAGCTTTTGGTGGTTCCTATGCAATATCACAATTAGCACCAATGGTCGATCGTACTGTCATTATTGATCAAGCGATGGCTTTGATTTTAGGAGATGGGAAATAGGCGATTGGCTAAATTTCCTAGTCTGTGACGGCAGACTTTGTTCTCTTCGCTGCGGTTCCAATCTTTGGGGTTCTGGGCTGATATCACATAAATTTCAACGTACATTGCTAGAATTATGCAAACTAGATGAGATAGGGAGGCGATGGGATGGAATCGGTAATCGTGACACTGGCTACAATGGCTTTGAACAAGATTATTGAAGGCGGGGCGGGAGAATTGGGGAAAGGTTTGGCGGTGGGAACTTTGGCGAAGGTGAACAAGCTGGGGCAAATGATCTGGGATCGGATCAAGGGGAAACCAGAAGTTGAGGCGAATGTACCGAAATTAGCACAGGGAGACCCAGAAGCAACAGCAGAAATTCAAGGGCAGATCGATAAGATTTTGCAGGAAGGAAATTCGGAATTTACTCAAACGGTAAGGCAGCTGGCAGCAGAAATTCACCAAGAAATTCAGAGTGAAGTGCAGGCGAAAAATTCTCAGCAAATATTTGGAGGGCAAGGCTTACAGGTTAACGATCCTCAAGCTCCGGTAATTCAGGCAAAAGACAGCCCGATTACTTTTAATTACAACAACTGACTGGAGCCTCCGGGAAGAGAACCGGAAAAGATAAGCGTTCCCTACTTTATTGAAAATGTTGGCACTGCGACTTTTGTGGGGCGGGAGAAGGAGTTGGGGTGTTTGCAGGATTTGCTGGCGAGGTCGGGGCGGGTGGCGATTGCGGCGGCGACGGGGATGGGGGGAATTGGCAAAACCCAACTGGCGTGGCAGTATGCGGAGAATCATAAAAATCTCTATCCCGGTGGGATTTGGTGGCTCAGGGCAGAAAGCTTTGGGCAGCAGGTGTTTAGCTATGGGCAACGGATGGGGCTGCCAACTCCCCCAGAGATTACCCAAGAAGCGGAGCAGATGCAGTGGTTCTATGATCAGTGGCTGTTGCAAATCCCGGTGGGGGAGCGGTTGCTGGTGGTGGATGATGTGCAGGATTATGGCAAGCTCAAGCCCTTGTTGCCCAGTGATCAAAGGTTTCGGGTGTTGTTGACTACACGCAAGCGCCTAGGTAGCCCGGTGCAGGTGTTGGAAGTGCCGAAGTTGCCCCTAGAGAAAGCACTGGAACTATTGGAACAGTTGGGAGTAGCAGCAGCAAGATTGCAAGCAGAACCGGAAGCAGTCCAGAGTTTGTATGACTGGGTAGATGGTTTACCCTTGGGCATCGAGCTTATGGGTAGGTATTTAGCCCAACGGCGGGGCTTGAAACTGGGGGAACTGTTGCAGCGCCTAGAGACAAAGAAACTTTCGGCAAAAGCTTTAGAAAATCTGCCGGAGGAAATGACCTACGAAAACAATATCCGGGCTGCCTTTGATTTGAGTTGGGAACCCCTGAGCCAGAGGGCAAAACAATTAGGCGGACTATTAAGTATTTTCGCTGTTGCCCCAATTTCCTTAGAACTATTACAAAATTGCTTACCAGAGGAAGACCCAGAAGACCTAGAAGATGCTCTCCATGAGGAATTGGTGCGGGGTTCCCTTGTGGATGAGCTAGACCCGAAGGTTTATCAAGTCCACAGTTTGCTGCACAAGTTCTACGGGGAGAAGTTGGGGACGGAACTAGCAGACAGGGCAGAAACCCTACAACGCAGCTTTGCAGAAACCCTGAATGCTGTAGCTAAAACTATTGGGGAGACTTTAACCCAAGCGGATATTCCACGAGTCACAGAAACCTTGC
>JAIMKT010000028.1:27599-45915 GCA_020692245.1 Microcoleus sp. GA_180221_E-2-1-MAG-45_12
TCAGGGAAGCTCAACTGGGGGCTGACCATCCCGATACTGCTGGAAGCCTGAACAATTTGGCGGCATTTTACCAATTTATGGGACGCTACAGCGATGCCGAACCTTTTTGTTTGCGGACTTTGGAGATTTGGACGAAAAGTTTAGGAGAAAATCATCCTAATACCCAAATGGCTTGGGGCAACTTCCGCTATCTCCTCCAACAAGCCCTAGCCCACGGCAGCGCCGACTCCCTCTCCTCCCATCCCCTCACCCAGCAGCTTCTCCAAGAGTTGAGAGAACGATCGCAAACAATACGCTATCCTGAAATCAACAGGAGGAAAGCCCCATGACTATCAAAGAACAATCGATTATTGCCAACTCTACAAATATCCTGAAACTGCGATCGAACCATCCCGAATCTCTCAAAGAAATGATCGAAATCGATCTTGCTAAAAGACTGCAAGACATTGAAGCAGGAATCCAACGCACCTGCGATCGGCTGAAACAATTTGAAGATCAATATTAGCGATCGACCGAGGCTTTTGTGCATCTTTTCACTAGCGATCAATTGCAACACAGCCTAGATTTTGATGAATGGCTAGGAGAAGCTTGGATGTTAGAAAAATTGCAACAAAAACAAGTAATTCTCAAGGAGATTGAATTTGTTGATTGATAATTATTTTGAGAATATCAGAAACATTCTTACCACATTTCCATTAATTAATAACTTTGAACTTGAAACAGAAAGCTGTTAGATGCTCCTAAAACACCAAAACCCAGACCCCAAGCTTCACAAATACCTTCCTTTGTCAATTAGTTAAGTAACTAGGGCTTTATTCATAAATAGTGGGGCTAGCTCTAAAACTTAAGTTATTGGTGACTAGGGCTGCATGATTACAAACCTGCGATCGCAGCTCTGGGATTAATTAATACAAAGTTTGCAGTTGCACCCACATCTGGATCACGATTGCGCGATCAGTAGTGGGGCAATTTTTTATAAACTCTGAGGCTGCCAATATTTTAAGGAATCTCCTTGCTACAAGGTGATCAGAACAGCATGGTTGAGGCTCAAAGATTTTCCTACAAAATTATTGATTTCCACCCCAAGCTCATTGCATGTAACTTTGAAACTACAGCTCCAAAAAAATCAGAGAAGTAGCAGTCAACTACCTCCCTGATTAGCTCGATTAATTTTTAAAAAATATGTTGTCGGTAAATTTTATAAATCTGGAGTTGATGAACTATTCCCGTAGCTTTCACTCAAATCTATAGCGCCGACGAGGCGATCGATATCTTTCTGGAACTTACAAGTTAGCAATGAAACCGATGATGCCATGACCCGTAGCAACTTCAAGGATTAGCAGAGAGACAAAACCAATCATTGCGAGGCGACCATTGAGGATTTCTGCCTTGGGGGTAAAACCTACCTCTACAGCTTCTTGGACGTAAACTTCGGGTTCGATCGCAAAGTTGTTTAGCTTGCCTTGTTCATCAATGATTGCGCCTCTAGACATATCGGTAACTCCTTGAAGTTTTGGTTGAATCTTGGTAAAAATCTTTGCTTGCAAATCTCTATGTAAACTAATGTAACAGCATTATTAATTTTTGTAAAGGGTTTTGATAAATTAATTTAACATTTGGCTGAAATCTGGTTGTAAATCTTGTTTTCAATTTGGGCGATCGTCCCCTAATTACCCCAAAATTAGATCAGGTATATTCATAGATTTAGAATAAAAGTGCAAGCAAATCATGCAACCAATCAACTACTGAGGGTTCGCCGATGCTGAAAATTACCCGTCAACAGCTACCCACCAGTGCTGAACTACCAGACTCCGATGATACGCCTGTGGATAATGAAGACCAGAACTTTTTGCCGAACTTTCTTTTGTTTTTGCTAGAAAATCTATGGAGCGATCGAGACGATTGGTACTTTGCGGTGGATATGGGGGTGTATCACACGACAGGATTGAATCCGAGAATTCCGGTGATTCCCGATGGTTTCTTGAGCTTGGGAGTCGAGCGGCGCAAGGGCAGCCAATCACGGGGGAGCTATGTCACGTGGGAAGAGCAGGATATTGTCCCCAGCTTGGTTCTGGAGGTAGTTTCCCAAACCTACGGCAAAGAGTACGACCAGAAACTAGAGATTTATCGCCGCTTGGGAGTTTTGTACTACATCATCTACAATCCCTACTTCTTCCAAAGAGATCGACATGCACCCTTAGAAGTTTACAAATTAGTTGATGGCAATTATGAACTCCAGTCTGGGGAGCCATTTTGGATGCCAGAGATTGGCTTAGGGATTGGTAGTTGTGTTTTGCCAACCGATCGTTTCCAGCGAGAAATATTAAGTTGGTTTGATGAAAAGGGCGATCGCTATCTTAGTAGTGAGGAACGGCTCAATATTGAAAGGCAACGGGCTGAGATAGAGAGGCAACGAGCTAATGCTGCTCAGGAACAGATGGAGTTGTTATTGGCAAGAATACGATCTCTAGGTTTAGACCCCAATGAACTTCTCTAGTTACTGGTAATTACTGGGGTTTATTTCGAGTTATTGTTAAGGTTAGGAAGAAAAAACTATGCAAATTTACCTCGACCACAGCGCCACCACGCCCACCCGCCCGGAAGCGATCGATCTCCTTCAGCAGGTGATGACTACCTATTGGGGCAATCCTTCTAGTCTGCACGAATGGGGACAGCGATCCGCCACGGTGTTAGAAACTGCGAGAATGCAGGTGGCGGGGTTAATTCATGCAGTTGATCCAGAGTCGATCGTCTTCACTTCCGGCGGGACTGAGGCAAATAACCTCGCCATTTTAGGGATTGCCCATCAATACTCCACACCCCAACATTTGATCATTTCTCAGGTAGAACATTCAGCAATTTCTCAACCCGCTAGTTGGCTAGAAAGTCGGGGCTGGCAAGTCACAAAGCTAGGGGTCGATCGCCTAGGGCAAGTTGATCCTGCCGAGTTGGAGCGAGCCATTCAGCCAAACACGGTTTTAGTATCGATTATCTATGGACAAAGTGAAGTGGGGACTCTGCAACCTATAGAAAAATTGTGTGCGATCGCTCATAATCATGACATTCCCTTTCACACCGATGCTGTCCAAGTTGCCGGACGTTATCCCCTCGATGTCCAAAAAATCCCTGTAGATTTCCTTTCTCTGTCTAGCCACAAACTTTATGGCCCCCAAGGTACAGGCGCATTGTATGTGAGGTCGCCAAACTCTGAGATCAGAAATCTAGCCAATACATCAACATTACCATCATCAAACTCCGGCTTATCCCTAGTGCCGCTTCTCTCTGGAGGTGGTCAAGAACACCAGTTGCGATCGGGTACTCAGGCTGTACCGATTATTGCAGGGTTTGGGATTGCGGCGGAATTGGCGGCGGAAGAGTTACCCACGGAAATGCTCCGTTTGCAGGAACTCCGGGATCGGTTATTTTTCCAGCTAGCAGATCTACCCCAACTAGTCACCACTGGGCATCTACAGGAACGTCTACCCCACCATGTTAGTTTTACTTTCCTGAGCGATCGACCAGAGATTACAGGCAAAACCCTAGTCCGGCACTTAAACTTAGCTGGAATTGGCATCAGTTCTGGCTCTGCGTGTCATAGCGGGAAGACTATTCCTAGTCCTGTCCTGTTGGCAATGGGTTACACGGCTCAGGAATCCATGGGGGGTATTCGTCTCACCCTAGGGAAACAAACCACGGCAGCGGATATTGATTGGACAGCGATCGTCCTCCGGCAGGTGCTCGATCGCCTTTCCCCCAAATTAGTGCTTTCCGGCTCCGGGGCAACTAAATGATTTAGAATGCACTTGCTGTCGGGCGAACAATAATTTCATTAACATCCACATCTTCCGGTTGAGCGATCGCATATAAAACGGCTCTGGCGATCGCATCTGGCATGAGTGCAGTCTTACGAAGTTCTTTTAGAAACCCTTTGGTGGCATCATCGGTGATATCAGAGCCAAGTTCAGTTACGACTACACCGGGAGAGATCAGAGTAACACGAATATTTTTTGACTCCTGACGTAGCCCATCAGAAATTGCCCACACCGCATATTTTGTAGCGGAATAGACAGCACTAGTGGGTACCACCATGTGGGCAGCGATCGAGGCCGTATTGATAAATTGTCCGCCGCCTTGCGCTTCCATGATCGGCAGTCCCGCAGCAATGCCATTCAATACACCGTGGATATTGACATTAATCATGTTGTCCCACTCTTCGACTTTTAGGGCATTCATCGGCGATAGAGGCATTACGCCTGCATTGTTAAAAATCACATCCACGCGACCAAATTTATCTTTCGCAAAGTGAATGAATGCTTTCATATCCTCACGATTCGTGACATCCACCGCTCTAAATTCTGCTGTGTTACCCTGACCACGAATTTCCTCGACAATCTTGCTGAGCTTCTCTGTCCGCCGCGCTCCCAAAACAACATTCGCACCATTGTGAGCCAGCAATCGAGCGGTTGCTTCCCCAATTCCACTACTAGCTCCAGTAATAACGACAACTTTTTCGTCAACGTTCAACATAGTTATTGTTCCTAATTGATTGGTTTTCATGTATTTAGATTAGAAGTAAAAGCAAGAAAGCTAAATACACAGACATCCCAAGTTATTGCCTAATCCTCTAAGTTGGAGTGCTATATAATATCGATTAGAGCAGGATTTAATGAGTTGGTGAAATAACATGACAGCTAAAATCAGCAGCCCAGCTATCAATCAAAATGCAATGGTATGCATACCAAAGGAAATCGAAAGTCAGTGTCAAGAATTGGCGATCCTGATCAGTCGTCACACTGATGGCAAAGGAGATGGGTTTCATCAAACAGCGATCGCCCAATTAGAATTTCAGCGAGAATCTTCGGTTGCCACGGTACTCCGTGGTGTCTATGACCCGACCTTTGCGCTCCTGATTCAAGGTAAAAAAGAATTATTGCTAAATGAAGAAATTTATCGGTATAGTGCAGCTCAATACTTGGTTGTTTCAGTTGATTTGCCGTTAAGCGCATTTATTACAGAGGCGACTCCCGATAAGCCCTATCTGGGATTTAAGTTAACTTTAGATCCTCTTCAACTCTGTGATCTGATTACTCAAACTAGTGTGATGCAGCGTCAACAAGAGAATGCGGTGAGAGGCTTATTTGTTAGTACTATTAATATCCCGTTGCTCGATTGCGTTCTTAGACTGACAAAGCTTTTAGATAAGCCACAGGATATTCCAATCCTTGCGCCGATGGTGATTCGTGAAATCTACTATCACCTATTAATGAGTGAGCAGAGCGAAGCAGTTCGCCAAATTGCCACACCAGATAGCAGTATGCAACGGATTGCAGAGGTGATCAAACGGCTCAAGGTTGATTTTATACAACCGTTGCGAATTAAGGATCTAGCAGTACAAGCAGGGATGTCGACTTCCTCTTTTCATCACCACTTTAAAACAGTGACATCCATGAGTCCGTTGCAATATCAAAAGCAATTAAGACTCTTAGAAGCACGTCGCCTAATGCTTGCCGAAAATTCCGATGCGTCAAAGGCCGCCTATCAAGTTGGGTATGAGAGTCCTTCACAGTTCAGCCGTGAGTATTCCCGGATGTTTGGTGCGCCGCCGATTCGGGATATTGAACAGTTACGGATAGCTTAAACATAGGTTATCCATTTATTGATCAAGGTTTTTAGCTATATGTGCTATTTCTCTATGTAGGACAAGGCACTTGAAAGGCTTACTGTGAAAGGGCTTTAACTGAAATCACTGAATAAACCATTCTACAAAGGTTTCAGCCTATTTTGCTCAGAGGGTCTCGTTTTTTTGTCCTGTACTTAGAGGATCGCTATACTTATATTTAAAACCCGACCTAAACTCTAAAAACTCTAATGTCATGCTGCTATTACTATTCCATGTAGGTCAGGAGCGCTATGCCCTAGAGAGTGAGCGGGTAGTGCAGGTATTTCCCAATTTACTCCTCAAAGAAATTCACCATGCCCCAGATTATATTTCTGGATTATTTAACTATCAAGGACAAATTATCCCGGTACTGGATCTCAGCCATCTAATCCAAGGAAAGTCTTGCCCAAATCTGCTGAGTACCCGAATTATTCTGGTTAAAAATCAGGTTAATCAGATCAATCAAGTTCCAGAGCAATCTAATCCTGTTCACCTACTGGGGCTACGGGCAGAACGAGTGACCACAACTCTAGATGTATCAAAAAATGATCTTAAGGAAAAAGCAATCAGCATAGATGCAGCACCTTATTTGGGCAAAATAATTACAGATGATCAGGGCATGATTCAGTTAATTCAGATTGAACATTTATTATCGGGAGTGTCCTCGATCGCTCTCCTCAAAGCCACTGAATAATTAAACAAGTGTCAGACTCCAAATATCCAGATAAATATCCAGATAAATATCAAGGCAACTATCAAGAACGCAAAAATCAAGAGATAGCTATTGAAGCTCTGTTGAGAAGGTCGATCGGGCTAGAGGCAAATTCCCTTGGTTCGCAGGTGATTATCGGAGCCGTGGAGCAGCGTTGTCGAGCCGTGGGGATAGTTGATTTAGCAACCTATTACACTAAACTGTTGACTAATCCCTTGGAGTTAGAAGCATTGATCGAAGCGGTGGTAGTACCAGAAACTTGGTTTTTTCGTGACCGGGAACCCTTTAACTATTTGGGGCAGTATATAAAAACTGCATGGTTAGCGAATCCTAGCCGAGTATTTAATATCCTCAGTGCTCCCTGTGCCACGGGGGAAGAACCCTACTCGATCGCTATCACCCTCCTAGAGGCGGGGTTATCCCCTACTAACTTCCGTCTTGATGCTCTAGATATTAGTAAAGTTGCCCTTACTAAAGCTCGTCAAGCTGTCTACAGTCCCAATTCTTTCCGGGGTAAAAACTATGGCAACAATTATAATTTTCGTGAGCGCTATTTTCATCCGGTGGGTAATAATTACCAGCTTAAAGGATCGATCGCTTCCACCGTTAATTTTCAGCAGGGCAACCTATTAGATTTAAACTTAGACCCAAACCTTGCTCAACAGCAGGGATTTTATGATGTGATCTTTTGTCGGAATGTCCTAATTTATTTTGATTTGATGGCAAGAAATAGGACGATCGAGCATCTTCATTACCTCCTTAAAACCAAGGGCTTAATTTTTGTCGGTCACTCGGAAACCGGGCAGATATCCACTTCTCCCAGATTTACCTCCGTCCCCCATCCCCTCGCCTTCGCCTACCAAAAAATCAGCCCTACTCAGATTCTCAACCCGCTCCTAAAACCTACTTCTCCAAATACTCCTTTCTCCTCACCTTCTCAAATCTCATCCAAATTTATCTCTAAACATCCAGTTGATAGACCATCACTACCCCTGCCAACTCATCCCCAAAATATCATTCCTAATAGACCCCTAAAATCATCAGACAAATCTTTAGATAAATCATTAGAAAAAGCATCACCAGAATCATCAAAAAACATCCTTGTAAATACCTTAGCTAGTGCTAGAAACTTAGCCGATCGAGGACAGTTAGATGCAGCAATTATAGCCTGTAAAAACTACCTCCAAGAAAACCGTACCAGTGCTGAGGCTCATTATTTGTTGGGGGAACTGCATCAAGCCCAAGGATACCTAGAGCAAGCAGAGTTAAATTTTGAAAAAGCTATTTATCTTAACCCCCATTTAGAAGAAGCTCTGGTACACTTAGCACTAATCAAAGAACAACAGGGTGATCTCGATCGAGCTGCCATTATTTGGCAAAGGGTACAGCGTCTTCAGCAGTAGCTAAAGTTAGCCATCAAGGTTCAATATTAGTTATAGATGGAATCAAATAGGAGAGTAATTATGGTATCAAATGCTAAGTTAAACGTGATGAGACAAGGATTAAAAATCAACCAACTAGTACCTATAGGCTTTGGAATCGTTATTATTGTAACAACCGTTACTAGCTTTATATCAAAATCAACTACTGATTCTTTAATTGAGTCTATTAATGAAGTATCTCATGCCTATCAGGTTCAAGCAAATATACAAGAAATAGAAAAACATCTCCTAGCTACAGAAAGTAGAAACCGAGCTTATATGTACTCTGGAAGAGAAGATTTTCTAGAGCGTTCTAAACTTTCTGAAGAAGACCTCAAAAAATCTCTAGCAGATATAAATATCTTAGTTACTGATCCTGAACAGAAGAGAAGAATAGCTGAAGTGCAGCCCTTAATTCAGGATAAAATAGATATTATCTTAGAGATTAGACGACTTAAAGCGGCGAATAGAGAACAGGAAATACGAGAGTTGTTTTTATCTAGTGAAAACAGACAAGTAACAGATGAATTGACAAGAAGATTTGTAGAAATAAGTGAAGTAGAAGACCAGATATTAGTAGGAAGAAAAGAAAAGGCAATCCAAACTCAATCTTTTCTAAACTATATAAACTGGGGAAGTATTATTATTGTTTTGGCAGTAGCTATTATCATCTCAGTTGTAATGACAAATATTCTTCGACAAGCCCTTGATAAAGCTGTAAAAGCCGCCGAGCAAGTTTCTTTAGGAGATCTTACAACTAAACTAGATGAGACTAGTGATGATGACCTTGGTAAATTATTTACTGCCCTGAAAAAAATGGTACAAAATCTTAATTCCCTCATTCGTCAAGTCCAACATTCAGGCATTCAAGTGACTACTTCCTCTACCCAAATAGCGGCTTCTGGCAAACAATTAGAAGCAACGATGACTGAGCAGGTAGCTTCCACAAATGAAGTTGTAGCAACTACGAGGGAAATTGCAGCAACTACTAATGAATTAGTAAAAACCATGCTGGTAGTAGTGGACATGATCGAGGTGGGTAACAAGGCGGCGGACGGGGGCAAAAAAGACCTCGGCAGAATGGAAACTACGATGCGGCAATTGGCAGCGGCAACAGATTCCATTTCAACCAAATTGGGGATTATTAGTGAAAAGGCAAATAATATTAATGGGGTGGTGGCAACGATTACCAAGGTGGCAGATCAGACTAATTTGTTATCTTTGAATGCGGCGATCGAGGCGGAGAAAGCTGGGGAATATGGGCTGGGTTTTGCAGTTGTAGCAAGGGAGATCAGAAGATTAGCAGATCAGGCTGCCATTGCGACTCTGGATATTGAGCAGATGGTGAAGGAAATGCAGGGGGCGGTGTCTACGGGAGTGATGGAAATGGATAAATTTAGCCGGGAAGTAGAGCAGGGAGTGGGGGATGTCCAGAAAACCAGCGATCAACTAACGGTAATTATCGAACAGGTGCAAGCTCTTGGCCCCCAGTTTACTTTCGTGAATCAAGGCATGGAAGCCCAAGCCCAAGGAACCCAACAGATCAGCGAAGCCATGCGCCAACTCAGTGAATCTTCTATTCAAACCGCTAGTGCTTTACGAGAAACTAATAGTGCGATCGAGCAACTCAATGAAGCTGCCCAAAATCTCCGCCGGGAAGTAGCGGGCTTCAAAGTTCAAGAGTCTTAGGTTATCTAGTTGAAGTATTTAATCAAACTAATAAAAACCCTGTAAAGCCTGATGATGCCTATGTCTAGCTCCCAAAACCCTTCTTTGGGTCACTCTCAAGATTATTCTCAAGATCATACTCAAAGCTGCTGGAATACGATCGGGGTCAAGGGCGATCGATCGTGTCCAGAATTAACCACGGTGATTCACTGCCGCAACTGTGCTGTCTATTCCCAAGGCGGGCGGCAACTCCTCGATCGACAACCCCCCTCCGGTTATCAACAGGAATGGACTAGGCTCTTAGCTGAAACTACAGAGACTACAGAAATCAGAGAAACCAACAAGGGGGCGATCGCTGTTCACGGGACTACCAAAAACCAAGGAACTAAAGAGGCAATCAAAGAGCAGAAAGCTTTATCTGTGGTGATTTTTCGCTTACAGAAAGAATGGTTAGCTCTCAAGGCAAGTATTTTTAAGGAAGTCACAGAACCTAGTGTCATACGGACTTTACCTCACCGAAGCAATGAGGTTTTCTTGGGGCTGGTGAGTATCCGGGGTGAACTGCAACTCTGTATTTCCCTGCATCATCTCCTTGGCTTAGAAACTGAATTGGCAACTGGTCTAGAAGTCAACTCAGGATTTAGCTCAAGAGTTATGACAAAAACCGGGGCTAAGATCATCTCTGCCCATAGTTCCCCAGCTATTTCTAAAACTATTTCTAAAACTATCTCCCACACTAATCAATCCAGCCAAAAAATTAACCCCTTAGTGTATCAACGTCTGGTGGTGGTGGAACGAGAAGGGAGTTTATGGGTTTTTCCAGTGGATGAAATCTATGGAGTCCAACGCTTTTCTATCCAAGCCCTGCGCCCGGCTCCAGTGGTCATCTCCAAGGCAGCCCACAGCTATACCCAAGGAGTTTTTGATTGGCAAACGAACCAATCTAGCTATCATGTGAACTATCTAGATGACGAGCTATTGTTTCATACCCTAAATCGACGAATACTTTAATCAAGAATTGGGTACTTTAACTGTATGAATGGACAGGATCTCAGTAATTTTTCCATGTTTGATTTATTTCGCATGGAAGTCGAAACCCAGACCACGATTTTGAGTGATGGTCTCCTTGCCCTAGAAACTAATGTCAAGGTGGTGGAAAATCTTGCTGCCCTGATGCGAGCTGCCCATTCGGTGAAAGGAGCTGCCCGGATTGTCCAGGTAGATGCGGCGGTGGAAATTGCCTACGTGATGGAAGATTGTTTTGTGGCGGCTCAACAGGGAAAAGTCACCCTCGGTTCCCCAGAAATCGATACTCTGCTCCGGGGGGTAGATCAATTACTTGCCATCACCCAAATTCCCCCCATCGACCTCGAACAGGGACTAGTTCCCCCAGAAACTCCCGCAGTGGTGGCAGCGATCGCCCAAATTCTCCATCCTTCTTCTCCAAATAATTCAATTATTGCTAGTACTTCGATCGATCACCCCCTTACGCCCTTAAAGTTACCAAGCCCAGAGATGATCCCAGAAGTTTTTCCAGAGATTATTCCAGAGATTATTCCAGAAATTCCCCCAAACATCACCCTAGAGATTACCCCCAACTATATTCCCGAAGCTAACTCTCCTAATGCAGAAGTTACTCCCATCAATCCTCAATCAGACCTCCTCAAGAATAACCAAGATGCTTCCATAGCTCCCACTTCCAGCTTAGACAGGATGATCCGAGTCCGGGCTGATAACCTCAATCGATTAATGGGGTTGGCTGGGGAAACTTTGGTAGAAACCAACTGGTTGCGTCCCTTTGCCGATTCTCTCCTGCAACTCAAAAAGCAACAAACCGAACTAGCTTCCCTGTTGGATAAACTACAGACATCATTTCAGCAAAATCTTGCCGTGAGCCTGTCGAACAGCTCGGCAACCACCTTGGAGGGGAAGAAATTAGAGCAGGAGCAACTAGCGCAAATTAAAGCAGCAAGGGATCAAGCTGGAGTCTGTCAGGAATTTTTGCTCGATCGACTTAGTGAGGTGGAATTGTATGCTCGGCGGTCTGGGAGTCTGGCCGATCGCCTCTATCGAGAAGTTGTAGCCAGCCACATGGCTCCTTTGGGGGATGGAGTCCAAGGATTTCCCCGGATGATGCGGGATCTGGCTCGGCAGCTAGGCAAGCAAGTCCGGTTTGAGATTCTGGGCAAAGCCACGGAAGTAGATCGGGATATTCTAGAGCGGCTAGAGGCTCCCCTCACCCATCTGCTGCGGAATGCGATCGACCACGGTATCGAAACTCCTGCCGAACGTATAGCCGTTGGTAAACCTCCAGAGGGGACGATCCGGATTGAAGCTGGACACCGGGCGGGGATGTTGTCGCTGACGATTAGTGATGATGGCCGGGGTGTAGACCTAGAAGAACTCCGTCAAAAGGTGATTACTCGGCAGTTAGCCACTCCCCAGATGGCAGCCCAACTGAGTGAGGCAGAAATCCTCGAATTTTTGTTTCTACCGGGATTTTCCACTGCCAAGACTGTCACAGAAATTTCGGGGCGGGGGGTGGGGTTGGATGTTGCCCAAAGCATGGTGCAGCAGGTGGGGGGAACTCTCCGGGCAGTGTCCTATGCAGGGCAGGGCATGAGTTTTCATCTCCAGTTACCCTTAACGCTCTCAGTCATGCGGACACTTCTAGTGGAGATTGCGGGGGAACCCTATGCCTTTCCCTTGACCCGGATCGATCGAGTGGTTGAGTTAACCAGACCCGAAATTCATGTGATGGAAAATCGTCAATACTTCACCGATCGATCGGCAACCAGTGTAGCTACCAACGAAAGACACATTGGCTTGATCTCCGCCGCCCAAGTGTTGGAACTACCCTCGGTGATCAATGACACTGATCTAATTTCGGTAGTGGTGGTCAGTGAAGCCGGAGCCTATGGTCATGCCTACGGGCTGGTGGTCGATCGCTTTCTCGGAGAACGGGAGTTAGTGGTGCGTCCCCTGGATCCTCGCTTGGGCAAAGTCCGAGATCTTAGTGCGGCGGCGTTGATGGAGGATGGCTCCCCGGTGTTGATTGTGGATGTGGAGGATTTGGTGCGATCGATCACGACCCTTCTCACCAGTGGTCAACTAGATCAGGTCAGCGATCAAAAAGTAAAAACTCCAACCCAAACTACCCGGAAAATCTTGGTGGTGGATGACTCGATCACCGTCCGGGAAATGGAGCGGAAAATTTTGGAAAATAAAGGCTATAAAGTAGAGGTTGCTGTGAACGGGATTGATGGCTGGAATGCGGTGCGGACTGGGGTTTATCACCTCATCGTTACCGATATAGATATGCCCCGAATGAATGGGATTGAACTAGTTAATCAAATTAAAAGTAACCCAAATTTGAAATCTCTACCCGTAATTATTGTTTCTTACAAAGACCGGGAAGAAGACCGTTTGCGGGGGATGGAAGCCGGGGCGAATTATTATCTAACCAAAAGTAGTTTCCACGATAATACTCTTCTCCAAGCAGTGATTGATTTAATTGGCGAGCCTTAAATTTAGAAAGTTTTAGCAGAATCTTAATTTGTAGAGCCTTGCAGAAATTTACAGAGATTTACAGAGATTTCAAAAAATATTTAACTTGGAGAACCTGAACCCGTGAGAATTGCGATCGCCAACGACCTCCCCATTGCCGTAGAAGCTATGCGCCGGGTGTTAAGCACCGTCCCTAGTTATGAACTAGCTTGGGTCGCTGCCAATGGTAAGGAAGCCGTAACAAAATGCGCTGTAGACACCCCAGATTTAATCTTGATGGATTTGATCATGCCCATCATGGACGGGGTAGAAGCCACCAAGGAAATCATGAATTATTCTCCCTGTGCAATTCTGATGGTGACAGTCAGTGTTGATGGTAACGCCGGGAAGGTATTTACTGCGATGGGTTATGGAGCTTTGGATGCGGTGAATACTCCCATTCTGGGATTAAGCGGACAATCTACTAGCATATCTACCGAACAATCTATTGAAAAATCTATTGAAAAATCTACCGAAAAATTAGGAATATCTCAGAAACACTCGAATGGAGGAGCAAAATTATTAGCCAAAATCGCCACGATCGCCAAACTCATTGGTAAATCCGATCGCCACCATTCTCCCCATGCTCCTATTCTCCCTACTCTATCTAACCAACATCCCCAGCCACCTCTGATTGCGATCGGAGCCTCTGCTGGTGGCCCCCAAGCCCTCGTGACTCTGCTGGGATGCTTTCCGCCAGATCTCCGAGCCGCCGTGGTGATTGTTCAACACATGGATGCCCAGTTTGCCCCCAACTTAGCAACTTGGCTAGATCAACAATCTTCTCTACCAGTACGGATTGCTACAGCGGGGAGTTATCCCGAAATGGGTAAAGTATTATTAGCAGGAACTAATGATCATCTCGTTCTGGGCAAAGATATGGTTTTTCATTACACGGCTGCTCCTGAAGATTATGTCTATCGTCCATCGGTAGATATTTTATTTGATAGTTTATTAAAAAACTGGTCGAAGAAAGGCGTCGCTGTATTACTAACAGGGATGGGTCGAGACGGGGCAAAGGGGCTTTTGGCTCTACGGTTGGCTGGTTGGCAGACGATCGCTCAAGATCAGGCAACTTCTGTAGTCTATGGAATGCCCAAGGTGGCGGCAGAAATTGGGGCGGCTATGCAAATTTTACCCCTGCCCTCGATCGCCCCTGCCTGTATGGTAGCACTCCGAAAAACTGAAGGTCTAATCTAGTAAATATCTAGTAAATATCTAGTAAATATTTAGCTAGCAACTCATTACAAAAATAGCCCCAAAATTAGTTATTTTTTTTGATCAACCCTGACTACCAACCTCTGGTAATTAGCCTATGCCTGAACCTATACCTAAGCCGATAATTACATTTCAAAATAGCCTAGAAAATCCAGAATTAAATCAGACCTCTAGCTGTCCGATTCGGGTTGTATTAGTTGATGACCAGCCGATTATTGGGGAAGCTGTCCGGCGGATTTTAGCAACGGAATCAGATATTAGTTTTCATTACTGTGCTGACCCTGCTGCCGCTCTTTCTTTAATTAAAGAAGTACAACCGACGGTGATTTTTCTTGATCTAGTTATGCCAGAAATTGATGGCTTAATCTTAGCAAAGTTTTTACGGGCAAATCCTGCAACCTGTGAAATTCCTCTGGTGATGCTATCGAGTAAAGAAGACCCAAAACTCAAGGCAGAAGCATTTAATTTAGGAGCAAATGATTATCTAGTCAAACTACCAGATAAGTTAGAATTTATTGCCCGGACTCGCTACCATTCCAAAGCCTATAATAATCTCCAAGATTTAAACGCAGCTACTATAAAAGCTCAATCCCAAGCCCAACAATTAACTGAGGCTTTAGAGGAATTAAAAAAAGCCCAATCACAAATGATTCAGACTGAGAAAATGTCTAGCTTAGGGCAGTTAGTCGCAGGTATTGCCCATGAAATCAATAATCCTGTGAGTTTTATTCATGGCAACCTATTATATTTAGAGCAATATATAGCAGACTTCCTGAGAATGCTTAATCTTTATAAAGTTAGACATTTTAGTGATGATGTAGAAATCAAAACTCTAGAGAGAGAAATTGATTTGTTATTTCTTATGGAAGATTTGCCAAAAATGATTAAATCTATGAAGACTGGAACTGATCGGATCCGGGATATTGTTTTATCTCTCCGTAATTTTTCTCGCATGGATCAATCAGAATTTAAGGTAGTAGATATCCATGAAGGTATAGAAAGTACCTTGATGATTTTACAACACCGCCTCTATCCCCAATCTGATAGTTTGGGTATTAAAGTAATTAAAGAGTATGGCGATCTACCTCTAGTAGAATGTTCACCAGGACAACTGAATCAGGTATTTATGAATATTTTAGTGAATGCGATCGATGCTATTGAATCTAGTTATATTTCGGCAATAGATGGTAATAATACCAATGTAATTAACCCCAATTTTGTCAATATTAATACTTTGCTGCATCCTCAAGAAATCATACCTAAAGAAATTACAATTAGAACTAGCCAAATTGCTAATGACTGGATACAAATTTTGATTGGAGATAATGGTATGGGGATGACAGAGGAAATTAAGCAATATATTTTCAATCCATTTTTTACAACGAAGGCGATCGGCAAAGGTACAGGTATGGGTTTATCAATTAGTTACCAGATTATTACTGACCAACACAATGGCAGGTTAGAATGTGTATCCCAGCTTGACCAGGGAACTCAGTTTATTATTGAAATCCCCATTCATCACGAAATCTTGATTGGCTAATTGAGTAAATAACTAAAATCAAATTATCTACAATCAAATTATTCAGAAATAACTAATTTTATTGTCCACAACATCGATCGATCCCCAGACTATCTAGCAACAAATCACTCACAGCATTCGCCACCGCAAATTCGCTATAGAAACTTTTCGAGAAATCAAATTCTTGCATCTCCGTCACGATCGCAATCACCAAGGAACCCAGATCATTTTCCCCCTCCATCCGATGCCGCACAAATACCTGAGCCGCACGTTGGGCAATGGATTGATTGCTTAACTCTGGTAAAAACTCGCTATCCAACCATGATCGCAGAGAAGTTTCTAGCCACAGTCCTTCTTCTTGGGGATTGGTAGCCGGGGGCAGGGTAATGGCGGCGATCGGTTCAGTCATGGTTTTCATGAATAGTTTTCATTTTAATTTTACCAAGGATTGCCCAGCATCACCTTTACTCCCAGAAATTAATACTCAACAACGATTCAATATCACTATTAAACTCCCATCGATCAGGAAATGCGATCAATTGATAATCTTGATTTTTTTTCATCCGACTTAAGGCAAAATTAAAGGCTTGAGAGAATAGTTCAGGACTATTGGCATAATTTTTGAGACTGGGAGATTGATCAAGAATGCCGACAATTTCAAACCGAGTCCGATCAATTGTTTCTTCCCATCCAGCATAATCATATTCACTGTTGACATAACACCGTTTTAGTAAATGCTCTAACAAAGTTGCCAACCGACTCCGCAATTCTCGCCTATCTCTACCAGCCAAACTTGCCAATTCCTCCACTAAGTTTTCGACATCAAGACGCTGAAAATCCCCAGCTTTGAGATCAGAAATTGTAGTTTCTAGCCAAAGATTCAAATCCTGTTCATACAAAGAAACCAACTGAGTTGTATAATTCATAGGCTTTTTCCCAAGGGATATGGTACTACATTTATAATAGAGGACAGAAAAACCCAGCGATTGAAATCACAGCTATGACAGAATATCTCCGGGATAATTTACTCAATCATCTCCAAGAAATCGCTAGAGAGCGGCATCCTTACTTCGCTAGTGGAGGGCATTTTTATGTCCAGACTTATATCCGGCAACAGTTATCCCTTTGGGGCGAGATGACGATTCATGAGTTTATTGTTGCAGGGAAAGTTCATAAAAACCTCATCCTCAATTTACCCGCCGCTACTTCAGTTAATGATATAGATCAAGTCAACAAGAATCCTAGAGCTAACTCTCAAGATAACTCTAAAAATAATCTCGAAATTGATCCCTCTCAGCCCTTGATCATTATCGGCGCTCACTATGATGGTGTCCCCAACTCCCCGGCAGCCGATGACAATGGCACAGGGGTGGCAGTGTTGTTGGAACTAGCGAGAATTATTGCTGCCGAGCCTTTGGCGTATCCGGTACAGTTGATTGCCTTTGATCTAGAAGAGTATGGACTGTTGGGCAGTGCCGCCTATGTGGAAACCCTTAAAGCCCAAGAGCGACAGGTGCGAATCATGTTGTCTTTAGAAATGCTGGGCTACTGCGATCGCACCCCCAACTCCCAGAAATATCCCGCCGGATTAGAGCATTTTTATCCCAACACTGGAGATTTTATTGCCTTGATTGGTAATTTTTCTTTGATCCTCGACCTGATGAAAATGGGGGGTGAAATCCGCCGCAGTGGGACTCCCTGTGAATGGTTGCCAATTCCCAATCGGGGAGAGCTAGTTCCGTCAACTCGCCTTAGTGATCATGCACCTTTCTGGGATGCGGGTTATCCGGCAGTGATGGTGACAGATACGGCTTTTATGCGAAATCCCCACTACCACAAGGAGAGCGATCGCATCGATACCTTAGATTTAGATTTTCTCACAGGAGTCTGCCAAGGTTTAGCCCTAGCGATTAGGAAACTCTAGGAACTTGTAAAAGTAAAAAGTAAGAAGTAAAAAGTAAACACGGTTACTATGAGAGCAAAGTCTGGGACTAGCCGATGGGTTTACTGCCGGGGTTGACGGCGTGGATATCTTCTGTGGCTAAATGCAGATTTTCGGTCGATTGATCGACCAGCTCGATGGCAGATAGTCCCAACTGGAGAATAATTTCCTTAAATTGGCTGTTTTCCCATTTCCAGATTGTTGCCCACTGGCTATGGTTAATCATTTCGACCAGACTATGGGGGTTAATTTGTTGATAATCTTTGCCATGACAAACACTCAGATAAAAATCCATTCCCGCCGTTGCCTGATACCAAAATTCCACCACCCCAGCCTTGGCTCTCTGAAGAGTTTGCAGATCAGTAGGCAGGGTAATTAAATCTTCATGGACAGCCGGATAGTGGAGGGTTTGCTCGTCAATAGTCAAACTGTGCCAGAGAATCCCTGATACCTGATGGGTCTGCTGATAACGATGAATGGTTGCCTTAAAATCTTGATAGGCAGTAAACTTCTGGATTGCTTGGGGATCAACAAATCGATCGATCACCTGATGCCCCGAATATCCCACTGCCAAATTCAACCTCTCTCCCTTCACACATGCCAACCTCTCCCGCCGAAGGACTTCGATCAA
>JAIMKT010000029.1:0-552 GCA_020692245.1 Microcoleus sp. GA_180221_E-2-1-MAG-45_12
CTATTTATCAACGAATCCAACCCACTTCCCTCGCTGTGGCAGTGCAGACCCTGGGGAGGATGCAGCAGGAAATCCCGACCATTCCCGGTGGACAGAAGGATTGGATTACTCTCAGTCAATTCCCTTTAACTCTCCAGCAACAGTCACCATCAATTTATCAATTAACAGCCCGTGCTGGCTATCGATCGCAACCCCCTGTGACAGCGATGATTTTCCTGACCCCTTTGCCATCAGTGATCCGAGCTACCGGAATAGTGAAATTTCCTGATCCTCGTTGTGCTGGGGTTGCCCTGCGTCTGGCAGTTTATGATCTAGCAGGCAAGGTAGTGAGGGCTACCGAAACTCTCAAGTCTCCGTCTTTTCCCCCAGAGTTTTTTCTAACTACCCCGACTCAAGGCGGCAGGTATTTGGTTTGGCAAGTTCTTAGCCCTGACGATCGCAACCTGGTCGATCACTGCACAATAGAAATCAGCGATTTTAACTTAGGACTTGATCTCTCTCGGATTTAGTAGAACAAGGGGCTTAAGCCCCTTGCCTGTATTTACCACCCCC
>JAIMKT010000029.1:581-14209 GCA_020692245.1 Microcoleus sp. GA_180221_E-2-1-MAG-45_12
TTACCACCTCTTGCCTGTTTTAGTAGCCAAATTACTATTTTAGACAGCCTCTAAAATTCCACAGCTCCCCATTCTGGTTGACGGTAATAATTTGTCATGTCATCAAACTTGCGTAATTCACCCCGGTGGACTAGTAGGTCTGGTTGCTCGGCTTCTAGCCATTGATTACTGAGTCGATCGAGATGGTTGTAAAGTTTTTGACGGCTACTCAGGTTCTTCTCGGAAACATCGCCAAAGTAACCCAGAGTGATGTGGGCAGTAAAGTGGTACTGCTGCTCAATACCTAGACCTACCAAGGCGGAATTTTGGTAAATTAGGCGGCGGAGTTGGAGGATTTGGGTGTAGGAAGCTTCATCTTTGGGAATGAGACAAACAGCGATCGCCCTTGGTCTGACCATAAAGCCCAACAACTGCCAGCGATTATTTTGGCTAGGGGAAACTTCCTGAGTATATTCAGCAAAGCTACTCGCCATGTGCGATTGTAACTGCCCTTCAAATTCTGGATTTTGGGCTTTATTAAGATAGGCTCCATCCCAGATCAAATCTGCTAGGGTAAGATGAAAACTATCAGGAACGACCGGAACCAAGAAATCTGGAGCTAAATCTTGAAGCAACTGCGTCTGGGTTTCTTGGAGATATTGGTAAAACTCAGGATTTTTGTGATCTTCTGCCCAAGGTGGTGTAATCACGCTATACCCGGGAAAGTATGTTGGTTTATGGTCTGCCCCAGCCTGAAACTTTGGCGATTCTTGAATATTCTGTAACTGAGATTCGTGGGTTTCTGGTAGGGTCAACCGAGCCAACCGATTTAGATAAGTCTGATAATTTTCGTCCAATCTGGATCGCCTCCTTGTGTATGGATGAGTTGTTTGTTATAAACTTTTGGTTATTTTTATTTGGTTTTTATCTGGTCTTTTATTTGGTCAGTGATCCCAACTCATGACGCTAACTAATTACGCTAATTATGCCAATTTATCTGTACTGGGGCGAAGATGATTTTGCGATCGCCCAAGCGGTCAAGGAAATCCAGACTACCACAGTTGACCCTGCATGGAGTAGTTTTAACTACCATAAAATTACCCCAGACCAGCCAGATGCAGTAACTCAAGCTCTCAACCAAGCCATGACTCCCCCTTTTGGTTTTGGGAATCGGCTCGTGTGGTTAGCAGATACTCCTATTCCTCAACAGTGTAGCCAACAAACCACCAGTGAGCTAGAGCGGACACTCCCAGCTCTTCCTGATACCTCCCTACTTCTCCTTACTTCTAAGCATAAACCCGATGCTCGCCTCAAATCTACCAAGTTATTGCAAAAATACGCCACAATTCAAGAATTTTCTCCTATCCCACCATGGAAAACTGACCAAATTGTTAGTCATGTCCAACAGTTGGCTCGCCGCTATCAATTAAAGCTAGACCTCACGGGAGCAGAATTTATTGCTCAGGCTGTGGGTAATGATACTCGACTTTTGGATAATGAACTCCAAAAACTTACCCTCGCTGTCACCAATCTCGATCGACCCCTGCCCCTAGAAACTATTACCGCCTTAGTAACTTCTAATACGACCTCTAGCCTCCAATTAGCCAATGCTTGTACCAAAGGGAAGCCAGAAATGGTGCTGGAGCTACTAGCGGATTTAATGCAGAGAAATGAACCTCCCCTGAGAATTGTGGCAACTTTAACGGGGCAATTTCGGACTTGGTTACTGTTGAAGTTGGCGATCGAGAGTGGCGAGAAGGACGATCGAGTCATTGCCCAAGCAGCAGAAATTAGTAATCCCAAACGGATCTACTTTCTCCGGCAGGAAGTTAACCACCTTAGTTCCCGAAAACTTTTACAAATCTTGCCAATCTTGTTAGAACTAGAATCAAGTCTCAAAAAAGGAGCCGACCCCCTATCTACCCTACAATGTCATCTGATCCGTCTCTGTCGTGTGTGTAGTTCTTGAGTGGTTCTTAACCTGTGGAACTTATGCCATGACAAGATGTTCCTAGTTAATAACCCTCTAGAAATCTTCTTGTAATCCTCTAGTAATCCTCTAGTAATCCTCTAGTAATCCTCTAGTAATCCTCTAGTAATCCTCTAGTAATCCTTAACATTGCCCTCTTCTATAACTATGTTGACTTCTAACTCTATTTTTACTTCTAATCTTTGCGGATATCGTGTACTGCTGGTGGGGGCGATCGCCACTTTAGGAGTTTTATCGGGTTATCTTCCCGGTCTATCTAGCCCCTCTTTCCAAAGTTTCCCCCAGTTGACTTTCAATGCCCCGGCTCAGGCTCAAGCTATCAGCGAGGAAGAACTTGATACTTACATCCGGGCTGCCTACGATATGGAAATATTGCGGCGGCGGAGCTTCAGGGAAATTAGATCAGCGAACAATGGCACTGTGCCAGATATTAGTTGCAATAGCTCTGAGGGATTGGCAGATAATGTTGCACCAATTGTCAGGGATTTTTGTGAGCGATCGGAAAGCATCCTCAACAACTATGGAATGAACTCCCGGCGTTTTAATCAAATTTATACCAACAGCCTCTCTGACCCCAATTTAGCTGCCAGAATTCAACGGCGTTTACAAGAACTGTCCCCCAGGAGACCCCGCTAGTGCTATCTTTGTTGAGTAGCTAACCCTCCCCTACACAACCTATGGTTTCTGTCCTATCCCCCAAAACTAATCTCAAAACTAATCTCAAAACTAATCTCAAAACTAACCCCAGAATTGACTATTTACAATCTTGGATACCATCTTGGTTGCGGTTAGCTACCTACTCGTTGATTTTTCCCTTAATTTTGCCCTTGTTCCTATTGGGCTGTGGTTCTGGTGAGGAAAATGCTGCCTTGCCCGTATCCCCAGAAGAACTTGCCAAGAGTATTCCCGATGAAGAGATTGTCAATTATGCTAAGACCGTGGTGGCGATCGAGCAACTCCGGCAAACTACAGTCCAAGAAATGAGACAAATCTCTGAGGATAGTAGCTTGGAAAATGTTTCCTGTACTCAACCCAAAACTATTAGCGAACTACCTCCCCAGATGCAAGAACTAACCATTAGTTTTTGTAATAGAGTCAGAGCTATTAGTGAAGAAAATGGTTTAATTATCCCCAGATTTAATGCAATTACTGTCAATGCTAGAAATAATCCTGACTTGAAAGAAAGAATTGATCAAGAGTTAATTTCCTTACGGAAGTAACAGCACAAAGTACAAGTTAAAAGTTGAAAGTTGAAAGTTAAAAACTACGATGGGATTGATATTTACTTAGTATTTACTAAATATATTTACCAGATAATCGATCGCTAACCTATGGATATTGTCTTAACTGAAAAGATTGATTCTAGCTCCCTCCAAAACCTGTCCTCAGAAAAAATAGATTTGATGATTCCTTTGACTGCGGACGATCGCACCCGGAGCCGTCAACGGTTGGAGTTGGAAAATTCTCTAATAGTATTTTTACAGTTACCTAGGGGAACAGTGCTGCAAGATGGGGATTTATTGCGATCGACCACAGGGCAATATCTAGCACAAATAACTGCCAAACCAGAACCCGTATTAACCGTGACAACTTCCGATCCTTTTAAGCTCCTCCAAGCTGCCTACCACCTAGGCAACCGTCATGTTCCCCTCGAAATCACCCCCGCCTATCTCCGCCTTGCTTTTGATCCCGTCCTTGCCCACATGCTTGAACACCTCGGAGTAGCAGCCAAGCAAGAAATGCTCCCCTTTCAACCAGAAGCAGGAGCCTACGGTGATCAGGCAAATTCTCACGGTTCCCATCATCACGAAGCCCATGGATAAAACTGTCCTGCTGTCTCTGTTGCAATTAGCTAGCCCCGCCTTGCCTGTGGGAGCCTATAGCTATTCCGAGGGATTGGAAACTTTGGTGGAGACGGGAATAATTAACAATGTGGCGACCTTAGAGCATTGGTTAACTCAAGAATTGACCCACGGGGTGGCAAGGCTAGAAGCGGCAGTGATGGTGCGGGCTTATCAAAGTTTTGCTCAAGGAGATGTTTCTAAACTTACCCACTGGAATCAATGGTTGACCGCCACAAAGGAAACTGAAGAACTCCGGGAGCAAAGCTGGCAAATGGGGGGTTCCCTCCTGTTGTTGTTGGGGGAAATATCGCCAGAAGTCAAACCTCACTTGAAAGATCAGGAATCTTGGAACTTAGCGATCGCCTTCGGGATAGCCGCAGCTACTTGGGAAATTCCCCTAGATTCGGCAATTCTGGCTTATCTGCAAAGTTGGGCAACTAATTTGATTAGTGCTGGACTGAAATTAATTCCCCTAGGTCAAACAGCAGGGCAGCAACTCCTTTGGTCTCTGCGTCCCTCTCTGGTTGCTGCGGTGGAGATGGTGATGAATTTAGAAGATGAGGAGTTGGCAACTAGTGGTTGGGGTTTGGCGATCGCCAGCATGGCTCATACTCACCAGTACAGTCGGCTTTTCCGCAGTTAGCTTTAGTAGACCAGAGGACAAGACCTGGGAGGAAAACTACTGATTCGCCAAAGAACAGGGTACAATAATCAAGCTGATGATCAACGCTCCTGTACATACTATTTGAGCGTAACCAATTCATAACCAAGAGAATTATCCCTACCTGAAATTTTAGACCCATGATCCACGAAGTATTTATGCCTGCACTTAGCTCTACCATGACCGAAGGAAAGATTGTTTCTTGGGTCAAATCTCCCGGCGATAAGGTGGAGAAAGGAGAAACCGTAGTGGTGGTGGAATCTGACAAGGCAGATATGGATGTGGAGTCTTTCTATGCTGGTTATCTAGCAAATATTATCGTTCCTGCTGGGGAATCTGCCCCCGTAGGCACGGCGATCGCCCTCGTAGCGGAAACCGAAGCCGAGATCGCCCAAGCACAAACCAAGACTCAATCTCAGCCTGCCACTCCCTCCAAGGAAGCCCCCGCCAGTCAACCCGCCCCCGCCAAAGCTCCTGAACCCGTTGCTGCCAAAGCTGCTCCCCCCGCCGACAGCCCCAGCAAAAACAATGGTCGGAGTGTGATTTCTCCCCGCGCCAGAAAATTGGCAAAGGATAACAAAGTAGACCTCAGCAATGTCCGGGGTAGTGGGCCCCACGGCAGAATCATTGCCGAAGATGTGGAAGTATTGATCGGTAAGGCTAGTAGTCCTGCCCCTGTCTCTACTCCCGCCGCAACTCCAGCGACAACTCCAGCACCCATAGCTACACCCACCACCACTATTCCAGCAGCCATTACTCCCGGTCAAGTAGTTCCCCTGACAACTCTGCAAAATGCGGTGAATCGGAACATGCTGGCTAGTTTGACAATTCCTAGCTACCGAGTCGGCTACACCATCACCACCGATGGCTTAGATAAACTTGCCAAACAGCTAAAATCCAAGGGCGTAACCATGACTGCCCTTTTGGCTAAAGCCGTCGCCGTGACTCTGCAAAAACATCCTTTGATCAATGCCCATTTCACCGATGCTGGCATCAACTATCCTGCGGGGATCAACATTGCAGTGGCGGTATCCATGCCCGGTGGGGGTTTGATTACTCCAGTGTTGGCAAATGCTGACCAAGTTGATATCTATTCCCTCTCTCGGACTTGGAAGGACTTGGTAGAACGAGCCAGAAACAAGCAACTCCAACCCCACGAATATACTACCGGGACTTTTTCGATCTCTAATCTGGGCATGTTTGGGGTCGATCGATTTGATGCGATCCTCACTCCCGGTCAAGGGGCGATCATGGCGGTGGGTGCGTCCCGTCCCCAAGTGGTGGCTACTGCTGATGGCATGTTAGGAGTAAAACAGCAAATGCAAGTTAACCTCACCTGCGATCACAGAGTCATCTATGGTGCAGATGCGGCGGGTTTCCTCAAGGACTTGGCTCAGTTGATTGAATTGAATCCCCAGTCTTTAACAATGTAGGGGGAAGGAGGTAGAGGAGGTACAGGGAGGTAAGGGGAGGTAAAGAAGGTAGAAGAGGATAGAGAAAAGAATAAAAGTATTTAATGTAAATTCTTCCCTCTTTTGAAGGGGAGCTGAGGGGATCACCTATGGCAACTGATTTATTTGAAAATTTAACTAATAGCTCATCTCCTCCTGCTCCTGATTGGTTGACTAGAGGGACGGTGGAAATATTTCCGGATCACCCTAAATCAACTAATGCCCAAGAGAACCTTTTGGCAAGAATTGAAAAGAGCGATCGACCCCTGCGGATTAAGCTAGGAATTGATGCTACGGGGTCAGAAATTCACCTAGGGCATAGTATTCCGATGCGGAAGTTGCGGGCTTTTCAGGATGCGGGGCATACGGCGGTGTTGATTATTGGAGATTTCACGGCTCGGATTGGAGATCCCACGGGTAAGTCTGACGTGCGAAACCAACTTACTTTAGAGCAGGTACACGCAAACGCCGAAACTTACCTGCAACAGGTACGGCCGATTCTGGATTTTGATACGCCCGATCGCCTAGAGATACACTACAACTCAGAATGGTTAGCCAAGCTAGATCTTTCACAGATTTTGGAACTATTAGGCACTATGACTGTCGGACAGATGTTAGCCAAAGAAGGCTTTTCAGAACGCTATACCAAGGAAAACCCAATTTTTCTCCATGAGTTTCTCTACCCGTTGATGCAGGGCTACGATTCTGTGGCAGTGCAGGCAGATGTGGAGTTGGGGGGGACGGATCAGAAATTCAATATTGCAATGGGGCGAGATTTACAAAAGCACTTTGGGCTGGTTCCCCAATTTGGGTTGCTCACGCCATTACTTTTGGGGACGGATGGGGTGCAAAAAATGTCTAAGTCCCTAGGGAATTATGTGGGGTTGACGGAGGATGCCCTGACCATGTATTCCAAGCTGGAAAAAACCCCGGATAGCTTGATTAATCAGTATTTTGAATTATTAACTAATTTCTCTCTTTCGGAACTGCCAGAAAATCCCCGCGATCGCCAAAAGCTCCTCGCTCTAGAGGTGGTGACTCAATACCACGGTGAAGAAGCAGCGCAACAAGCTCAAAAGGCAGCTCTCAACCTAACCCAAGGCAATACTACTCAGGGGTTAGCAGTACCAGAGTTTTCCCTAGGGGCGGTGCAGTTTCCGGTAAAACTTTTCTATCTCCTCAGTGTGACGGGGTTATGCAAAACTAGCTCTGATGCACGGCGGCAAATTAATGGAGGGGCGGTGAAACTAGATGGTCGATCGATCAAGGATGTAGATATCACCTACGACTCAGTAGTTGACCTCGCAGGGCAGGTTCTCCAAGTGGGCAAAAAACATTTTATCCGTCTCATTCCCTAGGATGTCTGTAAAGAGGATTGACTCTCGATCGCTGCGTTTATTTTGTCCAGTAGGGATTTAATAATCTGATTGCTAGTTACGCCTACGGGTCGATCGACCTCCTGCGGCAAATCCCCATGCTCTAAGTGAGTATGCTCTAACTGTGTGCTGAGAATCTGTCTTGCTGCTTCTAATTCTTCACGGGTAATCACAACTGAATATTCCCGTTTACTTTCTAAGAATATCCGAGCAGCCTGCCGGAGGCGTTGTATTTCTTCTTCCATGTTGGGAACGGGTTGCAATTCCCCTCTTTCAAAGGCTTCTAAAATTTCCTGTTCTTCTTCATCCAAATCAAATTCATCTAAATCAAATTCCTTAAGCTCTGACATCTCAACCTCCTAAATATTTTTTCTTCATTTTACGATTGGGAATAATTGTTTTGAGAAATACTTCGTTCCCATTCTGTACAAACGGCACTAAATAAACATAGTTATTAAGCTCAATGATGACTATTTGCTAAGACGGATATTTTTCTTGATTGGGATGCGGGGTGACTTGTAAGACTTTATCTTCATTGATCGCCTGAACCACCATTTCAAAACTGATTCCCCGTTCTTGTTGTAATTTGAGATTCTTTTCTGGGTTCCAATAAAATTCCTTATTTCTAAGCATTACAGACCCCAGAGGTAAGGTGGTGGATCGGGCTGTAATATCTGTATCTTAGCCTTTTCATCAAGTTTTCTCTGTGTAATTTGTGTGTTTTAACTCTTCAATTACAAAAAAAACTCAGCCGTTGGGGGTAGAAGCTGAGGGAAAATTTTTAGATAATTGAGAGTAGGAACCTAGCTAACTAGACCACCAGTGGCTTGAAATCTGGCTTTGGCACGCTTGAAGGCTTGGGTTGCTTGAATTTTTTCTTGGCGATTCTCAGTATTTTGGACTTTGTTTAACCTTGATTCCGCCTCCGAGAGAGCAGCCTTTGCTTTGTCCTTGTCGATCGACTCCCCTTTTTCTGCACCGTTGACGAGAATGATCACCTCATCATTTTCAATTTCTGCAAAACCACCCATGAGGGCGATCGCTACCCACTCTTTACCGGGACGCACCCGCATCACCCCAATATCCAACGCCGTCAACAAAGGAGCATGACCACTGAGTATCCCCAATTGTCCGGTGGTACTGGGCAGAATCACTTCTTCTGCCGTGGAATCCCAAACAGTTTTGTCTGGAGCCACAACCCGTACAGTTAATGTCATAGATTATGCTTGATTTTTATGATTATTTTTAGAAAACCCCCAACCCGATCGAGCCGGGGGCTTGTGAGATTACCTCCCCCAAAGGAAGGCTAGAAGAGTTGATTAACCCTTGATTTTGGCTGCCTTGGCGATCGCTTCATCGATATCACCCACCAAATAGAAAGCCTGCTCTGGTAGATCATCGAGTTCTCCAGAAAGGATCATTTGGAAGCCCTTGATGGTTTGCTCTAGGGTGACATACTTACCGGGAGAACCAGTGAATACTTCTGCCACAAAGAAAGGCTGAGACAAGAATCTTTCTACCTTCCGGGCGCGGGACACAATCAGGCGATCGTCCTCAGAAAGTTCATCCAAGCCCAAAATTGCAATAATATCTTGGAGTTCCTTATAACGTTGCAGAGTAGATTGGACGGCTCTAGCAGTTTTGTAGTGTTCTTCGCCAACGATGCTGGGTTGGAGCATGGTAGAGGTGGAATCTAGAGGATCCACGGCGGGGTAAATTCCCTTAGCAGCCAGACCACGAGATAACACGGTTGTGCCATCCAAGTGAGCAAAGGTGGTTGCTGGAGCTGGGTCAGTTAAGTCATCCGCAGGTACATACACAGCTTGAATAGAAGTAATGGAGCCTTCGGTGGTGGAAGTAATCCGCTCTTGCAAATCTCCCATGTCTGTGGCTAGGGTCGGCTGATAACCTACCGCAGATGGCATCCGTCCTAAGAGAGCCGATACTTCAGAACCTGCTTGCACAAATCGGAAAATATTATCAACAAAAAGTAGCACGTCTTGCTTACTGACATCCCGGAAATATTCTGCCATGGTCAAAGCAGAAAGACCTACCCGCATTCTGGCTCCGGGGGGTTCGTTCATCTGACCATACACGAGGGCAATTTTGGAAGCACTAATATCATCTTCCTTGATTACTCCAGACTCTTTCATTTCGTTATAGAGGTCATTTCCCTCACGAGTCCGTTCACCCACACCACCAAATACGGATACACCACCGTGGTTAATGGCAATGTTGTTGATCAATTCCATCATGATGACGGTTTTGCCCACACCCGCACCACCAAATAGACCAATTTTGCCGCCCCGACGGTAGGGAGCGAGGAGGTCGAGAACTTTGATGCCAGTTTCAAATACGGAAGGCTTGGTTTCGAGGTCGGTAAACTTAGGAGCGGGACGGTGAATGGGGAAGGTGTCTTCGTTACCCACTGGACCCATGTTGTCTACGGGTTCACCAAGGACGTTAAAAATTCTGCCGAGGGTGGCAGGGCCGACGGGAACTCGGATCGGTGCGCCTGTATCAATTACTTCCATGCCCCGTACCATTCCATCCGTAGAACTCATGGCAACAGCCCGGACTTGGTTATCTCCCAAGAGTTGCTGTACTTCACAGGTGACGGCGACATCCTGCCCTGCGGAATTTTTTCCTTGAACTTTAAGGGCGTTATAAATCTGAGGCATTTTGCCGTTGGTGAATTCTGCATCCACAACGGGTCCGATAATTTGAGTAATATAGCCAATGTTGGCTTTCTCTGTGGTTGTTACCATAATTCTATGTTTGGTTTTTCAGCAGCTTATATCTAATTTATTGAGGACGCACTGGGATCAAGTTGAGCTTTCCCGTTGCCCTTTTTTAGATTACCACCGATGCGGATTGATTAATTACCTATTTGCCGTTTTGCTGGGGGGAATATCTCTGCAAAAAACCTAGGAAAAATCTTGATCAGAATTCTCGATCGAAACCTGAAACAAAACCTCAGAAATTGATGATTTCGGGTCTGGGTAACTTCCTCTAAAGATTGAATCCACAATTGTTGATCGCCTTTCTAGAAATTCTCGATCGGGTTCACGATAATTTCATGATAATTTCACGATAAATTTACCAGATTCAGGGATTTTCAGCTTTTGCAGCTATCCAGTGCTGAAGAAGTTTTGCTATGTTAGAGGCATCACCATTTTTGCCCATAATTTCAAGGAGAAAACCCATGATCCAGTCTCAAGAGTTGCCCGAAGTTGCCTCCCTCCACCTGCCCAGTTCTCTCAATGGTCAGATAGTTAGTGATACCCGCCCTTGGGGAACTTTTACAATTTTGGAAGAAGGACGAGGTTATAAGATTAAGCGAATTGAAGTGAAGCCAGGACATCGTTTGAGTTTGCAGATGCACTATCACCGGAGTGAACACTGGATTGTGGTATCTGGTACTGCCAAGGTAACGTGTGGAGATCAAGAAACAATTATTAAGAGTAACCAGTCTACCTACGTCCCCCAATGCACTGCCCATCGGTTGGAAAATCCGGGAGTGATTCCTTTGGTGCTAATTGAAGTGCAGAATGGCGAGTATTTGGGGGAAGATGATATTATTCGGTTTCAGGATGACTATGCCCGGAGCCAGCCCGATAATAAATAGTGAATCTGGATATTTATTTGGATAATTATTTTGCATAGTTATTTGAGTAATATGCACTTGAATAGTTGATCTAGGCTAATCTGGGTAATTAATCTAGATTTTGAGAAATGTTTGATTTTGTATGATCCATCTGAGTAAGTCGGCTAGTAAAGAAATTCGGCGGTTACAGGGGAAGTCGGCAGAGCAGGAGCCAAGAGTCCGCTTGTCGATCGCTCCCGGTGGTTGTGCGGGTTTGTACTACAATTTGGGGTTTGCAGAAAATGTGGAGGTGGGCGATCGATTCTACGATTGTGATGGTATTTCTATAATTCTCGATGCCCAGAGCCTAAGTCATGTCAACGGGCTAACCCTCGATTACTCAGAGGATCTAATGGGGGGCGGGTTCCGATTTCACAATCCCCAGGCCATCAATGTTTGTAGCTGTGGAAATTCCTTCTCGATTCAAGAGGATGGTTAACCTAACTAGTTAATCTTCCTGAACCTTGGGCGGTTGGGGGCGGAGCTTGAAGAAGGCTTCCTTGGCGGCTTCCTGTTCGGCGGCTTTTTTGCTTCGACCCTTGCCTGTACCGAGGAGTTTCCCTTGGAGAAAGACTTCGGCGGTGAAGCGATCGTCCTCATTTGTTAGGGTAATGGGCTGGCTGACTTGGTAGGTAGGCAGGAGCTTAGATTGGCTCTGGGTAAGTTCTTGGAGGGCATCTTTATAATTTTGCAGGGCAGGATCCTGAAGGACGGCTTCGGCAATGGGCAACCAGTGGAGGTCTAGCCAAGGGCGGATCAGTTCACTGGTGTGGGTACTGAGATACAAAGCTCCGAGGACAGATTCCAGCACATCCGCAAGGCGAGGAACCTGTTTATGTAAATCAATTTTGGCTTGGGGGGCAATGAGCAAGTAGCGATCGAACCCATAACTAGCAGCAATTTCGCCCAGAATGCGATCGCTCACCAATACCTTCCGCACGGCCGAATATTCCCCCACAGTTCCCTGAGGATAGGTTTCGAGTAACCATTCGGAGGAAACCAACCGTACCACAGCATCCCCAAAAAATTCTAATTCTTCATAGTTAGCCGTCGATGAAACACTAGGATGGGTCAGAGCCAAGTCGAGAAGCTGCCACTTGATCGGTTGGCTGGGTTTCAGTCCCAGTTTTTCTACTAGTTTTGTGAGTTGTTTTTGGCGGTGGGGGTAAATAGGAGTCATTGGTAAAATTAAGGCTGACAGGAAATCCAAGGGTCATGGCTAAACCATTATACAAAGTTTCGATCTGAGCCAAGGTTTCGATCTGAGTAGGAGAAAATTCGTTTTCCTTGCGGAGTTGTTCTTGGAGTTCTAGCAAACGAGCCATGGGTCTCCGAAGTTTTTTGAGGATTTGGCTAAAATGCTTCGCCTGCCGGAGTTGATAGGTGACATCACCGCTAATTTGGACTTTTTGTTCAATGATCACTGCTAGCATATTGGCGATCGCTCCCACGGTTTGAGCATCTTCCCGGTTCCATTTATTGCGAAACTCATCCCCCACCGTTACCACCCCATAGATTTTCCGTCTGCCCTTGATAGGAGCCGAGAGAATTGTCACCGCTTGGGGCGTAAGGGGATCAATGGGTTGCTTTTGTTTGGTGTCGGCATACATGACTAATTTTCCCTGCCGGAAAGCCTGACCACTGGCTCCTTCTCCCAAGGAAGACACCTGCTCACTGTTGTTGATGTCTCCTCCACTAGCAATCACCATAAACTGCCCCCCATGCATATTGAAGGCGATCGCCGCCTCGGAAGCTCCAAAGATCATCGACAGAATCTGCACCGCATCCCGCATCATACAGGGCAGGGGCTGGTGTTGGAGGAGAATGGCTGCAAACTGGTTGAGAGTCGTCAAGCGCATCCACCGCCGTTGGGATACTAGCTCCGACTCCTCTAGCTGTACCAATAGCCGCCGATTAATTTCGGCAATATGAGTGCTTTGTTGGTCATAATACCTTTCTGGCACTGGCTGGTAAAACTTCCCCATCACCTGAGACAACAGCAGCGAAATTCGCTCCACCACCTGCTCATCATAGAACCAGCCGCCATCGTAGCGTTTGATGCCATAACCGATTTCCGGTTCAGAGATTTCCTTCGCCAAGAGAGCCGCCCAAAAACCGGGGGTGTTCACCAACAGAAAACGCTCCTGAGCCAGTCCTGTATCCGGCTTGAGAGGAAAGAATTCTACTCCCGGAATAATTGGTGGAGTCACATCTGCCAACCCAAAAACAAAGACTCGCCGACAGACAGCCCCCAAGGATCTATAGCGAGGGATATCTGTAGCCACTTCTGAGAAGTTTTGGACTCCTGTGTAAAGGTCTACAGACAATTTATGGTTGATCACCTGTTCTTCAATAAGGTCACAGATCAGGTTCATTGTGTCCCCTGTATGCACACAAAGGAGATCGTGGTACTGGCTGGCGATGGCACCAAAGAGTGATATGTCCACTAAACCCTCACTGAATACGATCGATATTGGGTGGAAAAGAGTTAGACATAAGCCGGGTTCTGTTTTCTGGCAATAACCGGAGTTAACACCAGAAGGCGGTCATCTATCTGGGATGATTGTTACCAACCACCTCTTGCGGTTTCTTCATAGCGGAACAGGAAAAAGACCAACCCTTGCTCCTTGCCTTGCTTCCCACCGGGGTTTACCGAGCCAGTACCTCTCGATACTGCTGGT
>JAIMKT010000029.1:14223-28707 GCA_020692245.1 Microcoleus sp. GA_180221_E-2-1-MAG-45_12
CCTTTGCACCCTTACCCCAATCAGTTACCAGTTAGCAGTTACCAGTTATCAGGTTTAATTGTTCACTGTTCACTGTTCACTGTTTACTGAAAAAGGCGGTATCTTTCTGTGGCACTATCCTCACGATCGCTCGCACTGGGCGTTACCCAGCAAGTGTGGTCTTTCGGAAGCCCGGACTTTCCTCAAACTCCAAAGAATTTGCAACCACCTGCGCTTACTCTTTCCCTTCTACAGTGTAATCATTATTGAGCATCTAGGCTAACTCTTATTGACAGGTCTAGAGAGTTTTAATTGTCATTCTGGAGAGATTGCTGAAAAATTAAAGAGCTAATCGCCAAAAATTAACAGCTAATTAACAGCCAATTAACAACCAAAGAGTATTAAGTATTGTAAAATTATCAAAAATAATGATTTAATATTGCCCACAGTCTAATTTGTGACTACATCCTCAGCAGTTATTAGTTTAGGATAGATGGGTTTAAGATTCGGCGTTTCCCGATAGGAGTTTATCATGCAGCAACTGGTCAGCGTTGAGCTATTTTTCCTCTTAGCACATATATTTTCTATGGCTTTTGGGCTGGCGGGGCTACTCATAGTCTTGCCAAATGCAGAATTTATTAGCCACCTTTCTTCCTTTGGACAAACCTTATTCCAGTTAGGCATGAGCGGTGGTGGAGTAATTTATATTATTTTTGGGGCGATCGCTGTATCTATCTATGCTTACCGGACTTTAGGGCTTAAGCCTTGGCTAGCTTTTATGCTCCCCGCAGTATTTTTATCTTTAGGTAGTGAACTTCTGGGAACCAGCACTGGTTTTCCCTTTGGTAACTACGGTTATCTCAATGGCTTGGGCTACAAAATTGCTGGATTAGTCCCCTTTACCATTCCCCTATCTTGGTTCTACCTAGGCTTTGCAGCTTATGTGTTAGCAAGGGCAGGGCTGAAGGTCGCTGAAAATAGTCAGAGTTGGGGACGGCAGTTGGGAGCGATCGCCCTAGGTTCTCTGTTATTGACCTCTTGGGATTTTGTTTTGGATCCTGCCATGAGTCAAACTATTTCCCCCTTCTGGGTTTGGTATCAGCCGGGAGCCTTTTTTGGGATGCCCTACAGTAACTTTGCTGGCTGGTTTGGCACTGGGGTTGTTTTCATGAGCATTGCCGCCTTCCTCTGGCAAAAACTCCCTTTACCCGCCCTCCGGGAACTCAACTTTCCCCTCGGCATTTACCTCAGTAACTTTGCCTTCGCTGGAATTATGAGTGTTGGTTCGGGATTTTTAGTGCCTACTGCGTTGGGTCTAATTGTCGGAGTTTTTCCAGCCTTGATTCTCTGGTGGCAGGGGCAAAAAATGTGATCAACTCCGTAGTTATTCCCGCTACTTTGCCAGAAGAAATTTCCACTACACCAGTGAAAGTTGCCTTAAAGTAGCAATTTCTCTTCAGAGAAACACAAAATAGGTAAATGTGAAATAGGTTAAGTTATTGTCATCATTTTTTAATGCTCTACCTCTGTTGCTGCTGGTTTTGCAGCTACCTGCTGTATTGATTCTTCTGTCTCGCCTCCTCAAAGGACCTCAGCGTCGATCGCCCCTCCAGCCCCAAGCTGCTACTCCAAACCAGATTGGCAAAGTTGGAGTGGTTGTACCGACCCTTAATGAAGTCCAGCGCCTTAGTCCCTGTTTAGCTGGATTGAGCCAACAAAGCTACGAGCTACAGCAGATTGTCATCGTTGATAGCAACTCCCAAGATGGAACTAGGGATTTAGTCGAGGCGGCTCAAGCTAGAGAACCAAGATTGCAACTAGTTACGGACGATCCCCTGCCTTCCCAGTGGGTCGGTCGTCCTTGGGCCCTGCACAATGGTTTTTTATACCTCAATCAACAACAACCTGCGGTGGAGTGGTTTTTGGGAATTGATGCCGATACCCAGCCCCAGCCCGGGTTGGTCGCTAGTCTGCTCCAAGTCGCCGAAGCTGAGAACTACGATCTAATTTCTTTGTCACCCCGTTTTATTCTCAAGGATGTGGGCGAATGGTGGCTCCAGCCTGCATTGTTAATGACCTTGTTATTTCGCTTTGATCCGGCGGGGATTAACCCGGAAACGCCAGAAACGGTGATGGCAAACGGGCAGTGCTTTCTCTGTCGCCGTGGAGTTCTTGAGCAAGTTCATGGTTACAGTGCTGCCAAAAATTCTTTTTGTGATGATGTCACCCTCGCTCGGTATATTGCTGCCCAAGGGTTTAAGGTGGGATTTCTAGACGGGGCAGATGTGATCAAAGTCCGCATGTATGAAGGTTTTCGAGAGACATGGACGGAGTGGGGTCGATCGCTCTCTCTCAAGGATGCAGGTACAGCAGCCAAGTTATTCCATGATTGTTGGCTACTTTTGGCTGTACAGGGTTTACCTCTAATCAGTGTGATTTTAGGCAGCATACTTTTAGGTAATCTCTGGCTGACTACTAACCCCATTATTCAAATATGGTTAAACCTCAATTGGTTTCTGGTTGCCATCCGGTTTGCTTTATTGATGGCGATCGCCCCTTCCTACGACTGGAGCCAAGCCTCGATCGCCTCTAGAATTAGTTTTCTAACCTCACCCTTCGCCGATCCCCTAGCTTTTTTGCGAATTATTATTTCTGCCCTCAGTCGTCCCAAGCAGTGGCGGGGTAGATTTTACAGCTAAAAAACTTCTCCCAGATTATTTTCCCCTAGAGTTATAGCAAGCAAAGGGATAGTTTAGGATAACTACTAAATTGATGAACAAGGGGCTTAAGCCCCTTGCCTGTCTTAAGAAATTCTGACTTTTCTATAACAAGCTATTGATCCAAAGAGTTTAATCTATCTGGCACAACAATATAACCCGTAGTTTCATCCCCCAGGACAAGGTTTTTCTCTGCGCCCCAATACCACCAATAGGCTCCCACGTAGGCACAGATGAGGCTATCTAACTGATCTTCTACTTCTTTCATGGCTTTCCCTTGACTGGGAATCTCTGGTAAATCTAGAGCAGCTAACTTTGGTTCGAGGTTGGTCAGGACTTGGAGGATATAATTTCTGAGCTTGGCTAGTTCTAGCGATCGAGCCTGAAGGGAGCCTTTTTTGTACTTGAGGATGCGATCGAGATTAAACAAATTTACTTGGGCGGGATGGGGAAATACTTCAATTTGGTAGCGATCGAGGGAACGGGGTGTAATCCTTGGGGCATGGTGAAACCCAGCTTTTTCTAATTGGCAGCCAAAATCTACAGTCCGAGACGCAAAGGGACGCTGCAAATTTGCCGGATAACAGCCAGCATGGTACTTACCAAAATAGCTATGGGTGAGGCGATCGGGTAATCTTGTCCCTGTGGAGTTGGGGATCAACATTGGGGCATCCACCGCTACTAAGGCAGGTAAATTTGGGGTTGTCCAATCCTCTACCCAGTCCAGAATTTCCTGAATTTCTAACCTACGCTCTAGGCTCAATAAAGCTAACTCTTCCCCCTGCCATTCCAAGCAGCACAACCCACTCGCCCCCGACTTCCATCCTAGATCAATTCCTAAAAATCGCATTCTCTGCCCCGTACTTGTCTTGGTTTGTCAAAATCCAATATACTTGACAATACAAATTCAAGATAATTCAGGCGCAGTTTAGGCGCAATTTTAGGCGTAGTGTACCGATGAAACATACCTTATCAGTTCTAGTAGAAGATGAAGCGGGAGTTTTGAGCAGAATTGCGGGTTTATTTGCCCGGAGAGGATTTAATATTGAGAGCTTGGCTGTGGGCCCCGCAGAGCAGGTAGGAATTTCTCGAATTACGATGGTAGTGCCGGGAGACGAGAGCAGCATTGAGCAGTTGACCAAGCAACTATACAAGTTAATTAATGTCCTCAAAGTCCAAGATATTACCAACACGCCCTGTGTCGAGCGGGAATTGATGCTGATTAAGGTGAATGCTACTAGTACCACTCGCTTAGAAATTGTGGAACTGGCGCGAGTATTCCGGGCGCATATTGTAGATATTGCCGAAGATGCCCTGACGATCGAAGTGGTGGGAGATCCGGGAAAAATGGTGGCAATTATTCAAGTGTTAAATAAATTTGGCATCCGAGAAGTTTCTCGCACGGGTAAGATTGCCCTAATTCGGGAATCGGGGGTAAATACAGAATACCTCAAATCCTTAGAAGCCAAGGTTTAAGCAGGTTTAAAAGTTTGCAGTACCTGTCAAGATTTGCTTGTAGAGATTAAAGCCCAGAAAAAATTTAGCCCTAGACTGGAACCCTTGGCAAATTGATGAGTCTAAGTGGGCAAAGCTAGGGAATTGAGCAATAATCTATTTTAGTAATAGTTGCTTGATTGTCCCGACCAATTCTTGAGGAAGAAAGGGTTTGGAGATGTACGCATCAGCACCTTGTTTCATGCCCCAGTATCGATCGAACTCCTCTTTTTTGGCAGAACACATGATTACCGCTAAATTTTGAGTCCGGGCATCAGCTTTAATCTTGCGACAAATTTCATAGCCGTTCATTTTCGGCAAAATAATATCCAAAATCACCAGGTCTGGCTGATCTTGTTTAATCCGCTCGATCGCTTCCAAACCATCGGCGGCGGTATATACTTCTAGACCATTTTCCTTCAAGAGCTGAGCAATCAACTCACGCTGAGTCAAGCTATCTTCGACTATCAGAACTTTAGCCATGATTTCCCATCTAAATGCTGATCTTAATAATTCGATCAGGAAATTTAGTATATATTAACAAACTAATTTCTTCCATCACCTAATTCGTCCATAATTGGCACAACATCTCGATCCAGTATTGCAGAATTACGTAGAATTACTAAATATTTTATACAGGATATCTGCTCTAAAATACTTTCCCCTAAGAATCTTCTTGAAAATTATCTGGGAAACTTTTGGGGAAACTTCTGAAAAACCTCTCTATCTGGAAAAATTTGGTCGAAAAAAATTAATTGAACGTAGCAGTTTCTCTTGGCAGGTGAACCAAAAATAGAGGGCAGTGTTGACCCCACTCAAAAGTTTTGGCGTCCCCTCAAGAAGGCTCTCTAGATGGTCATTACCGAGGTCAAGCTGGGTCATCAATCCCTCAACCAGAAAAGCGAGGCCCAATAGAGCTACGCTGCTTACCAGTAGCAAGTAGGGAGTTTGCTGAATTTGCTTATGGAAGATGATTCCATAGACGATCGCCAATCCAAAATAGGAAGCTACTACCAACACCTTGGGTAATCCCAATCTGCCTAGGTGGATGTGAGTACGAAACACCTCATTGAATAAAAAATACCCTATAAACAGAGCCGAACATAAAATAAACTTGTTTTCCTGTCGATGGGGCTGGGTGAGCCGCAGCAGTCCGTAGGTAAAAAGACAAATCATCACTGCCAGATAAAATAGCATCTGAAAAGCAAGGAAAAACAATCCTGCCCCCGGATAGGTAGCAAGGCAAGGGGGAAAGAATAAGCCTTTCACAGAGCCATCAAAGAGGTTCAGCCCCAAGGTCGCCAGACTGACGACACCGATTACTAGAACTACTCCACTATTCCAAAAGAAGATTACTCGCAAACTTGCCATAGTTGATTTCCCCAATAATTATCCTCAAGCTCCCCAGATGATTAGGAAGTTTATGATGTTAACCTTGAACCTAACCCTAAGTTTGATCTTGAGATATCTTTGGGGCTGCGGCTCGGACAGAACGGCGGAACCAATATCTAGCTCCGTAAGCTACTAAAACTATCAATCCTAGATAAGGGCTGTAGACCAGTAGCCATAGTAACAGCTTCATTAAACCGATGGTGAGATCGCCCACGGAAGTAGTTGCCTGCTGCCAAGTTTCTTGGAATTGCAGCCCTAGGCTGGGGGTGGTCGATCGAGTAGTTGCCAAAGCCCGGAGATTAACACTTACTTGGGAGTAGGCAACTCGATTTTGCAGATTTTGGAGTTGGGCCTCAATCTGCTCAATGGATTGGCGGACATTACTGACTTCTTGGGCAACTTTCAAGACATCCCCTACAGAGCCAGAACGATTCATGATTTCTAACAAAGCCTCTTCGGTTTTGCGGAGATTCTTTAACCTTGCCCTCAGGTCTACCAGTTGATTGCTAACGTCTTCTGAGGACAAACTCCGATTCTCGATCGTACCTAGCTTAGCAAGACTTTCAAGGGTAATATCTAATTTTTCTTGGGGAATCCGCAATTGCAAGACAGCCAAGGGACGGCTCATAGAAATGGATTGATTATCTTCCAAAGAAAGAATATCTCCCTGTTGCTGTTGGACGATCGTGTTAATAGCTTTAATGCTTTCTTCTACGGAAACTACAACTAGTTCTAGTCTGGCACTCTTGATCAATTGGGGTTTGGCAACCGGAACATTAGTTGCTGGATTGGTAGAGATATTTTTTGAAGCATCTGCTGCCTCTGGTGCATTACCCTCGATCGCCGCACTCTGGGGCGCACTTTCTGGAGCCATTTGGGTCGGAGCATTAGCTCTAGTTGATGAGGAGGGCGCACCGCCACAACTAGTAAACACAACGCTACCTAAGACAACTGTTGCTGCCAAAGATGATTTTTTCAGAACCCTGACAAAAACTCTAGAATGATCATTCAAAGCCTTTTCAGCTAGATTCTCTAGTAAATATTTAACGAAATTCCCGCATAAAAAATGGTTAACCATGGCTATAGGTGGGGTAGTGTTCAATTAGCTATTGAGTATTAGAACTAAATGAAAATACCCCTAGCTAGTCAGAAATAAAGATGGATACTACTAACTTTCTCGAATCTCCTTGATCGTCCGGGGCAAAACGCCGACCAATAGAGAAAAGGCTTCGTCAGGGATTTTGGCGATCGCCTTGGTATCAAAATAATGTTCAAACTGCTCTAAAATCATCTTCGCCCGTTGTTCTGGCTGGGCTTGTTCGGTGATTCTTCTGGTTAACTGAATCCATTGCCGCCGAGTTAGATAACCCCGTTGACGGTCTTCTGGGGCGGCGGGGACTACTAGGTCTAGATCGCCCACAGGTAACACAGCTTGACAATCCAAATCTCCAGTTCCCCCGACGATCGAACCCGGACCCGCAAATTCAGCATGATAGGGCTTATAGAGAATCAAGCCATTCCGCCGCCGGGGATTGACTACCAACAATTGGAGCCGAATTTTTTCTAAAATATCCTGATGAGCAGTCAAAGTTACTTTCCCTCAGTTTTTATAAATTTAGATGAAGGTTTAATCTCAAAGTCTAGTCTCAAATTCTCCTAGTTTCAACCACTGGGCTGGAGATGCTTATGGAGAAATAGACGCTTGGGCTGCCCCAAAAGCCATGACCACCAACTATGCTCTACCCCTTGGAGCTGATAGCCAGCCTTGAGATAAAGCCGTCTTGCCTCGTAATTATTTTCTAGAACATGGAGATAAAGATCCTCAAAACCCCAAACCATAACCAATCGTTCACAGGCTGCTAATAGCTGCATGGCTGCCCCTTGGCGACGATAGATTTTTTTCACCGCCAGATTAGAAATATAGGGATAGTGGGGCGGACGGAACTGCCACGGGGGAGGGAGTTTCAGTGCTAATTCGATCGTCCCGATCAATTCTTCTTGTTCCACAGGTTGCTCTGCCACCGCTACTAAACAGGCATAGTGGGGCGGCGAACTGCGGAGACGATTCCTCAAGTCCTCATAGATTCCCAACCGGAGCAGGGGAAAAATCAGACCTGTGAATCCGGCTCGATCGTGAAAACTATCCGCCAGAATTTCTGCTAAATTGAGCAAGTCGTAGCCTTGAGCAGTGCGAATTGTAAAGGAAATTGTCCTTGCAGGCGGAAATGGCTCCAGAATTTCCTCTAGGGGCAGAGGTTCGGGAGCTTGGGAGGCGAAAAAAGAAAACCAAGAGTTGACAAACACAAGAGTGAGGAGTGAAATAAAACAGTGGTTGCTAACTAAATTAGCAGAAATCTACCAGAAAACGAGTTAATCAGCTTAATTCAGCTTCAAAATTTATCTTTCCCAAGCATTTCTACCTACTTTTCTCGATCGAGTCCCCCTACCTAAAACTCTTCCCTTAAAATAAAAACGGTCTTAAAATTAACAAATAAATTTTTCTAAAACCTGTAAAACCCTCAATCAAACCCAAAGTTAGATCCAAAAGAAAATCAGACTAGACGTAATTTGCTGAGTTAAGATTATACCTAGAGCTTTTGCCTAGGCTGGGGTCTAATTTTAGGATGTAGGATTATCTTGGAAATTAAATGTAGGATGAAGATTGAAATTAAATTCGGAATTAAATTTTAAAACTTTAGGTTTAATCTGGATGTTTTCGATCAAGGGTGATGAAAGTTAGGGGCAAATCTTCCCCATGGTCAGGGCTGATCTCGCATTTCTAGTCTTTGGTTCCAGCCTACTTAATAGTTTCACTTCAAAGCGGGTGGAATTAGAATCCTTTCTATATCCAAGAAAAACTTACTAATCAACTATACTGAAGTCAGTCAAAATCCTGTGAATAAATGGATGGGGATTATTTTCTCCCCAAAAGCCCTTGGCAGTAGGAGTAGTGGTCTATGAAGTCCCTAGCCATACCTAAACCGAAAATTCTGGTGGTCGATGACGAACCAGATAATTTGGATTTGCTCTATAGAACTTTCTATCGAGAGTACAAAGTTTTGCGGGCAGAAAGCGGACCAGCCGCCCTCGAAATTTTGGAACAGGAAGGGGATGTGGCGGTAATTATCTCTGACCAAAGGATGCCCATGATGAGTGGGACAGAGTTTTTGAGCCTGACAGCGACTCGCTACCCAGATATTATTCGGATTATTTTGACTGGCTACACCGATGTTGAAGATTTAGTAGAAGCCATTAATGCGGGGAAGGTTTTTAAGTTTGTCACCAAGCCCTGGGATGCAGAAGAGCTAAAACTCCTTGTCCGCCAAGCGTGGGATACCCACAATGTCTTGAAAGTCCGCACGGAAGAGTTAACCCGTAGTCTCCGCCGGGAGTCCTTGCTGAACACAGTCACCAACACGATCCGCAATGCTCAGTACGGACGTTTAGGCACTTCGCCCCTCAAGCAAATTCTCCAGATTATTGTCAATACCGTCGGACACATGCTGGAAATTGATGTGTGTATTCTGCGTCCTTTTCAGGAGAAGGAATTGGCAAAGGAATGGTTTATCTATCAAAAATCTAGTCTAGATAAGCTCAATAATGGCACTTCTGAGGAGAATTTAGTCCTAGCAACTCCAACCTTGAGTAATACTTCTAGTAGTTGGGGGGAGACAGTGTGGGAGACTCAGGATATTGAGGTGATTAATGATGTGACCTTGGACGATCGCTTCTTGGGAGATGAACCAGAAAACAACAATCGTCGATCGGCCTATCAGCAAGCCAATATTTGCTCCAGTTTAGTTGTGCCTCTCATTTCCCAGCAGTCTTTAATAGCCGTGATGGCTCTCCACCAGTGTGGGGAACCTTACCAGTGGGAAGATGATGAAATTCAACTAGTGGTGATGGTGGCGGATCAGGCGGCGCTAGCCCTTTCCCAAGCACGAGCCTTTGAGCAACTCCGAGCCTTGGCAACCCAGCAAGCCTTGGTCAATACAATCACAACAGCGATTCGTTCCAGCCTTGATCCCCAAGAAATTTTTACGGCGATTACCCAACAGTTGGGAGAAGCCCTCGATGTCGATGGTTGCGCTCTGTCCCTCTGGCGGGATGAAGATGAATTTGTGCAGTTGGTGGGTTTGTACGAAAAAGTAGACCCTAGCAATTCCCGGTTCCAGACCGCCCAGTCCCACAATCTCTCCCAATCGATGGTGCCGATCGCCGGAAATCCAGTCCTCCAGCAATTATTAATTACCAATCAGCCTGTAGTCATTGACGATCTATCCATTAGTCCAGAGTTAAATGGCTATGATCTGCCCCTGCGGACTCCTGCCCGGGCGTTGCTATTAGTCCCCTTATTGTCTGATGGCAAGATTATCGGCAGTATTACCCTCCGCCAAGTTAGTACATCCAGAATCTGGCAAGCCGCAGATATTACCCTTGCTCAAGCAGTGGCTTCCCAAGCAGCGATCGCTGTGCAGCAGTCCCGGCTCTACCAAAAAACCAGACAACAGGCAGAAAGGTTGATGGAACTCGATCGGCAAAAGACCGAATTTTTCCAAAATATTTCCCATGAATTTCGGACTCCTCTCACCCTGATGATTGGTCCCCTAGAGTCTGCCGCCTACCAAAAAGCTGCCCTCCCCCACGATCAAGCGATCATCGCCCTCCGGAACTCCCGCCGCCTGTTGCGCCTAGTCAACCAACTCCTCGACCTCCAACGTCTAGATGCTGGCCGAATGCAAGCTAGTTTCCGTCCCTGTAACTTGGTGGAACTTGTGCAGCAGGTGGTGGAGGCGTTCCGTCCCTACTGTGAAAAAAAAGGTTTGACCGTAACTACGGAGCTTGTCCCTTGCCCTGTGGTGTATCTAGATATCGAAAAGTTTGATAAAGTCCTCTACAATCTACTATCCAATGCCATGAAATTTACGGGGACTAATGGCAGGATTACCGTCCGCCTCGAACCCGCCGGGAACCACGTCCGCCTCCAAGTCTGTGATACGGGCATTGGCATCCGCCCCGAACAAATTCCCCACCTCTTTGAAAGATTTCGTCAAGCAGAAGGCTCTGTAAACCGCTCCTACGAGGGTAGTGGCTTGGGTTTGGCACTGGTGAAGGAATTAGTAGAAATGCATGGGGGACAAATTTCGGTGGAGTCTGAGTACGAGCATGGCACGACTTTTAATGTCTGGCTGCACACCGGGACTGGGCATTTACCCCTAGATCAAGTCTTGGAAGTACCAACGGAGATCCAAGCTTCTAGAGCTTTAGTGGAGTTGGCAGACCTCGAAACAGAGTTACAAAATGAAGAAGAAGAGATCAACCCCCTCCTCCTTGATGTAGACCCAACTTTAGAGCTAGTGACCCCACTGCCGAGCCTCAGCGATCGAGTTAAGACCGAAAGTTTAGTAGGTGCCGATAGTCCGGTCGCCAGTAATCTACCCCCAACCCCCAAGGGCAGAATTTTAGTCGTGGATGACAATCCAGACCTCAGAAATTATGTTTCCGGAATTTTACGAGAATGTAGCTATGAAGTGCTGATGGCTCGCAATGGGCGGGAAGGTTTTCAGATTGCCCAACGCTACAAACCGCAATTGATCGTCACAGACCTGATGATGCCAGAGGTTTCGGGGTTAGAACTAGTTCAGCTTATCCGCCAAGAACCCCAACTCCAAGGGATTCCTATTATTCTTTTGACCGCTAAGGCTGATGAAATGAGTCGTCTGGAGGGGACAGAGCAGGGGGCTGATGCCTACCTAGCCAAACCCTTTAATGACCGGGAATTGCTGGCAGAGGTGCGGAATCTCTTGGCTCTCAAAGCTAATGAACAGAAAGTGGTGGAACTCAACCAATACCTCACCCAGTCGGTGTTGAGCCGTTTCTTGCCGCCGGGAATGGTGGAAAAAGCTGCCACGGGGGAAATGAGCTTGGATCTACGTCCAGAGCCGAGGTTAATTACAATTTTGTTTAGCGATATTGTCGGCTTTACCCAATTGGCGAATACCCTGCGATCGAGACGGGTTGCCGAACTTTTGAATGAATACCTAGAAGCTATGACGAGGGCGGTGTTTGCCAATGGTGGCACGGTGGATAAATTTATGGGGGATGCAATTCTGGCTCTGTTTGGTGCGCCGGAGGAGTTGACTCCCAATGAACAGGTACGCCGGGCGATCGCTGCGGCTCGACAGATGCAGGTTTCCTTGGCAGAACTAAATCAAAAATGGCAGGAACTAGGTATCGTCGGAGATGGGGGACCACCTCCGGTGCAGTTCCGGTGTGGGATTCATCAAGGTACGGCGGTGGTGGGTATGTTTGGTGGGGCGGAGCGATCGGACTACACAGCGATCGGTCCGAGTGTGAATATTGCGGCAAGGCTCCAACAGGCGGCTCAACCCAACTCGATTCTGGTTTCTGCTGCCGTGGCTGACTACCTCGAAGAAGGCATCATCACCAAGGGCAGCCCCCTCAAACTCAAGGGCGTAGATGAAACCGTCCTCACTTTTATTGTGTAAGCATAATTGCTCAACACCCCCAGAAAACTGTAAGAAATAAATATTTTGGAAATTCCAAATTCCTGCCTGTATAAAAATATTTTAGAGCGAGAGCAGGTAGTTGATATTCGGTAGATTTCAGATTGGAGATGCAATAGACCGTTCTCTACCTAATCTTAAATACCTTGGGAGAAACTGTATCCAAGTTGAGGGAATTTCTGCCCCTTCCATATATGCTAGAGTTATGATCAGGGCTAGGTATCAATCTCCCGTAGCAAAATCTCCTGTAGATTTAACGTTATCTCGGCTCTCAATATATACAGTCATTATTCTGGAATTTTTAATACCCCTATGCTAAAGAAGATATTTGGCGATCCCAACGCCCGGAAGCTAAAAAAATATCAACTCTACGTCACGGAGAGCAATCTTCTCGAAGAAGAGATCAAGAACCTATCCGATGATGAGCTACGGGGGAAAACTGCGGAATTCCAGACCAAAGTTGCCAAAGCCAAGAGCGACAAAGAACGAGAAGATATCCTTGATGAGATTCTGCCAGAAGCCTTTGCCGTGGTGCGGGAAGCCTCGGTGCGAGTATTGGGAATGCGCCATTTTGATGTGCAGCTTTTGGGCGGGGTAGTGCTGCATAAAGGGGAAATTGCCGAGATGAAAACCGGGGAAGGTAAAACTCTGGTCTCTACCTTGCCTGCCTATCTGAATGCTCTGGGTGGGCGATCGGTTCATGTAGTCACCGTGAATGATTACCTTGCTCGGCGGGACGCTGAAATGATGGGCCAGGTGCATCGCTTTTTGGGCTTGACCGTGGGGCTGATCCAGCAAAATATGGGGGCAGCAGAACGGCAGCGCAACTATGAGTGTGATATTACCTACGCTACCAACAGTGAACTAGGCTTCGATTACCTACGGGACAACATGGCAACTTCCATGGAAGATGTGGTGCAGCGCCCTTTTAACTTTTGTGTGATCGATGAGGTAGATTCGGTGATGATCGATGAAGCCCGGACTCCTTTGATCATTTCTGGGCAAGTAGAGCGACCGACAGAAAAATATCTCCGAGCGGCAGAAATCGCTGCTTTGTTGGTGCGATCGACCACTGAGGGGGAAGAAGACAAGGAAGAAGACGGGGATTATGAAGTCGATGAAAAGGCTCGAAATGTCCTGATGACGGATCAGGGTTTTGAGCGAGCCGAGCAATTACTAGGCGTGACAGATCTCTACAATCCTGAAGATCCTTGGGCGCACTATATTTTCAACGCTGTGAAGGCAAAAGAACTGTTTAAGGATGAAGTGAATTATATTGTCCGCAATGGCGAAGTGATGATTGTGGATGAGTTTACGGGGCGAGTATTGGCGGGGCGGCGCTGGAGTGATGGTTTGCATCAAGCGATCGAAGCTAAGGAAGCCATGGAGCGAGCCAGTAAAATTAGCCGGGGTCTAGAGCCAGAAATCGAAATTCAGAACGAAACCCAAACCCTCGCCACCATTACCTATCAAAACTTTTTCTTGCTTTACCCCAAACTTTCGGGGATGACTGGTACTGCCAAAACTGAAGAGGCAGAATTTGAGCAGATATACAAGCTCCAAGTCACCGTTGTGCCTACGAACCGTCCTTCCAAGCGTTATGATATGCCCGATGTGGTGTTCAAGACGGAACCCGGTAAATGGCAGTCGGTAGCTATGGAATGTAAGGAAATGTTCGATCGAGGTAGACCCGTACTGGTGGGGACAACTAGTGTGGAAAAATCCGAATCCCTATCCAAACTCCTTAGCGAATTAGAAGTTCCCCATAATATTCTCAATGCCAAACCCGAAAACGTCGAGCGGGAATCAGAAATTATTGCCCAAGCCGGACGGAAAAGCACCATCACGATCGCTACCAATATGGCGGGACGGGGAACGGATATTATCCTTGGGGGAAATGCCGATTACATGGCAAGGCTAAAAATTCGGGAATACCTGATGCCCCGGATTGTCGCCCCTGCTGAAGATGAAACCTACGTTTCTGCCAAAGTTAGGGATAAATCCAAGCCCCAAGGTTTTGCCGAGGCTCCCAAACAAAAATCTTGGAAAGTTTCTTCTAGCCTATTCCCAGTGGAAATTGCCAAGGACACTGCCCAAAAGCTGAAGGAAATGGTCAGTGTTGCGGAGCAGAAGTATGGTTTTCAGGGTTTATCTGAGCTAGAGGCAGAGGATAAATTAGCTACGGCAGCAGAAAAAGCCCCCACCGATGATCCTGTAATCCAAAAAATTCGGGAAGTTTATAAACTCATTAAAGGCGAGTACCAAGCCTATACCGATCGAGAACATGATGAAGTAGTGGCTCTCGGCGGTCTCCACGTAATTTCCACAGAGCGCCATGAATCCCGACGGATTGATAACCAACTCCGGGGTCGATC
>JAIMKT010000029.1:28720-44548 GCA_020692245.1 Microcoleus sp. GA_180221_E-2-1-MAG-45_12
GATCCGGGATCTACTAAATCTTTCCTGAGTTTGGAAGACAACCTCTTGCGAATTTTTGGGGGTGACAAGGTAGCGGGGTTAATGAATGCCCTCCGGGTGGAAGACGACATGCCGATCGAATCCCGGATGTTGACCCGAACCCTCGAAAATGCCCAGAAGCGGGTAGAAAGTTTTTACTACGACAGCCGGAAACAGGTGTTTGAGTATGACGAGGTGATGAACAATCAACGGCGAGCCATCTATGCGGAACGGCGGCGGGTGTTGGAGGGTCGGGACTTGAAGGAACAGGTGATCCAGTATGCCGAGAAAACCATGGAAGATATTGTAGACAACTATGTCAACCCAGAGTTACCTGCTGAGGAATGGGAACTAGAAAAAATGGTGAATAAAGTCAAGGAATTTGTCTATCTCCTCCAAGACCTGCAACCCAGCCAAATGGAAGACATGAGTGCTACGGAAATTAAGCTCTTTCTCCAAGAGGAAGTCCGCAAAGCCTACGATCTCAAAGAGGAACAGGTAGATAGCATCCAGCCCGGTTTGATGCGCCAAGCCGAACGCTTCTTTATTCTCCAACAAATTGATACTCTCTGGCGGGAACACTTGCAAGGGGTAGAAGCTCTGCGGGATTCGATCGGGCTACGAGGCTACGGACAAAAAGACCCCCTGATCGAGTACAAACAGGAGGGTTACGAAATGTTCTTAGACATGATGATTGATATCCGCCGCAATGTGGTCTATGGGCTGTTCCAGTTCCAGCCTCAACTCGCTCCGGCTTAGGAAAAGAAGGCGGCACCCGGATTTGAACCGGGGGTGGGAATTTTGCAGACTCCTGCCTTACCACTTGGCTATGCCGCCCTAAAGTCACTTATTAATACAATAGCAAAGATTCCCTCGTTTAGGCTAGATATTTTTGAGAATAGCTGAAATATTTTACTGGGGTGTTTTCGGGACAGGGGCAAGCTGTTGATAAAATTCTGCTTCGCCATTTTTGACTTGATTGATCACCATACTCCGCCCTTGGAAAGAAGGATAAAATATCTGCCCTGTTGTCCCTAAAAAAGTTGAGGATTGCATTCCCTGCATGATCGCCCCTGGACTCAATTCTCTCTGGGTGGCGATCGCCCCTAGGATCATCTGCACAGCATCGTAGGTCAGAGCCGCATTACTCCGGGGAGCCGGTCGATAGGCACGGTTGTAGTCGGCAATAAATTTTTGATTCTCTGGGGTTGGCAGTCGGGAATGCCAAGGACTAAGAAAGAAACCGTTTTCTAGTAAAGGAAGATTTGCCGAGATGATTCCTGCCCAAGAATCACCACCAATTACAGGGAACTCGATCGCTAACTCTTGGAGAGCTAAACCTTGACTAATTAAATCTGGCAGGGGGTTGGGTAATAGCAAGACATCGGGCTGTTGTTGGTTGAGGCGTTGGAGGCGATCGAGGAAATCCTGCTTTGTATCGCTGAGATTATTTTGGGAGTTATTTTGAAGTCTATCAATGTCTTCCCTGCTGAGGTTGGGGTTAACCGCCTTTGCTTTATAGGTTTCTATCATAACTCTGCCTCCCAAATCCTGAAAATTTTGCTGGAAAGCTGTCACCAGATTGCGACTATAGGAATTATCTGGGTTATAGAGAATCGCTGCATTTTTAGCCTGAAGAGTCTGGTAAGTAAAGTGGGCGAGGGCGGCTCCTTGGAGGTCTTGATCTAAGCCAATACTAATAATATTTTTAACTCGATCACTAGCCTGATTCGGAGGCTGGAAAGTAATCACCGGATCCGTAGCACTGGTAATCAGGGGAATGGGGAAAGCATCAATCTCCAAAGCGGCAACCAGCAGAGAATTAAGGGAACTCTGGGGAGAAGTAATTAGGGCTTGGACTCCCTTATTGCGTAGTTGATCCGCAGCTCGAAGCATTGCTTCTGGTTTATTCTCGTCATCCGCAATCACCAACCGGACTCCATAGCGGCGATCGCCCACCACCACTCCCCTAGCTTGATTCGCTTCAGCCACAGCCAACTCCGCTCCCGTAACCATTTCCTTTCCCGCCAGCACCGCAAAATCCCCAGACAAGGGGGCAATTAAACCGAGGGTGATGTGGGGTGATAACCAGAGGGTAAAAATTAGCCACCAACTCAGGGCGATCGAGCCACCAAAAGCCAGTAGTTTCCAGCCCTTGGGGATAAAAACATAGAGAGAAGTCTGGAGCCGATGGAGAATTTTTTGAATCATTTTTGCTGTTTATTTAACTATTGCCTGACTATTGCCAGACATTTCCTCAAGGTTTCTCAGATGTTTCTCAGACATTTGGTGATCCCCCGCCGAGAAATATAACAAAAAAGTTAATAGTTAAATATTTAGGGAGTGTCAATGCGTTAACCACTTGAGCTAAAATCTAGTCATATAAACAAAAATGGAATTATTCAGGGGTCTTTCCCTTTTGGATTATTTAAGTTTTAGTCAGGAGATTAAGTTGATGAAAATTTTAGTGCGCCTAGTGGCGATCGTAGTTCTTTTTATTGGTTATCTGGGTTGGAGCGGTAACGCCATGGCTGCTTCTCTGTCTATGGGGGTGAACAATACGCCGATCGTTTTGGGAGAAATCGAATTCCGCAACAGTGCTGATGATAAATTAGCTACGGAATTTGGTAAAAAAATTGACCTAAATAATACTAATGTCCGGGCTTTCCGCAAATATCCCGGTATGTATCCCGGTTTGGCAACCAAGGTCGTAGATAATGCGCCCTACGAAAAAGTAGAAGATGTGCTGAATATTCCCGGACTCTCTGAGCGCCAGAAGGAACTCCTCCAAGCCAACCTTGATAAGTTTGCTGTTACCCAAGTAGATATCACCTTTACCGAAGGTGGCGATCGCTACAACAACGGTATTTATTAAGCCTTGAAAAATTAGATTTGAGACTTTAGCTAAGATTCTAGCTTAAACTCCAAAATCATCATGTCCCCGGTTCCTATTCTGTGAATTGGGGACAAACTTTATAGAAGTTTTATGGTAGCTGGACTAAGTGGTACTCGATCGTGTATGATTGTAAAATCAATGTAAATCAATTGCGGATGTAGTTTAGTGGTAAAACTTTAGCCTTCCAAGCTAATAATGCGGGTTCGATTCCCGCCATCCGCTTAGAACATATCAGAAATCTACATGACAATTAAACTTGGGCTAATTGGTGGTGGCGTAATGGGTGAGGCGATCGTCTCCCGGTTAATTACTGCCCAAGCCTACAGTGCCGACCAAATTTTAGTCAGCGATCCCCAACCAGAGCGTCGGGAATTTCTCCAAAAAACCTACGGTGTCCAGACCACCAATAACAATCTCACTGCTGCCCAAGCTCTAGAAGTTGTGCTTCTTGCCATCAAACCCCAGATATTTCCTGCCCTTGTCCAAGAGTTACGCACAGGCTTATTGCAATATTCCCCAGCTAAACCTTATCCCGTCCTGCTCTCTATTCTCGCCGGAGTTTCCCTCAGTAAATTAACAGCAGCCTTCCCCCACCATCCCATCATCCGGGTAATGCCCAACACTCCCGCGACCGTCGGTGCTGCCATGACTGCCCTTGCCCCCAATCAAAATGTCTCTCCCCAACATCTCGCTTTAGCCAAAACTATTTTTCAGGCGGTGGGAGAAGTGGTGGAATTGCCGGAAAGTCTCATGGATGCGGTGACGGGGCTGTCGGGTTCTGGGCCAGCTTACGTGGCGTTGATGGTAGAAGCTCTCAGTGATGGGGGTGTGGCTGCCGGGTTGCCAAGGGCGATCGCGTCCCAGTTAGCTCTCCAAACTGTCCTTGGTACTGCAACTTTATTACAAGAAACAAAAATTCATCCTGCGGAACTCAAAGACCGGGTGACAAGTCCGGGGGGAACCACTATTGCTGGGGTTGCAGAGTTGGAACGGGGCGGATTTCGGGCAGCAGTGATCAATGCGGTGTTGGCTGCCTATGGTCGATCGCAAGAATTAGGAAAGTCTTAGAAAAAATCGGCATTGCTGAATTCACTTATACATATTAGCTAAACCTAGTAATTATTTCATTCCATTTTTGTTTGTGTTCAAAATTTATTTCTTGATCTTTTTCAATTAATATAGAGTAATTATTGATAAATTCAGGTAAATAATTGACTAATCTTAGATAATACTTGATGGTTGGTAGTACCCCATTTACAATTATTTGGCATTTGTATTTATTTGATACTTCATTAATCAGTCGAGCAATATCGCTTGCATCTTCTTGCTTAATATTAACTTTTGCTGAAGATAAGATGAGATATCGTTCAGGGCTAAATCTGACTATTTTCTCTGTAGCGATCGTAACCATATGTTTATCTATTGACTTCTCAAATTTAATTTCTATTACCTCCAAAAGAGAATTGGGAAGTTCTGAATAATAAATCTCAATATCCCCTGCACTTTGCGAAGTCTTATCCGAAGCAGTATGACTACCCAACAGCTTTAACGTACAGTTTTGATATCTGCTTACTTCTTTTATAATTAATTGATATAAGGCATAAATTGCAATTACAGGCAGTTTTGAAGTCCCCTTCGCTGTATAGGTTTTGTAGTAAAAATGTTCTTCCAATGCCGAAATAATATCGTTGATTTTAATCTCAGATTTCTTATCGTTATAAATCTTGGTGATTACAATAGTTTCTTCTATAGATATTTCCACTACTGCTCTTATTAAACAGATAGCCAATACCTCAGCAATTTTCGACTGATCAGTAGGCTTAACTTTTATTTCTAGAAAATCTAAAATACTTAAAAAAGCATCTTTAACTCCTTTACCACCAATTTTCCCTTGATAATTCATTAGATATGGAAATGGTTGTTCCAAGGAGCGTGTTAACCATCCACTTTCTGACATCGAAGGCAAACCTAAAGACTTAAGGGTTGGTGTTATATACTTAGTGTCAATAGTTCTACCCGAAAAACCATTTAGCAAATTTTCTTGATGAAATCTAACATCTTGTTGAGGATGCAAAGTTTTATGTATTAGGAGAGTAACCAATACTGTATACACTCCCTTTTGCTTAGAACAATTTTTTGCAATTAAATTAATTTTCTCTAATATCTCGTGTGGTATTTTTTTGATTTCGCCAACAATAAAATTTTTAGATGTTAGCTCGTGTATTTCAAGTAATTTATCTTGATGATTCATTGTTTAACTAAAAAGTGATAGTTGTTTAGAGCTATATATATTAATTTGTGTTGATTTAGATATGGGTTGAGATAATTCTTTTTGAACTTCTAATGCAATTTGATAAATCATCGGTACACATACTGAATTGCCTATTTGCTTGTAAGAACTACCCAGCACTTTGCAAGATTTAAAATCTGTCGGAAAACCCATGATTTTGTAGCATTCAGTAATAGTTAATTTTCTAACTCTATCTTCTGATGGAATATAGATAAAAAATCTTCCTGAAGTTTCTTGTGATGGGATAGTTGGATGAATTCCTTCTACCGAGTAAATACGATTTGGCTGGTGATGCACTCTTGATAAATGCTCTGTGTTGGGTCTTACTCCTTTTTTCCAAATACTTTTATTGGTTCTATAGCCAGAAAAGATTAATCCCGATTGTTGATGTTTCGGATTTTCAATTAACGTATATTCATCAGGTAATAAATAATCGAACTTATCATCTCTACACAAGAAATCTTTTAATTTAGGAATTGGCTTAATAAGTGATAACTTCCTAAAATTGAAAATTCGTTTTTTACTGGCAATTATAACTAATCTCTCTCGATGTTGGGGAACACCAAAATTTTTTGAATTTAGTAAAGCATAACTAACGTAATATCCTAACTCTTCAAGGGATTCTAAGATAATTGCTAAAGTTTTACCGCCATCATGATAGATCAAATATTTAACATTTTCTAAAACGGCAATTGCTGGTTGTTTTGCTTCGATAATTCGGCAAATATGAAAAAATAATGTACCTCTAGTATCTTCAAAACCCTTGCGTTTGCCACAAATACTAAAAGGCTGACAGGGAAACCCAGCCGTTAAAACTTCAAAATCAGGAAGCGATCGCACATCAATTTGGGTAATATCAGTAAATGGAGTTTCGCCAAAGTTATTAGCATAAACATCTTGACAAGTTGGATCAATTTCGCAAGAAAAAACGCATTGATAGCCAGCTTGGGTAAATCCCAAACGAAAGCCACCAATGCCAGCAAATAGATCGATAAAGCGTAATTGAGTCACAGATTGATTATGAACTTGTCTAGATGTGAATGCCGCACTCGGTTTTCCCGGTTCCCCGCCAGCGCCCTGCCCGTTCATCTTCCCCTTCTTTGACTGGGGTAGTGATGGGTTCATCGCCAATGCTGGGGTAGCCTTGGTCGTGGAGAGGATTGTAAACTACCTTGTGTTCTGCTACATAGCTCCAAGAATCTTTCCGAGTCCAGTTAGCGATCGGGTTGACCTTGAGGCGACCTTTCCCATCAATTTCCAAAATATCCATCTGAATCCGGGTGTTAGCTTGGTCTCTTCTGCGTCCAGTAATCCAACCCACAGCCCCTAGATCGCTCAGTCCCCGTTGCAGAGGTTCAATTTTGGTTAGGTGGTGAAATTGAGCAATATCTGCATCCCAGAGAGCTTCACCGTAGCGGGCAGCAAACTCTTCACGGGAGTTGAGATCAGGGATTTTGTAAGTTTGCAGATCAAGATTATAGATTTCTTTGCTTTTGGCAACTAGTTCTAGGGTTTGGGGGAAATGGTAGAGGGTATTAAGAAATAGCACAGGGACAGGAGTTGCAGGCTTTAATTCCCGGTAGAGGATATCCGTAATAATTTGGTCATCAACATTAAAAGCACTAGCTTGAACTAGTCCGGTAGGAATTTCTTGCACACACCAAGCAAGGATTTCGCTGGGCGTAGCTTGTTCAAATTTTTCGTTTAACTCAGCTAAATTCCATTTATTTGCTAAAGCCGTAGGAGCATTACTCATAATTGATTTTTCGTATTTTTCAGTATTTGTACCAATGGTTTGGTTGATAGATCTTACTATTTTCTGGTCAGTACCGACAATATAGAAATTACCCGCCTCAAAATAGTCGATCGAAAACTTCAGCACAGAATCTTGCCTTTCGAGAAAAAATGTAGTACGCTTGTACCATTAAATCCGTCTAGGCTCATTTTGGAGATCACAAGCAATGAAATTCCTCATCACAGCACTTACTTTCCTTTGGCAAAAAAAGCGTGGGTATCAAGGTTTTGTTAGTAGTTATCAAGGCTTTTTACCCAGTCGATCGACCACTCTCTTTCTCCCCAGAAAAATTCCCATTGCCGAAGTCCAGCAGGGATGCGCTCAAGGTCTCCAAAGAATGACAATTCAAGCCGATCGTATCAATCAACTTTCTCGACAACTCGAAGCCGCCATGGCTGAAATGAAAACCATCGCTTCGGAAGTTAACCAAGACTGGCGATCGCTCCAACTGATCACCAATCCTAACCAAACTCCTCATAATATTTGCCATTACCAAGTCCGGGAAATCCCCTGGGTGAAACGTCATGCCCACGGTTTTTACCTCACCTCTCGTCCCATAGACCTATTCAAAGCCGAACGGGAAGCCGCCTCGATCGCCGAAACCCTCCGCCATCGCTCCCGCAAAAAAGTTAATCAGTGAGCAGTTAACAGTTATCAGTTATCAGTGGATAGTGCGAATAGTAGGCGGTTATATAGATACAGTTAGAAGCCAACAGCTATCAGCAAATAGTTTAGATCGGAAATAGTAGGCAGTTGATAGGCTAATATTTCTCAGTTGAGTACCCTAAACTCTTAATGTAGTTAACTGATAACTGTTTACTGTTAACTGTTCACTGTTTATTTCGGTTTCTTTTGGCTGCGGAGCCTTTCCACACTCAGGGCAACTACCCCAACGGTAACTAGCAACATCCCTAGGATTTGGTTGATTTTTAAGGCTTCTTGGATGATCAGGAAAGCCATAATCGAAGTTAGAGCCGGACCCGTTGCTCCAATTACAGAGAAAGGAGCCGCCCCAATCATGCCGATCCCAATATTTGTCATCAAGTAACCTGCTAGGGTTAAGCTGCCCAAGGCGATCGAGGTAATGATAATGGAAACCCACATATTTGGATCCACCTTCACGGCGAAAGCCTCTGGCAGGGGCAACATCAAGGTAAACCCCGACAAGAGCAGAATGATAATAAAGTTAATCACACTGAAAGGGACTGGGTGGACTTTCTTTTGAGCCGCTTGGGTCAGGGTGACGTAGAGAGCAAAGGCAATCCCCGATACCACCGCTAACAGCACCCCAGTGATAGCAAAGTTTGCCCCTGTGCCTCCGGGCAGAGAAATCATCACCACCCCTGCAAACACCGTCGCCGTGATCAAAGATCGGATTAGGGTTGGTCGATCGCCAAACAACAGCCAAGCCAGCAATACCGTGATAATTGGATAAATAAAGAAGATCGTCGTCACGACCCCCGTAGGAGCCTGCCCAAAGGCAAGGAAAATTGTCACCTGAGAGATAAATAGGAATAAGCCGCTGCCCAGAGTATTCCACGTCCGGCTTTTATCATCAAAGGTCAAAAACTGCTTGAGATCACTAAATAAATTGGGATAACGTACCCACCCAATCACCAACATCATCGGTACAACTACCAGCATCCGCAGCCAGAGGATTAGTAGGGAATTACCAGCCCCCGGTGGAATGAAACCACCCACATCGGGAATCCCTAGCACCGTTGACTTGCGGAGCATCACCCGGAAAACTACGTTCTGGAGAGACAACGCCACAGAAGAAAGCAGAGCCAAAAGCAAGCCAATTTGTTGTAGGGAAGCGGTAGGCTTAGCAGGAGGTGCGGGTTTAGGAGGTTCTGGAGGTAGATTATTTACCGGGGCTTCTGGCTCTGCCTCTGGTTCTAAATCTGGATCCAAATCTGGTAAGGAGCCGGAGTTGAATTCCCCATTAGTATCAGGAATATCAGGATTGTAGGGGTCGAGGGAGTGAGTATCTGGATAGTAACCACTGCCATTGCCCACAGGAGTAATTATCCCAGAGCTATTATGGGAGGGGTTGGTCGGCAGATAAGGGTTCGGATTCCGGCTACCAGCTTCGAGGTTAGGGACTTCTTGGCGGAGGCGATCGACCAAAGACTCAATAATTGTCTCCCCCTGTTGCTCCAAGCTGTACATTTGCCCAATCTGCTGGGAAAGGGAACTCTGGTAACTATTCAGGTCTTGTTGCAAGGAGCGGAAGGTCGATCGCAGAGTGTTATCGAGGGCGGCAATAATTTTGTAAGCATTTTCGCTGTAGTCGTTGTAATCAGTGGGCGACCCACGACCCATGGAGCTATCCCCCGGCAGCACCCCTTCCCTAGAAGCCTTTGTTGTATCGAGGAGTTGGTGGAGTCGTTGAGAGAGAATTTCCTGTACCTGAGCCACCAAAACGCTACTAAATTGTTGGACTAGTTCCTGCTGCTGACTCAAAACTTGCTGGCGTTGCCCTTGCAGATCGGTAATTTCTTGGATCAAACGGGACTTATCTCCCTGAAGTCGGTCTAAATCTTGACGCAACTGAGCAACCAAATCGATCCTGAGCCGCTCTAATTCGTTCGTCATCGTATTGAGGACTTCTTGGGTAGACTCTGGGGGCAGAGCCAGATCTGCAAGCTGGTCAGAGGCATCATTGTTCAGTGGTTGATTATCCGATTGCGACATTTTATACTTTATCCTTCAAAGAATTACCGGAACCCATTGATTTTTAGCAAAATTAGCAAAACTAGTTCAGATTAGTCAAACTAACTATCTATTCCCCATATTTTGACCGAAAAAGCTCCTTTTAGGTAGAAAATCCTGTAAATTTTTGGTTACATTTTGATTTTTGGGGTTTTACACCTTTAATTATTGGGGTTTGAACATCAAAAATTAGTCATCTTTCCGCAATTAGAACATATTTTTGCAGGGTTTCGAGGAGTTTTTCGGGGGGAATGGGCTTAGTGAGGAAATCTGTAGCCCCGGCAAGCATGGCTCTGGTACGATCAACAATCCCATTTTTCTCGGAGAGGATAATTACTGGGGTTTTCTCTAGGCTGACAATCCGGCGAATATAAACACAAAGTTCGTAGCCATTGATCACAGGCATTAATAAATCCAGAAAAATAATATTAGGAACCCGTTCAACCAACCGAGGCAAAGCTTCGACCTCATTTGTAATTAACATTACCCCATAGCCCAAGCGTTGTAGAGTCACACTCATCGCTTCACATTGGGAAGAGCTATCATCAATGTAGGCTACTAAGGGCATCGTTGAGACGGCTCTAGCTAAGAGAAATTCTCCGCCAGTAAAGTTTCCAGGGGGATCAGCAGGATTTGTCTCTGGGGCAATCTCAGGGCTATTACTAACAGATCCTAGATTAGCCCCCAAAGTATTCCCCAGACTAGAGCCAATATTTGTGCCAATTTTGCTATCAATTCGCCGATCTTCCCTCCCATCAGCCCGGTTGAGACTAGCATCTTGTCGATCGCTATCCCCCGTTTTCTTGGGCAGAGGGCCATATTCCCAGTCCGCCACCTCCACCAATTCAATTTCGCCACTACGGACGTGGGGAATAAAGAGAGATATTACTTCCCAGGGTTTCTTTTGGAGAATTTCGGCAATATCTCGGATGGTGTAGTTGCCATTGGTGAGAATCAGCAGGTTTTTGTAGGCTTTGGCAACGATTTTTTTCTCTAGCACGTCGGGCTTTTTGATCACAGGTAACTGATTGGGCGAAAATCCCGCAGAGCTGACCTTTAACCAACTATCCCATTCTTGGCGCACCTCGGAGATGATTTTCACAAGAGGCAGGGTCAAAGTCCGGGGCATGATTTGATTACCAGCAGGGCGAACTCCGGGATAGTTTTTGAGGGCGATCCCTCTTTTGTATCTGTAACCATCGAGGATATGTTCATCTCTGGGGGTCAGGGTTTGGTGGATCGATCGAGCCGCTGCCGTAGTAACTTGAATTAAATCAAACAAGATTTCTTTGATGGACGCAGTGACGACTGCCAATAACTGCTCCGCAGTAATGTACTCTCGTTGCAGTAAAATCACCAGAGTGCTATATTCCCAGCTATCCATTTCATCGGTCTGGCGGATTTTAATTTGATTGATATCTATGTGGGGGCAATGTTTTAAGAGATTTCGTTGCCACCGCCTCCGGGGATGCTCTCCACCCTCTGCCCAGATCAAGCGCCCCAACCCAAAGTAAATCTTGTACTCTCCTTTAAGAGTAGAAATATCCAACTTGCCAGTAAATTTTTCTTCTACACAAGTCTCTAATTCTGAGATAAGTTCATCCATGGGTTCTTGGGGTTAGATCACCGATTTCGTACCTATTGTTGCTAGGAAAAGATTGAAGACAGGTGAGGGGTTTCAGTCCTTTTTAACCTTGAGATATGTCATCTCAAATAGCAATCACCAGAAACTAATAATTGCTATAAAATCTAGAAATAAAACCTAGAAAACTTTCAAGCTAGATAGAAATACAACCTGAGATCATTCTACAACATCCGACCTCAAACTTTTCTCTGCTAATCGCTTTTCACTACTAATTCAAAAATCGTCTAGAGATAAATTCTCAAGGACTTAGATGGTAATGCCGAGGGTTTCTCGATTGGCTCGATCGACCGCACTCAGAGCATAGTCCCCCCCATTCACCCGGACACTAGTAGCGTTGGCTGGTAATATCTGCACCAGTTGCCAAGCATTACCCTGCTTTTGGTAAAGAGTCCAACACCGGAGATTTTGAATATTATTGCTGCCTAGTTGCCAAGAGATCGTGTCTCCTTGACGGCGGACTTGGCTGGGAGGAGTAGCGGCAGGGGTATTTAACCATGGCATAACTGGGGGCAGGGCTAATTGTTGATAGAAATTTGCCTTGAGTAAGTCGGCAAGACCCTGGGCGTTATCTCGAATAATTCGCATACTGTAGAAAATATTCCCCAAGGAAAGACGAGCTTCCCAACTTCGACTGATGGTAATTTGTCGATCGAACTCCTCGATCTGCCACACTTGATTTTCGAGGCGAGTAATATTATTACCTACATAGACATGACGCATCTGAGGATTTTGATCCAGCCACCAGTTGAGGAGTTGACGATAGCTCTGAGCCGGGGGATCGATGCGCCAGTAGAGTTGGGGAGCAATGTAATCTACCCAGCCCTCCGCCAGCCATTTTTTGGGGTCAGCATAGAGCTGGTCATACTGATCTAAGCCCCGGATTCCCGGTGGTTGGTCGGGGCGATAGATGCCGAAGGGAGAAATCCCAAAGCGCACATGGGGTTTAGCTGCCTTGATCCCCTGAAACAATCGCTTTACCATCTGATTGACATTATCCCGCCGCCAATCGTTCCGACTCATGGTTCCCCCGCCTTGACGGTAAGCATCATAGGTCGTTTGATCAGGAAAAACCTGCCCACTGATGGGATAGGGGTAGAAATAATCATCAATATGCACCCCATCCACATCGTAGCGACGCACCACATCCATGATCACGTTGTAGGTCAAATCTTGAATTTTTCGATCCCCCGGATCCATCCACAGAAAATTGCCGTAGGGGCGGACTCCTTGGGGATGGGTATTGGTGACATGGTTAGGCGGATGGGCAAGGGGCGTATTATGGCTTCTGGCTCGGTAGGGATTGAACCAAGCATGGAGTTCTAGCCCCCGTTTACGGCATTCAGCGATCGTAAATTCCATCGGGTCATAAAAAGGTTCCGGGGCTTTACCTTGAGTCCCCGTCAACCATTCACTCCACGGCTCCAACTCCGAAGCATAGAGGGCATCTCCATCCACCCGAAATTGCATAATCACCGCATTGAAATTTAGGGCTTGGAGTCGATCGAGAATGGCAATTAATTCTGCCTGTTGTTGACTAGTGGAAAGAGTTGTCTTGGTGGGAAAGTCAATATTCCACGCCGTAGTTACCCATGCTCCCCGAAACTCCCGGCGATGGCTCACTGCCACGGTATTAGTCCGGACTAAGTAAGGAGAATTTAGCTCTGGGGCTTGTCCTAGATAGACTAAGGCTTGATAGATGATCCCCGCCACTTCTCCACGAGTAGCATTGCGTTGGGCTTCAAGAAATTTAAGATTTGGATAATTCACCACCATCCCGGCTTGGGTAGCGAGGGCGATCGCATTTCTTGCCCAGAGGGGAATGAGACCAGCATCTTGATAGACCTGCTCTAGATTGATATTAGGGGTGATTTTTTCAGCTAATCCTAAGCCACTCACCAGAGATAACCAGACTTCGAGGCGGGTAATATTGCCTTGGGGACGAAACACGTTGCCGGGATAGCCAGAGATAAATTGCATTTCAAAGGCAGCTTGGATGGCGGGGGCTGCCCAATTGTTTGACGGGACATCACCAAAAGGAACGTAGCTACGGCGGCGGGGCTGATTAAAGGCTTTGAGAATGGTGGCAGCAAACTCGGCTCTGGTCATGGGACGATCGGGGCGAAAGGTGCGATCGGGAAACCCAGAGAAGACATTTTTCTGCACCAAGGCTTCAATAAAAGTCCTCGCCCAATGGTTTTGTAGATCCGTCAGTAGTAGATTACCCGTAGTCATTGCAGTTATCAGTGATCAGTGAACAGTAAACAGGGAATTAGTCAGTAAATAGTGAGCAGTAAACAGTCAGAAAAACTTTGAGAGTCTATGTCATCTAATTGACAACAGAATAACTGATAACTGACCACTGAACTAATATCCACTGATAACTGATAACTGTTAACTGTTAACTGAATTAGTTGCCTTGAATTATTTGTTTTGTCGTCGTGAAACTTTTCAGCCCAATTAACCCCCGATAGCGAGACATGCCCAAAAAGACCTCTTCTCTTTGCTCTGGGCAGCGATCGAACCGGGGTGAAGTATTAATAAACAAACTAGCACTGGTAATATTTCTGGCAAACTGGCGACTCTCGGAGTAGGAATCTGTGACTAGACAATCTCCATGACCGCTACTGTGTTGATTAATATAGGCGATCGCTCCCTCGGTGCTGTCTACGACTCGAAAGGCAATGGTTTTATTGAGGTAGGGATGCGACCATTCCCCCTCCTTAGCTAGGGTTAATTCTTGGGGAAATTGCGTTGCCAACTCAGCATCCCCCCGGAGTTGAAAGCCCTTTTCTTGGAGACTATGCCACAGCAAGAGGAGGGCAGAATTTTTTTGTTCTTGGTGAATCAGGACTTTTTCGACAGCATTCACCGCATCGGGTTCGCTTTTATGACTATCCATCAGGATCGATCGCACAATTTCCCAACTCACAGCCGTTGACCAATACAGATAACAATTGCCCATCGCCGTGGGTAGTACGGGAATAGTCGCCTGTTCACACACCTGTTTAACCAAGCTGGGACGACCGTAGGGAATAGCTAGATTCACCCCCGCACTAGTTACTAACTCATTGAAGGGTCGATCGCCCGGCTGGTAAAGGAGACTACTTTCTGGCAGACCAGTTTGTTTCAAGGCTACTTGGAGAGTTTGGGCAATAATTTGATGGGAATGAGTTCCTTCGCTACCGCCCCGGAGAATAAGAGAATTCCCGGTTTTGATTGCTAATCCGGCGGCGATCGCTGCCAATTCGGGAAACCCTTCGTAGATAAAAGCCACTACTCCCAAGGGCTGGGGTTGTTCGTAAACTAGCCCCGATGTACTCTTCTGTTCCGCTTGGCATAACTGTTCTAGGGGGTCTGGCAATCTAGCAAGGCGCTGGAGAGCCTCGATCGCCACCTCTAACCGTTTGGGGTTGAGTTTGAGCCAATCTAGTACCAACTCAGATACTGCCATCTCCCGGCTGTATTCTAAATCAAGGGTATTTTCTTCTAAAATCGAAACGAAATTTTCCCGCAAAGCTGCTGCCATGCCTTGGATTGCCTGATTGCGTTTGTTGTGATCCAGAGTTACCAAAGTGAATACCTGTACCTAACACCTGTGCTTAACGTCGATAGGTTAACCACACCATGATCGCCGGGAGAATTGCCAGAAAAATTGCCAACAAAGCCCAGAAAACGATATTTAACCCCGCAGTCGATCGCAGAGCAAGGGGCAACCAAACAATTAATAATACCAAAATCACCCCCATGGCGATCGGCAGGTAGCTTTCTCCTAAGCTCGTATTTGCGGGCTGCCATCGATTCCCCAACCACCGCCACGCCTTTTTGTAGGGATAATTAGTAGATAGTTGCTCTAGGGCATAGCCATTATCTTCGACCACAAAGATCTGCTGACAGCGATCGCACCCAAACGCTTCTGTAAGAGTAATGGGGGAGAGAGTCCCCTTCCGGCGACAGGGACAGGGATACTCTTCATTTAAGTCAATTTTCAGGGATTTTGGGGATGGCACGACCAATAAAGAGAATTAATTTATTTGATATTCTAGTTGATATTTTGGCTAATATCTTCCTTAATATCTTATCTCTAAGATTAACCTCTAGGACTGATCTTCCATCTCCCCCGGACGCACCGAAAGAGTTGTATTTTGATCTCCCCGGCGAACTCTGACAGCCAAGGCTTGACCAATCCGGCTATTTTCTACTGCATTCTGCACCTGTTCGGCGGTAGTAATCGGCTGGTTATCGATCTGGGTAATCACGTCTCCCCGGCGGAGTCCACCATTAGCGGCGGGAGTATTGGGACGAACTCGAATCACTAGTACCCCATTAACTTCTGGCAGCATAAAGGCAGCGTTGGGGTCTTGGTTGTTTTCCCTCGCAATCTGGGGGGTAAGATTCGCCAATTCTATGCCCAAGAAGGGATGGGATACTCTTTTTCCGGCGGCGAGAATCTGGGAGATTTCCTTTGCTTT
>JAIMKT010000029.1:44567-45668 GCA_020692245.1 Microcoleus sp. GA_180221_E-2-1-MAG-45_12
CCAATCCCCATGGCATCCGCCCGAATTGCGGTATTGATACCAATCACTTCCCCATTTTGATTGAGTAAGGGGCCACCGGAGTTGCCCGGATTGATGGCAGCATCAGTTTGAATAAAAGCCAAGCGCTTATCAGGGATTCCTGCCTGAGCTGAGGAGCGCCGGAGAGTACTGACAATACCTAGGGTGACGGTGTTATCTAGACCTAGAGGGTTGCCCACGGCGATCGCCCAGTCTCCCACTTCTACCTGCTCCGAATCACCAAGGGGAGCCACAGGTAAATCACTGCCGCTAATTTTGACTACGGCGAGATCAGTTACAGGGTCAACGCCTTGGACTTTACCATCAAAGTTTCGACCATCCTTGAGGGTGACAGTGACTCGATCGGCCTCTGCCACCACATGAGCATTGGTCAGCACTAAACCTGCGGGATCAAAAATAAACCCAGAACCTTGTCCTTGGAGCCGTTGCTGCTGAGGAGTCGAGGGAAAAAATTCATCCCCAAAAAACTGCCGAAAGAACGGATCATCAAAACCGGGGTTCGATCGCCTCGTAATCGTCCGCTCCGTATCAATTCGCACCACAGCCCCCCCGACCCGACGCACGGCTGCTGACACAAAACTGCCACCTACTTCATTTGGCTGTCTTTGGGCAAGTAGGGTTTCAGTGGAAGCAGAGGTTAGGGCTGGAATCTTTGGAGAGGTGGGAATAACTCCAGCTAAGGCAGCTTGAGGACTAGTGAATAGGGCGATCGAGCAGATCAACACCCCAAGACCTAAGCTAGTTAAACCTGTTCCCGTGGGATGGATTGTATTTCGCAGTATTTTACTTCGCAGAATTGAGCCGCCTAAATTTCGTAAATATTGAGCAAACTGCGCAAATTTACTAGACTGACCAAACTGAGAATAATTAAAAGCATAAAAACGTTGGAGTCGATCAACCATAGACAACTGCTGTTTTTGGATCATAGAAAATTCTTGGACTTCCTAATTATTTAGTTACTTGCCAATTATTTGCTGATTAATGGCTAATTACCTACAAAATCACCAGAAATTTTTGAGAGCCTTGAAACTAGAGCTACGCATCTAATTTTAGTATTTTGCC
>JAIMKT010000126.1 GCA_020692245.1 Microcoleus sp. GA_180221_E-2-1-MAG-45_12
ATCCTTACTTTTTTAGGACTACCGTTAACGGTTGTTTTTCAATAGATAACAAAGGTAGAGAAACTTTATTTCCTTTGTATCTTTATCCAGAATCAGAAGTAGAAGAGAAATTAGGGATAGTATGCCGCCCAAATTTCTCTGATAAATTTCTAACAGAAATAACCAACAAACTAGGCTATACCCCAACCCCAGAAGCAATCTTCTATTACATCTATGCAATCTTCCATTCCCCAACCTATCGCACCCGTTACGCCGAATTTCTAAAAATCGACTTTCCCCGCGTACCCCTCACCAGCGACGATCAGCTATTCCGCAAACTAGGCGAATATGGCGAAGAATTGGTTGCATTGCATCTGATGAAATCACCCAAACTAGACCAGCACCTTACCCAAATAATCGACAAAGGCGGCGAATTTGTAGTTGATGCAGGACATCCCAAATATACCGATGGCGAAGTCATCATCAACAAAAAAGGCGACAGATTTACAGGAATCCCAAAAAGCGTTTGGGAATTTTATGTCGGTGGCTATCAAGTTTGTCACAAATGGCTCAAAGACCGCAAAAGTCGGCAACTCAGCCCCGAAGACCTCAACCACTATCAAAAAATCATCGTCGCACTCTCTGAAACCATGCAGATTATGAAAGCGATCGATGCTGCCATTCCCAGCTTTCCCATTGAGTAAATGTCTAGTAAATTGGCTAATGGAAAATCAAGAGTTAAGATAGGAGCTATGACGATGAAAGCTAGCGAAATTTCGAGACGTGGCTACCAAGCACTAATCCAAGAGTTAGGCTATGCAGGTGCTGCTAGATTTTTATTAAGGTTTGATTCAGGTTCTGGTGACTATACAAAAGATAGACATCAGTGGTTAGGACCAGTCACAATGGAAGATTTTCGGGCTTTTGTACGGCAGAAAGGAGAACAAAATAATGACCGCAGTTGAACTCACAAGAAAAGGCTTTAAGGCGTTGGTTGATACGCTTGGGTATGTTGATGCTGTCAGATTTTTGAGATTATTTGATCAGGGCAGTGGTGACTATACTGCTGAACGGCATCAATGGCTAGATCAGATGAGTATGGATGATATTTTGGCTGATATCCGCAAGCGTCAAGAAAATTCTTAAAAGGAGAAAAGTAAATATTATGTCAACAAAGGAACGGATTTTAAAAGAAGTTGAGTTGATGTCAGAAGTTGAACTGAATAAAGCTTTGCGCTTATTACAGTCTTTCGGTTTGACTAAACATAAACTGCAACCCACACAAAAAAGTTATCCGTTGCGTGGGTTGCCAGTGGAATATATCGATCCGCTAGAGCCTGTAGCTCTTGATGATTGGGAAGTTTGGTTGAAATTTAATAAGTGAAATTTATGTCCAACTCATCAGATCATCCTATTGACTACGCAGCGATCGCTCGATCGACGATGAAATCTTCAGGACAAAAACCATCATGGCTGATAGTTGGCGGCTCCATTTGCGCTCCCAGCCGAGCAAGAGGAATTGGGGAAATCACAACGATCCTAGGCGATCGAATTATCGCTAAATTTCCTAATTACTCCGTGCCAGTACTCATTAATAATTGGCAAGAAGCACTAATTAATCAAGAAATTTTCCCACCTGATCACAAAAACGTAGCTGAAGACTTGAGCCAACAGAAAATCTATGATGTGACCAATGAAGATATCGCCACAATTCCCCACCCAGAATTTCAAGCGATCGCCACCAGTTTTCAGCCTGTCCTTGCCGCCATTCGTGTCCTAGGAGAAACCGAGGGAATATCCCATCTTTTACCGACCGATCTCCCAGAAATCCTACAAGCTACATTGAGAGGGCAAGGCTATACACATCTTTGGTCTCACCAACTGGAATCCCTAGAAGCTCTCAGGAACGGGAATGATGTATTGCTGGCAACCCCAACCGCCAGCGGCAAAACCCTTGCCTTTTTACCTGCAATTCTGGAAACTTGCCTGCAAAATCCCCAAGCAACCGCCCTCCTAATTTTCCCTCTCAAGGCTCTAGCTATTGACCAGATAGCAAAACTAGAAGCGATCGCCAAGCCCATCGGTTTGCGAGTGGGAATGATGAATGGCGACGTAGCCAAAACGGAACGGTTTAAACTATTTACCCCCGAACCTCCCCAAGTCCTCTGCATTACCCCCGAATTACTACATTACCAATTTCTCAAAAAATGGGAGACGTGGAAAAAATTTCTAGCTCAATTGCGCTACGTGGTCATCGATGAAGCCCATACCTATCGGGGGAGTTTTGGGGGACATTTTGCTAACCTCATGCGACGCTTACGGTTGGCTATTGATCGGCAGGGCGGTAACAGCGATCGCCTCCAATACATTCTCGCCACGGCAACAATTGGCAACCCCATTGAACTAGCTGGACGGATCACTGAGCGCAAAGATCGCCTCATCCCTATCGATCGCAACGGAGCGCGGACTTCTGGACGGACAATCCTTTGTATGCAGCCTACAGCATCGCCCAACACGGAAGCCTGTCACTTAATCATAGAATGGCTCGATCGTCATCTCAGTGGCATTGTTTTTTGTAATTCCCGGGCCGCTGTAAAATCTCTTCTTGCTCTAACAAGCACAGAATTAAAGGAGCAGCACAAAGAACATTATCAATCTGCCCTAGCAGCTTTTTATGGTTCCTTAAACACCGATCGCCGCCACCAGATTATCGAAGAAGTTAAACAAAATAAAGTCCGGGTCATTTTTACAACCTCTGCCCTTGAAGCGGGAATCGACCTCCCCGAACTAGATTGCTGTCTCATCAAAGGCTACCCCGGTTCCTTGATGAGTTTTTATCAGCGCATTGGACGAGCAGGAAGACAGAGCCACGGGCTAGTTATTTTTCTGCCCTATGCAGGAGATCCTCTCGATTATTTCTATGGTATAAACCCACTCAGACTCCTCGATGGGGAAGTAGAACGCGCACTTGGCAATCCTGACTATCATTCTATTCTCACCAAACATCTGCGCTGTGCTGCCAAAGAAAGTATGATTCCAGTAGCGGAAATCGATCGACGATTTGGGGGCAGGGCAGGTGCCATTGTAGATGAGCTGCTCAAGCAAAAAGCACTAAAACTCACCCCCAATTTTGATCTACATACGGATGGTTCCCCCCATGATTCAGTCAGTTTTCGGGGATCAACTCAGGATACTGTTGCTTTAATAGATAGCAAAACTAATCAAAAACTCGAAGAATTATCGCTCTTTCATGCTTATCGTGAAGTATTTCCTCAAGCTATATATTCCCTCCAAGGTAACAATAAGGCTTTGCAATATTATCGATCGCAATCCCTTGAGCTTGAATCAAAAGTAAAACGCGCTCTACTCATGCCGCTTTTAGAAGAGCCGGGGCTTTACACCCAGGCTACTCAAGATATGGATAAAGAGCTATTGGAAAAACTCCGGGAACCAAGATTAATTTCCCTAAAACTTCAAGATTGTAAACTGCGTCTATCTCTACATTGGGCAAAAATTATCAATCGAGTTAGCGGCTACTCCTCAATCAGTAAAGAACGAGCGATCGCCTGTCCCCATCCCCACTGTACTCTTTATCACAAGCCTACCTCTACTGCTAAATGTGGAAAATGTAAAAGAGGAACAAAGCGGCTAGAGATTACCAAAGTTATAGATAACAGTTTATTCGAGCCGCCCTATGAAATACGCTATGAAGCACCAATTCTCAAAGTTGAGATGAACCTCGCCTTAGCCCAACCCTTACAAGAATATGCCACCCAACTTAAAGAACAGATAAAGGCAAAATTTAGTGAACAGATTCCCCTAGAGCTTTCATTTCTGTTTCAAACCGACCCAGCTTATTTAGCCCTACATTCACTATGCCATCAGATTAGCCTTGCTGTCCCTTTACTTGTTCTCAGCGATCGTCAAGACCTCAATAGCTTGTGCGAGACTAAGGAAAACCGCACGAACACCCTGAAACCTATTGCTTATTTTTTTGACACCACCGACGGCGGGAATGGAACTTGTGAAGAACTATTCGATCGCTTTGAATCCTTTGCTAGCCGGGCTATCCCTTTGGTTGAGGGCTGTACTTGTCAATATGGATGTCCGCGTTGTCTCATAGATTATCATTGTCCTCAAAATAATGAGCAATTGAATAAAGCCTTAGGCTTATTTTTGTTAAAAATTGTAGCTTTTTAATAGGGCATTTCTTTCGATTTGTTTGAGACTGCCGATGAAAGTTTCACAGGCAGCTATTATCTGGTTATCTGTTTATCTGGTTAGGATGGTGTGCCAAAGCGATCGCTTAGAGCTTGAATAATAATTTCGGTCATCGTTACCCCTTGACGCTTGGATTCTGCTGCCCAGTGCCTTCTGAGGGTTTCTGGAACTTTGACGCACAGATTAACTTCTTTCTGAGATTCTGGCAAACCTGTTATCTGGTTATCTGGTTTACTGGTTGTTTGATTGTCTGTTTTTCTTGCCTGTTTAATTAAATCGCCAAATTTACCCTCAGCCATTAGCCCATACCTCCATAATTTCTTTTCCTAATGCTTCGTAATCATGCCAAGCGGTACGCGATCGAGTGTCGGCAATATCTCGAATGGGAACCCCTGCTAAAGCTGCTTTTTGAAACCCGGACGATCGCCGGATCATGGTCTTAAAGATGGGAATCCCATTTTCTATGAGTTCCTTTTGCATCGCAGCTCCTTCTTTACTAGGGAAGGGAGGCACGATCGTCAATAGAGTTTTGTAGTTAGCAGCTCCCAAATCGTTGGCAGTTTGGAGCATGGGTTCTAAACTCACCACATCCGGGGTTGTGGGCAAAATTAATAAATCACAACCTTTTGCCAATTCCTTAAGATCATCAGAATTAGGACGGGCGGGGGTATCAATTACTACATAGTCATTCCCGGCGATAACTCGCATAGCTTGACGTTCGTCGGCAACTTCAAAGGGTAGCTTCCCTCGTTGTGACCACGATAAGGCGGTACGGTTGGGATCTCCATCCACAATTAAAGTCTTGCCTCGATCGCTAAAATAGGTAGCAATATGGATACTGGTGGTGCTTTTGGAAACTCCCCCTTTATATCCGGTCACTGTAACAATTTTCATCTGGTTTTCTGGTAAGCCTAGTATCTGGTTTACTGGTTATCTGGTTTTCTTTATAATAGATCATAAAATTCCCCAATCACCTCTATTATCCAGATATGACGATCAATCCATAGGCAAATTACAGGTTATTGAGAACAAGAAAGCCAAACCGAACCCGAGGACGAAATTCCCGCCTTCGATCCAGACTTTGCGGAAATGATGGAAATCACCGATCGAGGAATTGAGAAATATAGAAATGCCTTAGTAGATGGTAATAAAAGGATTGCCCTCATAGCCGTCTATAACTTTCTTGCTATTAATGGAGTTGAGTTAACTGCACTTTTTAGGACTGGCAGCTAGTCAAGAACCTCAAGAAATCGAGATGGAGAAACTTGCTAACTGGTTGCAATCAAAAGCAGCTATTGAGCGATTCCCGACGAGTACAAAACAACTAACTCACGGATTTGAGGCGGGGGAATGCTTGGATCACCGAAGTTTAGTTGAGGAGTGTTTAGAGTTAATGGTGAGCTTTTCAAAGGATGATCGTCTTAGCAATTAATCCAGAACGGGTCTAAAAATAGTCCAAGTCCAAGCTAGGATTAACACAATATTTTTAACCGTATCTAAAGATATTAAAACCCCCTCCTAGTTTTTCTTGTGCTGATAAGAACTGATAAGATTTTGGAAAAATTTCTGATAAGAACTGATAAGGATTGTTGGGGGCGATAGAAGCTAAAATTTACAAGCGATACAACTGCGATACAGGCTCCAAAGTTTTATCAGCTATAGGTTTTCCCAGACGATAGCGATAGCGATAGCGATAGACTAAATCTGATAAGTTTTCCAGACGGGCGATCGACCTCCGCAGCCGTCAATCCTCATAGCAACTTGTAGGCTCAAATTTTGGGGGGTGTGGTGGTTAGCATTCTAAGCTACTCTCGCAGTGAGCAGCTCCTTAAATTTGGTTTTCTCCGCCGGGGTGAGATGTTCCCAGACGGCGGTTCGATCACACTCCTTATTTTTGAGGCAATCTCTAGCACCGCCTTGGTTTGGGTAGCAAGTTTGGGGGCGTTCGTGGCGATCAATACCCTGAGTAAATCGAGCAGAAATTCTTCATGGCTGGTGAGGGTTTTAGTAGTCATTAGGCTACCCCCTGTAATTCAAATTGAGAAACTATCTGGTTTCCGTCTGGGAAGTTAACCCGGCAAAATTCAGCCTGCCAACTTAGCAAAGTT
>JAIMKT010000030.1:0-28652 GCA_020692245.1 Microcoleus sp. GA_180221_E-2-1-MAG-45_12
TCTATTCTAGTTATTCATTCTAAATACATTTGGGATTGCTATAGTTTCCAAGGAATAATTTACCATCCCCAAAAACATTCCTAACTTTTACCTTTTACCTTTTTACTTTTCCCTTGGTAACAAGAGGGTTGCTTCAATTTCTTCCCGGACTTGTTTGCTGACGTAGCTGCGGTTCATGCACTGGACAAGGAGGTTATTAGCTTCGTAATACTTTTTGAGAAGTTTTTTTTGTTCTCTAGTAAATTGCCAATCATGACCAATATTTCGATGTTTAATACACACTTGACGCAGTTCACTTCTCCATTCCTCTTTATTATTGTCCCACCATTGAGAGTGAGTCTCAAGATCAGTATCTGAATCAGGCAATCTTAATCTATCCTTAAGTCCTTGCAGTGCTTGTTGCAATTCACCTTCACTAGCTTCAATCGTTTGATCGAGGGAGAAGTCGAGGGAGAAGTCGAGGGAGAGGGAGAAGTCGAGGGAGAGGGAGAGGTCGAGGTCGTAGAGGGAGTGGTCGAGGTCGAGGTAGAGGTCGAGGTCGTAGAGGCAGAGGGAGTAGTAGGGGTCGTAGATGTCGAGGGAGAGGTAGAAGCTAATACCGAAGTAAAAAGCTCTTACAGCAACTGGTTTATATTTTGTCCGTACGGAATCTGCCTTTTGCTTTGCCCATAGTAAAAGTGCTTGTAGCTTTTCATCCCCAGCCAACATTTTATCGATCCGATCTTTCATCATCAGCAAAAAGTCATCCGATCGCCGCAACATTTCCGCAGTTAATAAAAATACCTCCTTCCATCGAGGATCAGTAAAATGCTGCATCAGGTCTTCTAGCTTGCGTTCCCTTTCAACCTCCCGTGCAGTGAAATATTCTTGAAAAGTTAGATGGGAAAAAGAATAGATATTTCTGGCTCTTTCCACCAACAAACCATGATGATGCTCGATGGCTTTCAGCACCACTTCACTATCCACCCGCAACACTTCAGGATCGCCGTCAGCTTCCGGGAGATTGCAAATATATTGCTTAATTTGGTGTTGCAAATCATCCTGCCGAAAGAAATATTCACCCTGAACAAAGGTATTAAAAGCAATCTGCCCCAGCATATCTTCCTTGTTTTGGGGAGAAAGGTGTTTATAAATCTGCTCTCGTTCAATGTTGCGCTTGGCATCCCATTTTTTCATCAACACTTCCAAGCCTTCCTTGTAGAGTTCCGATCGCTTCGGTGGCAGATCATTCCGTTCTCCAAACACCAAACACAACAAAGTCAGCAACAAAGGACTTTTTGCCAATTCCTGCACAGGCTCGTTATCTTTCAATTTCTCCAAGAGCCGGGCTGCTTTTGGCTCATCTTTCCCTTTGAACCAATTATTTACAAAAGTCTCAATCTGCCCCTCGTCAAAATCCGCAACCTCCACCTCAGTAAACTTCTCAAACTGATATTCCCGTGCCGCAATCCGACAGGTGATGGCAAACCGATTTTTTAGCCAATCCCTAGAAAACTTATCAATATCTTGCTTCACTCGGCGATCGTCCTCTTGCCGAACCTCATCCAATCCATCCAACAAGATCAACGCCCGACCTGATTCTAGCAATCGTTCGATCTCATCTCGTGATACCTTCCGCTGCTGCAACTCCGCAAAAATATATTCATGTAAAGTTGGTGCGCCCTTGGTTTCCGCATAAACCTTCAAGGTCACAAAAATCGGTACAAGCTCCCCATGAAACTTGTCCCCAAGGCAAGACATGGCAAGATATTTCATAAAAGTAGTCTTCCCCGCCCCCGGTTTGCCCAACACCACCAACTTTTGAAACTCTTCCACCGCAGCAAAACCTGTCACCCGTTCTTGAATCGCCCCCACCAAGAAGCGATCGAAATGCTCACGAGTACAAACCTCCATCACCTCGTCATACCCAATCCGCCGCCGCCCGATCACATCCTTGATGATATTCACATCCGTATAAATCCGCTCCAGATCCACAGGTTGCGTCATATCCAACACCCGCATCGTCCCGCACCGCTCCGTCACATCCGCCCCTATTTTCTGTTTTACCTCCTTAACCAACAGGTCAAGGTCATCAGAATCAGGTTGAAGATCAGCTTTAATATTTTGTTTTTTAGCCTCTACCTCTAACCAATTTCGTAGAAGTTTTTCTTTATTTGCACCATTTCCCCCAATACTAAACTTTTTAAAAATCAATGTTTTGCGACTACGGATCGCACTAGGCTCAACATATAGTTTTTCAGCAATTTGGTTATTGTTTTTATTCTCTAGAAACCAAAGTAAAAATACTTCCTCTTGTTCAGGGGACAACTCATATTTACGAGCTAATGCAGTTAAGAAATCCTTGGAAAACATAGACAATACAACTAAATGAATGTGTTTATCTTAGCTGATCTACAACCATGTAAGGCAATGTAAGGCTTGTAAGGCTATGTATGTGGAGTAACCTCCAAACTTAAGACGGCATTCTTGAAAGTATCAACTTAATTAATACAACTCAAGTAACCGCCATGAAAAACCAAACTCAAAGCCAAATCCAAATCAATTCCCCCGCTGCCCACAACCAACAAAATACGATCGCTTGCACATCTCCAGCAACCCCCATTGAAGGAAATAATCCTATGCCCACGATCGCTAACGACCCCTTAACCCTAATTATCGCGCTCACCGCCTTAGTTCGTGCCGGAACTCCGTTAATCCGTGCTACCAAAACTCTGATCCGTACCCTGCGTGATCGATCAACCCGCAAATAAACCCCAATAAGTAGATTAAATTAATAGGGTGGGCGCTGCTCACCTTGCCAAACTTCTGAGAAATCGGGCGATCGCTATGATAGCCAAACTGAATCATGGGTGTTCTGGTGGTGCGGGCAACAAAGGCTCTATCTGACACAAAACTTTAGGTAACTCTACTTCTATTACAGGTCTGAGTCTATCCAAATCAATTTCATCATAGTTATGTACTACTACATCTCGTAAACCTGCCATCTCCTTCCACGGAATATTGGGATAGGCATCTCGAAATTGCCTAGGCAAGCGCTTTGTTGCTTCACCAATAATAATTAGTCGGCGAATAACTGCATCTTGATCTCTGACAGATTGCATAAAACTCTCCCAATTTTCAGCATATTCACAAATTAGGCGAATAGAATCTGCAATATCAAAGAGGGATTGCTCAATTTTTCTCATAGATCACTACTCTCGAATCAAGAATTTCTTGCCGCCGTAACCAGTTGCGACTACTTTGAATTGCCTTCTTGCTGACTAAATCTACCCTTCTTTGACACAAAGATGCTAAGTCCTCACGGATATTTACTAAATCAAATAAACTATAGTTTGCCTCTTGAGAAAAAACATACAGCCAATCAATATCACTGGGATTTTCACCCGCTACCCGAAAATCATCCCGCAATACGGAACCAAACAAAGCTAACTCCGCAATGTGCCACTTTGTACAGAAATTAGCAATCTCCTCCGGCGTGGTATTGAGCCGTTGATAAATCTCCGAAATGGATATAACTAGAGATTTGGGGGATTCGTAGCTGGGTTGGGAGAGCATAGGGACTATTCTGCCAGTGAGTTGAGGAAATATCTGGAAGTTGGTTAACTTAAATTTTATCTTGACTTTAGTTTTGACTTGAGAATTACTTTTTCCTAGACCTTTGCTGCAAAGTACGGGTAAATATTGAAAAAAATTTGTATAGAGTGTACCTAAATTTGGTAAATTGACCGAAGTATGGGTACATAAAATCGATTAATTTTTATGAAAGTTTTGGTTATTGGCGGTGATGGTTACTGCGGCTGGGCAACGGCTCTATACCTTTCCAATCGTGGATATGAGGTAGCCATCTTAGATAGTTTAGTGCGGAGACATTGGGATTTGGAGCTATGTGTAGAAACCCTCACGCCGATCGCTCCGATCCAGCAACGACTGCAACGCTGGCAAGATTTGACTGGGAAAAAGATTGATTTATTTATCGGCGATATCAATAACTATGATTTTTTAATTAAATCCCTACGCCAGTTCCAACCAGATTCGATCGTCCACTTTGGGGAACAGCGATCGGCTCCTTTTTCAATGATCGATCGAGAACACGCAGTTTTGACCCAGACAAATAATGTGGTAGGGAATCTGAATATTCTCTACGCCATGAAGGATGAGTTTCCTGATGCTCACCTAGTAAAACTCGGAACTATGGGCGAGTATGGCACTCCCAATATTGACATTGAAGAAGGCTATATCACGATCGAACACAACGGGCGCAAAGACACTCTTCCCTACCCGAAAATGCCCGGTAGCTACTACCACTGCTCCAAAGTCCACGACAGCACCAATATTCATTTTGCCTGCCGCATCTGGGGCTTACGGGCTACGGACTTGAACCAAGGGGTAGTCTACGGGGTGTTGACCGATGAAACTGGGATGGATGAGCTGCTAATTAACCGTCTAGACTATGATGGGGTCTTCGGCACGGCTCTCAATAGATTCTGCATCCAAGCCGCGATCGGGCATCCCCTGACGGTCTACGGTTCCGGTGGACAAACAAGAGCTTTCCTAGATATTCGGGATACGGTACGGTGTGTCGAGTTGGCGATCGCCAATCCTGCCCAAGCTGGAGAGTTCCGAGTCTTTAACCAATTTACGGAGCTATTTAGTGTCGGCAGTTTGGCAGAAAAGGTCAAGGAAGCCGGAGCTGCCCTAGGCTTAAAGGTAGAGGTAGATCATCTTGATAACCCCAGAGTGGAAAAAGAAGAACACTACTTCAACGCTAAAAATACCAACCTCCTAGACCTCGGACTCCAACCCCACCTCCTCTCAGATTCCCTCTTGGATTCTCTATTGAACTTTGCCACCAAATACCAACACCGAGTAGACAAATCCCAAATTCTGCCCAAGGTTTCTTGGCACAGGAAGTAATACAGTGAACAGTTATCAGTGAACAAGGAACAGTTAATAGTGATCAATGAGTAGTGAAGTTGACAATGAGCAGTTACTAGTTAATGTAGGTAGCTGTTCATTATTTTTTTCTGCCCAAGATTGCGATAGACTGTGATAGCTAAAAGATGGCTAAATAACTGACAAAAATTTACCACCTAACTATTCCCTGATAACTGATAACTGTTCACTGATAACTGACATGCCTGACTCTCCCCAAACTCAATCTACCCTTGCCGAAATTAGAGCGACCCGTCTAGAAAAAGTCCAGCAAATTCTGGATTTAGGCGGTGTTCCCTATGCTTATGAATGGCAAGTTTCTCACCATACTCAAGAACTTCAAGCCCAGTTTGTGGATTTGGCAGCAGGAGAGGAGGTAGATTTATCGGTGTCGATCGCTGGGCGGATTCTCATCCGGCGAGTATTTGGTAAGTTGGCATTTTTTACCCTCCAAGATGAAACAGGGGTAATTCAGCTTTATTTAGACAAAAAGGCGATCGAGGCGGGGATGCCCGACACAGAAAACCCATTTCAGCAACTCAAGCAACTGACGGATATTGGGGATATTTTGGGCGTACAGGGGACAATTAAGCGCACCGAGAAGGGGGAATTATCGGTTTATGTCCAGCAATTCCAGATTTTAACTAAATCCCTCCTGCCCCTGCCGGATAAATGGCACGGCTTGACCGATACAGAAAAGCGTTATCGCCAACGTTATGTAGACCTGATTGTCAATCCAGAAGTCCGCCAGACCTTCCGCCGTCGAGCGCAGATTACTGCTGGGATTCGCCGCTATCTAGAGAAATTGGACTTTTTGGAAATTGAAACCCCAGTGCTGCAAACGGAAGCCGGAGGAGCAGAGGCAAGACCTTTCATTACCCATCACAACACTCTGGATATGCAGCTTTATCTGCGGATTGCCACGGAGTTACACCTGAAGCGTTTGGTGGTAGGCGGCTTTGAGCGGGTGTTTGAAATGGGGCGGATTTTCCGCAATGAAGGAATTTCCACGAGACACAATCCCGAATTTACCTCGATCGAGGCGTACATGGCTTATGGTGATTACCTAGCGATGATGGAGTTGACGGAAAACCTCATGGCAACAGTGGCGCAGGAAGTGCTAGGGACTCTAGAAGTGGATTACCAAGGAACCATGATTAACTTGACGACTCCGTGGCGCCGGGTGACGATGCACGATCTGGTCAAGGAAGAAACTGGGTTAGATTTTACCAAGTTTACCTCTGTAGCTGAAGCAATTACGGCGGCGGCAGCGATCGGGCTTGACCTCGAAGATTGCCCGACCCTAGGAAATGCTTTGAATGAAGTCTTTGAAGCCCGTTGTGAAGCTAAATTAATCCAACCCACCTTTGTCACGGATTACCCGGTAGAAATTTCCCCCCTTGCTAAGCCTCATCGGTCTAAACCCGGATTAGTTGAACGGTTTGAACTCTTTATTGTGGGGCGGGAAACTGCTAATGGCTTCTCGGAGTTGACGGATCCCATTGATCAACGGGCCCGATTTGAACTGCAAGCAGCCAAAAAAGCGGCGGGAGATTTGGAAGCTCAGGGAGTAGATGAAGATTTCCTCACGGCTTTGGAATATGGGATGCCACCGACAGTAGGGATGGGCATGGGGATCGATCGCTTCGTGATGCTCCTCACCAATTCTCCCAGTATTCGAGATGTGATCGCCTTCCCACTCTTGAAGTCCGCTGATTAGTTATTTAATCTTCTGGTTAAAAGTCCAAAAATCTTCAGGATCCTTTATGATCAAGTAGGTTCAGTATGTAAACTAATGTAAACCTGTAGAACGGCAACCAAATGGAGTTTATATCGGTAGAGAAGATTACGGAAATAGCCCACCAGTACGGTTATCTGGCTGTTTTCTTGGGCATTTTGTTAGAAAATATCGGCATTCCCCTACCGGGAGAAACCATTACCATTGTGGGTGGGTTTTTAGCAGGCAGTAAGGAATTAAATTATTGGTATGTCTTGGCTAGTGCGATCGCTGGGGCGAGTCTTGGCGGCACCATTGGCTATTGGATCGGCAGAAAGGGCGGCTGGGCTTTGTTGGTAAAAATCGGCAAGTTCTTCCGCATGTCTGAAGAAAAGTTGCTCAACCTCAAAAATGAATTTAGTGGCAATGCTGGGAAAGCTGTCTTTGTCGGTAGATTCATCGCCCTGTTGCGGGTTTTTGCGAGTCCTCTGGCGGGGGTGGCAGAAATGCCTTTCCTGAAGTTCACTGCCTACAACCTTTTGGGGGCAGCTACTTGGGCAACGGTGATGGTCTCGATCGCCTTCTTTGCGGGGAAAGTGATCTCCCTAGAAGAATTAGTAGCGTGGGCAGCCAAATTTGCCTTTCTGGCTCTGGGGCTGGTGGCAGCATGGATTATTGTTCCCATCTGGTTAGAGTCGAGACAGGTAGAAAAGTCCTAGGTTTTAAATTCTCTAGATTTCAAACTTTTTTGGCTTCCAGAAAATAAGTAACCATCTCTCCCTTACCCTTGATGGCAATGGTTCCCCGTTTGCTGAGATGATAATGTTCATACAACTGGGCATAGGTAGCCTCGGTCACTTGGATTTTATCAGGTAGTCCGTGGGCTTCCATCCGGCTGGCAGTATTTACGGTATCTCCCCAAAGATCGTAGATAAACTTCCTGAGACCAATGACCCCAGCAATAACAGTACCAGTATTAATGCCAATGCGGAGGCTGAGGGAGCGATGGGGATTTCGGGCATTGAAGCGATTAATAACTTCTAACATGTCTAGGGCTATGTCGGCGATCGCGAGGGCATGATCCTCCCGGCGTTGGGGTAAGCCTCCAACAACCATATAACAATCACCAATAGTTTTAATTTTTTCTAGTTTATAGAACTCAGCCAGGCGATCGAATTCAGAAAATACTCGATTTAAAAGCTCTACTAATTCCGTAGCTGAAATCTCCGCAGATAACTGAGTAAACCCAACTAAATCAGCAAATAATACCGTCACATCATCGAAAGTTTCAGCGATCGTAGTTTCATCTTCCTTGAGGCGAATAGCAATGGATTCTGGCAGGATATTTAATAATAATTTATTAGTTTTTTCCTGTTGATTATGAAGGGCTAATTCTGCTTGTTTGCGATTAATATACTGCCCGATTTGGTAGCCGATCGCCCCCATGATCTTAAGTTGATCCGCATCTAGGGGATGGATTTTGTAGCTAAAGAAAATCATCACTCCCAAGGTAACTTGCTTAGAATAAATAAACTCATCATCTACCTCTAATTCATAGGTTTCCCGGATTAAATCATCATTCACTGCACTGCCAATAATAGGGACACTAAAAGCACTCCGCAAATGAGATTGATCGACAAAACTCTTAAAGAAAAAGCGGGGATCATTTTCAATATCGATTACCCAATCGGGACATCCACTTGCCCAGACTTCCTCTACAATTCTTTGACTGTAGCTAAACTCAATTTCACTAGATTTAGTGCTAGATTGAGCCCGATGAGCTTGAGCAGTTAAGTTTTCCTTACCCCAAGTCTGAATAAGCTTAATTTCCACTTGCTCATCAATAGTTACCTCCGGCATCCATAAAGCTCCAAAATCCCATTCTAGGTTAGTACAAATTGCAGCTAAAACCTTGGGAATAGCTTGGTTGAGAGCATTGGTAGTGGTGAGAATTTCGGCGATCGCATACTGGAGTTCTTGGCGTTGTTGTTGGCGCTGGAGTTCGGTAATATTTCGCCCGACGTAGATCAAATTTGGCTCTATGTCTGGCATGGTTTCTAAGGTAGAGCAAGAAAAGGAAATCACCAGTATTTTATTATTTTTCGTCTGGCATTTACTGGGTTTGCCCATGGTAATCTGGGCATCTTTAACTAAGAGAAATATCGATTGATTAATTAACTCAGCTTCACTATAGCCAAAGAGGTCGATCGCCGCTTGGTTCACAGTTTTGATCTGCCCCAGAGGATTGGTGACAATCAACACATCAGCCATGGAAGCCAAAATTTGATCAATGTAATTTTTAGAGATGCGGAGTTGATTAACTAGTAAGTTAGTTTCATTAGAATTTTGGACTAAAGATTGTTCTAAAGCTCTTCTTTCGGTGACATCTTCGAGCAGACAAATTAACTGATCCACGGGTCGCTGGATCTCTGGGTCTGCAAACAAATAAATATCAAAATATAAAGCTACTTGGTTTGCCGAAACCCGAGCGATCGCTGTGAGAGAAAAATCCGGTAAATCCCCAACACAAATAGCTATTAAGACATCTTCTAAACCCAATAATTCGGGAAATCCCCTAGTAATATCTTCACCTACTACTACCTGCTCTGGAGGATCGCCAAACCTTGCTGCTCCGGCAGAAGCACTAATAATTAGACCCTGTTGATCGAGGGTTAAGTATTCACTACCTCTAGCTTGTAGCATTTTGGTAAATAATAAATTCATAGCCTATTAAAAACTAATTAAAAAATTAAGTCATATTGTGTGCCAACTCTTCAAACATCCTATCTACATCTTCCCCAGTTTTAGCAGAAGTATTGTAAATAGAAAGGACTTTATTTTGATAAGTATTTTTGCTATCTTCAAGGATTTTAATTGCTTTTTCTGGCTCAATTAAATCTATTTTATTCAAGGCAATAATGACACAACCTTGGGGACTAACAGAAAAGAATAAATCTAAATGTTCAATGATTCTCTCTAGAGTTTCCGGGCGACTCACATCCGCCACCACCAAAGCCCCCTTAGAACCTTGGAGATAACTGGGAGCGATCGCCTTAAATTTGGTATGCCCTTCTAAATCCCAAATTAATAACTGGAGGTCGGCACTAGCTGCATCTTTCCCTATTACACTGATATTTTTTCGGGAGATTTTTACCCCCACCGTAGATAGATATTTGTCACTAAATTGACCATCTACAAATCTTCTAATTAGACTAGTTTTTCCTACCCCGAAATCGCCAATAAGGCACATTTTTTTTGAGATTGACACCATGATTATTAGTTTTGGTTATTAGGTGCTACCAATTCAAATTCTACGAATCTACTCTGCCATAATTCTGTGGCTCCCGGAGTTGTATCAGTGGAACCTCTAATTTCTAACTGACGTTGCTCGATGCCTTGCTCAAGAAGTACCTGTTGGACGCTATTAGCTCTAGCTAGGGCTAAACGTTGATTGTCAGAGGGGTCGCCTGTAGCATCAGTATAGCCTGTGATCCGGAGTCGGAAACTAGGATTCAGACTCAACAGCTTTCTAAATTCGCTAATCTGAGGCAGACTATCAGGGGGTAAGGTAGCCGATCCGGCTTCAAAGTAGACCCGATTAGAAATATTGTTTTGATTGATATTCCCTAATTGTATTTGATTAGACAGTATTTTTACGCCGGGAATAGTCCGCATGACTTGGGTGATACTGCCGATCGACTCCCGGTCTTTGACCATGCCGTTAATTTCTAGCACTCCTTCTTTGTATTGGGAGCTAATAAAGACACCGGGAATTTTATTCATGACGATCGTGGCTCTCTGGATTTCGGCGGCGGTAAAGCTGGGATCAACGGGAACATCAACAGCGATAATTTGGTTATCGATCGACCAGGTAGGCAAAACTTCACTGACTACGGCGGCGGCTTTTCTTTGTAATTCTGTACTAGGAACCTTCCCCAGTAGTTTGATTTTCTGATCGACTACTTGAGTTTCGAGGCGATATACCGACAGTTCTGGAGTCTGGTCTAGGGCAGTGGCACTTTGTTGGGCAATCCGTTGATTAATAGAGCGTTGATATTGATAAATTCCCCAAGGAATCGCCATAATACTCACTACTCCTAACACCATAAAACCAAGAGCAAAGGGATAGCGAGAATTAGTTTTTTCCGATGGAGGAACATAGCTGATCATATCCTCAAGAAGAATTTTAATCTCTGGGGGAATGGTCGATTGATCACCATCAAAATTCATAATGGGGCGGTTATAAATCTGAACAATAGTTGCCATTGATCGCCGGAATTTCTTCACAAAATCTTTAGTCATTTCTCCTTTGACTACCAGAGCCAAATAGCAATAACCAGCGACTTCCAAAATTATTTTAGAATCACTATAATCAATTTGGTTCAACTCCGTAGAAGAGTTTGCCTCCGCCATACAATCATTAGCAAAGCTGCGAATAGCTGTTAACATTCCCGCAATCATATCTGACTCTAACTGTTGTTGGTCGGGGTGTTGAGCATCGGCAATTAATAACCCAGAACTTTTATGAATTAAAAAAGCTGCCAAAACTGTAAAAGGCATCGCCTCCCGGAAAATCAATTCTGCCTCAGAAACCCCTTGAATTTTCGCTTGCACTTTGCGTTTTAATCCCTTGGCACTAAAATTAGTTTCTACTTGTTTATTAATATTAGCGATCGCCTCTCCCATGTATTTGCTAATAGTGCTACCAATAATGGGGTACAAAGCATCTACCATCGAATCTTTTTCCAGCCGGATTTGTTCTTGGATAGCCTTACCCATGGTTGGGCCGATCGCCGCCGCAATTTCTTCGGGAGAATCGGTAATCTGTCGAGAAATAGCTTCCGAAATAATCGGGGCGATCGCTCCACTCATGGCAACCCGATCCTGTTGAATCCGGTGTTGAATTACTTCATCAATAATGGGGGTAATCGCATCTACTACCTCTTCTTTAGATTGCGATATTTTCATGCTTAATAAATTCGCGATCGTTGGCAGCAAGAGATCTATTAACTTTTCTGGTTCATAGATCTGACTCTCCAATTTTTTGAGGCTAACTTCTAAGCTCTGGAGTAATTTCTGAGCATCATAAACATCAGGATTAACTAGCAGCCTTTGCAAAATATCTAGGGGGTCTTCCTCAAGCTCTTCTGGAGTAAAAGTAACTGGAGTGTGATGATCTAGGGAATTTGAGAAGGGATCGATCGAGAGGGTTTCTGGGTTATCAGCTAAAAGTTGAGATAAGGCTGACAAGGATAGTTCTGCTGTTTTGAGAGTGTCTAGGGTTTCTGAGGCCCCAGTCCGATCTGGTGATACTCTTTCGGAAATTTCTGAAGCCACTGATTCTGCTGGATTTTTAGGTAAATTTAGAGGCAAATCTGGAACTAAATCTAAATCTGGAGTTTTAATTTTTCCTAGAGGTTGCTCTCTAACATCTTCAGAAATATCGACACTATCAGTTACGATCTCGGCTGGTTGATCTGTGGGAGACGGTGCGGAGGTTAAGACTAAATCAATGAGAAAGCCTAAACTATCTACCGTTGCGCCCATTTTATTTGGAGCTGAATATCTAGGTATGGGACGAGCCGATTCCGCCGAGGATTTTCCTGTAATTTTGGGGGCTTTCGGTTCTGAAATAACGGGTTGATGAGTAGAATCAGAGGTCAAATTATCTGGAGAGTTATTAACTCGATCGTGAATAGAATTAGCCTCTAGATTATCTTTTGAATTAGCTTCTGAATTAACATCTAAATTACGAGCTGAATCAACATTTGAATTAGACTCTAGATTATTTTCTGGATTAACTTCTGGATTAGCTTTTAAATCAAGAGATGGAGTAGCTTCTAGATTATTTTCTAGGCTAACTTCTGGATTACGATCTGAATCAACATCTGGAGTAGCTTCTAAATTATTTTCTGAATTGACTTCTGGATTAGTTTCTAGATTATTCGCTAGGCTAACTTCTGGATTAGTACCTAAACTATTTTCTAGATTAACTTCTAAATTAACATCTGGATTAACTACAGTTTCACTTTTCTGATTAATTTCTTGACCAGAGCCTAAATTTATATTTGAGCTATTTGCTGGGTTAATTTCTGAACTAAACTCCAAATTATTAACTAGATCAACTATTAGTTGGTTTTCTAGGCTAATCTCTGGAGTCACCACTTCGATCGAGGGAGGCTCTGGACTAGCTACAAAATCAACCTTTACATGAGTAGCTTCAGAACTTGAGACAGTTTGAGCCTTGGGGGTCTGTCCATTTTGGCTATGGCTACCATTTTGATTATTTCCATTACTCTGAGCCTTGAAACCATTTTGGTTACTGCCATTTTGACCATTTTGACTATGACGACCATTGTGCCTCGAACTATCGGTTGACACTACTGGAGAAGCTGGCTTTTCCCCAGACTTGACATGAGAATTTGGACGAGAATTTGGATGAGATGGGGGAGATGATTTAGAAGATGATTTGGAATGCGGAACGGGTTGGGAAATGCTGCGGAGGAGGGCTTGGCGATGGGCGGCAATAATCTTAGAACTGGGTGGAGGGGAATTGCGATCGACAGCATCAGCACTAAAGGCATCGTAGTTAGAATAGTTATCCGCCGAGTCTAGGGAATCTGATTTTTGATGGTTGGTGGTTGATGAGCTACATTCATCCTCTGTTGTTGCGGAATGTAAGTCTGCCAATAAACCCAGCAAATCTTCTAATACATGACTTGCCGGGGGCTTATTCTGGGAATTGTGAGGCTGTTTCGGCTGGTTTTCCATTGCTCCACCGTGGGGATCGAATCTAAATCGATGTTAAATAGAGTTGAAATCAATGTCAAATTAGGTGCAAGTATAATCATCAAATACAAGTTTTGATCAAGCCCTGATTTTTTTGCCGCTTCACTCTCTATGATACTGATCTCACCCCAAATATTTGCAATATCTCAACCTTGGTAAGTATTAAAGCATCTGGACTAAAGGCTATTATCAAAACGGCTAGGAACTAGAATCATCAAAGGGAGACTCAATCAGCCGGACATCTGTATCTACACTATCTTCCGCAGCTTGCTTGAGCTTCGGTACAAATTCTGTCCCCTTCAGACGCATTCCCAATTCAAACAAAAGTTCTGCCATGTCGTCACGGGAAACCTTCACCCCAGACAGGGTGGCAAAGCGGAGGTCTAACTGTTCAAAAATTTGGGTTCTGAGGATGTGAACATCTTCTTGGAGTTTGCCGACACTCTGGGTCATTTGACTACGAATAGAATCTGTTTGGGTGTCAATATCTTTATCTAGGTTTTCGATACTGATGGAAAACTTTTTATTACTTCGATCGAGCTGCTGCCGGATTTCTAGCTGCTCCTCTTGGGTACTGACAATAGATGCCTTGACTTTTTTATCGAGGGCTTCGATGGCAAATTTAATTTCCCCTAATAGGGTAATGCGGACTTCTTCTACTCGATCGCGCATTTCTTGTTCCAGTAGAGCGATGTCGGTTTCGATCTTGCTGAACCGAGCATTAAATTCTCTCAGTTGTGACCCGATGATAATGTCACGAATCTGGTCAATATTACCCAATCGATCGCGCATTTCTTCTTTACTGAGTTCACTCATTACTGTACCTCTTGCCAAGTTTAGGATGTGCTGACTTTATTTGTAGGAAAAATTTTTAGAAAAATCTAGGGGGGTTCAATTATCTATCGGTGTTTGGTGGTTTTTGAATTTGGTGGTTTTTGAGCTTGGTACTTTTGATTTTGGGGCTGGTGATCGGGGGATCCTTGACCTTAATATTCTTAATTTTGTTACTCTTGATCTTGGCTACACACCAAAACTCCATAATATGATACCAGCAGAATTCAAATTAATTTGATCAACTATCACTAAGATACAAACATCGAGAGACAAAATACCTAGTTCTGCCAATAAATATAGTTTTCCGGGAAAGTTAGGCTTAAATTATTATGCACCAAGGAACCATTGCGGCGATCGCTACGGCAGTAGTCCCGGCTCAGGGCAGTGTTGGTATTGTTCGGCTTTCGGGAGATACAGCTTTGGCGATCGCTCAGATTATCTTCCATGCTCCGGGACAGCAACCTTGGGAAAGCCACAGGATTCTCTACGGCTATGTCCGCCATCCCCACACCCATCAAGTAGTAGATGAGGCTTTGTTATTAATTATGCTAGCTCCTCGATCGTACACCAGAGAAGATGTGGTGGAGTTCCATTGTCATGGGGGCATAATTCCCGTCCAACAAGTCCTTCAACTCTGTCTTGAGCAGGGAGCAAAGCTGGCGCAACCGGGAGAATTTACCCTCCGAGCCTTTCTGAATGGACGACTGGATCTCACTCAAGCCGAAAGTATTCAGGATTTGGTGGGGGCAAAATCTCCCCAAGCTGCCCAAGCCGCCCTGATGGGATTACAGGGAAAACTTGCCCATCCCCTCCGCCAGTTACGGGAGCAATGTTTGGATTTATTGGCAGAAATTGAGGCTCGCATTGATTTTGAAGAAGATCTGCCGCCCTTGGATGAAAGGGCTGTGAAGGCAACTTTGACCCATATTACCCAAGAATTACAACAGATTCTTAATACCGCCGATCGAGGGGAGCTACTCCGACAGGGGATCAAGATTGCGATCGTGGGTCGCCCCAATGTGGGTAAGTCGAGCCTGTTGAATGCGTGGAGCCGGAGCGATCGAGCCATTGTCACGCCCTTACCGGGGACAACTAGGGATGTGGTGGAGTCGCAGCTAGTGGTGGGGGGAATTCCGGTGCAAGTTTTGGATACGGCGGGGATTCGGGAAACCTCAGACCAAGTAGAGCAGATCGGGGTAGAGCGATCGCACCAAGCTGCCCAAAATGCTGATCTGGTTTTATTAACTATCGATGCTGCCCAAGGTTGGACAGGTGCCGACCAAGAGATTTACCACCAAATTCAAACCCGCCCTTTCCTGTTAGTAATTAATAAAATTGATCTCAATCCTAAGCCTGTAATTCCCCAAACTTGGGACTTTCCTCCCCGGCAGGTTGTCCCTATGGCAGCAGCCAAAAATGAAGGCATAGATACCCTCGAAACCGCTATTCTTGCCACCGTCCAAGGACAAAATTTCACTACCGCAAACCTTGAGATCGCTATCAATCAACGGCAAGCTGCTGCCCTCACTGCTGCTAATACTGCCCTTGCCCAAGTTCAAGAAACCATTACCTCTCAGTTACCCCTAGATTTTTGGACGATCGACCTCCGGGCTGCCATCCAGTCCCTTGGCGAAGTCACTGGGGAAGAAGTTACCGAATCAGTCCTTGATCGCATCTTCAGCCGTTTTTGTATTGGTAAGTAGTTCTAGTTTTTATGCTTATTTTTATTTTAAGAAAATTTATGCAGCCAACATTATCAAAAATATTATCAAAAATCTCTAGGCAGCTAGGATTAGCGATCGCTCTTTGCCTTGCCCTAACTACTACTTTTTTTATGGCTGGCTGTCAAAGCAACTTTCCGGCTGCTAACCCAGAAATTACCCATCTCACCCTGTGGCACGGCGTAAATCCTCCCCCCAACCGAGACGTTTTGCAAGTTTTGGTAGATAAATTTAATCAAACCCATCCCCAGATTCAAGTAGAATCCCTCTACGTCGGGCAGGCAGACCAACAAACCCCGAAGATTCTGGCAGCGATCGTCGGTAATGTTCCTCCAGATTTGCTATGGGGCGCGCCTATGCTTACGGGGCAGTTAGTTGATCTCGGCGGCATCGTTCCCCTAGACGAACTTTTGCAGCGATCTCCCCAGACCCAATACCTAGACCCAGCTTTGCGGGAATCCATGACCTACCAAGGCAAAATCTGGTCAGTCCCTTTTGGCACAAATAATGTAGGTTTATTTTACCGTCCTAGTTTGTTTGCCGCAGCAGGGATCACCGATTTACCCAAAACTTGGGCAGAATTACGAGCCACAGCCCAAAAGCTCACCAAGCCGGGGCAGAAGGGAATTTTATTACCCCTAGGGAAGGGTGAATGGACGGTGTTTACATGGCTGCCGTTTATGTGGAGCGGGGGCGGTGATTTAACTACAGGAAATCAAGCTACAGCAAAAGATATCCGGGTTGATAATCCGGGGGCGATCGCTGCCTTGGAATTTTGGCAAGAGCTATTAAAAGACGGTTCGGCGGTGTTGTCGGCTCCAGAACGGGGTTTTGAGCTAGACGGGTTTTTAGCGGGGAAAGTGGCGATGCAAATTACGGGCCCTTGGACTCTGGGGCAGCTTCAGGGAACAAAGGTGGATTTTGGGGTGATGGCGATTCCCTCTGGAGAAAAGGCGGCAACTTCTACGGGAGGCGAAAATTTATTTGTCATGAAAACAAACCCCCAACGACAAGCGGCGGCGGAAGTTTTTGTGGAATATGTATTAAGTAAGGAGTTCCAGACAGAGTGGGCGCTGGGGACTGGATATTTACCCGTCAATCTCCGATCGAGGGAAGAGCCTCGCTATTTGGAGTTTGTCGCCCAGCAACCAGCAGTGAAAGTATTCCTAGATCAGGCGGCAGTGGGTCGATCGAGACCAATTTTTTCTGGCTACAGTCGAGTTTCCGATAGTTTAGGGCGGGCGATCGAATCTGTCCTCCTCAACAAAGCCACTCCCACCACAGCCCTCAAAGAAGCCCAACAACGTCTAGACTTGATCTTTAACTAAACTCTGGCTAACTCTACAAGAGGTTTCAGATTCTCAATGGCGTAGTCACTCTCCTCTGGATACTTCTCCTCTAGGATGTGCAGCGTCTCACCTAATATTCGTTGACCCGCAGGTTTTGCTCGGAAATGGCGCTGAATTAATGATAAAAGGCGTTGATTATCTTCTTCCTCTTGTTGCCAAGGATAGGAGTTGAGAGTTTCTATCTCGTCGAGACTTCGCCCTTCACTTTCAATAAAGTTGATCATTTCGTTCTCAACTTCATTAATAAATTTCTCTACTGTATGTCGCCATACCATAGGCTGGAGGCTAAACTCTGAACCATCTCTCTCAAGGAGCGATCGCCGTCTTAGAGAACTCATATATTCAATCAAGTCAGACTGGGATAAATCTAACCAATCATCATTAAAGATTTGAGCAATACTGGCTTTCTGGAGAATTGTGAGGACAAACATTAATTCCTTTTCTTTGAGAGATAGGCGATTAAACTGATCATCAAGCAAGCCATGGAAAGTGAAAAAAGAAGTAGTCGTTCGGTCATTTCCGAGAAAATCTTCTGCTTGACCACCATATAAATCTTGGATCATGGTAATCATGATTTTTAGTGCCAAGGGGTTACCACCATAATTTGTGGCGATCTCTTGCCAAGCGGCATCGTATTTCAAGCCTTGATTCTCTACAAGTTGCTGAGCAATCTCTTCAGAACCAGATATCTGCAAAGTATGCACCTTATTTCCTTCTAGCTCCGCAATATCAGCGACTTTCTCACGGCTGACTATGAGGACAGAGCTTTCATGGTTTTCAGTAGCAATTCTCTGGATTAACTCAGAGTAAGCTTCAAACTCTGGCAGGTAGCGACCAGCGACATTGTTGGGATCAAAGATCGCTTCCAAGTCATCGAGAATAATGAGACAACGGCGATCTTTCAGAGAATTGATTAATTTAGTAATACTGTCCTCAACACTGAGTTTGGCAGCAGAAATATAACCGGGATTAATAACATCTTCAATACTGGCAATTAACTTGGTTAAGCTGGGGGTTTGTTTGATCGATCGCCAGACCACCGCATCAAAGTCTTTCTCTAGTTGCTTACCCGCCTTGACTGAGAGGAAAGTCTTACCAATGCCACCCATGCCATAGAGGACAATTAGACGACTGCGACGACTGCGATCCTCATCGGCAATCCATCCTTTTAGCTGCTCCAACTCCGTTTGTCTGCCGTAGAAAGGTTCTACATCGGGTGCAGAATCCCAATCCGGAGTACACCCTACATAACCTTCTAAATCGCTAATTAGGGTATCACCACTAATTCCTTCTCCCTTAGTAAAATCAGCAATACTCCGAAATTGCAGGTTATCAGCATTTAGTCTTGATCCCTGTTCACCATAGCTCCGAGGAGTTGCAGCACTGGTAATATTTCTAGAGGTATACTTTCTAGCTGAGGTTTTCCTAATCTTAGAGTTGGAGACGGGGTTATTCATCAACAGTTGTTGGAGTTTAGCCAACTTCCCTGGCCCTTTGCCCAAAATCCCAAACTTGCGATAAACCTCTCCCAAGCGTTTACGGACTGCCTCTGGCTGGAGCTTCAATCGGGTAGCGACATCAGTGATAGTTTCCCCAGAGATGACGATCGCCCCCAGGACTTCCAACTCTCCTTCTGTAACACTGTGACCCTTGGCTATTTGTAATAAACTTTCTGGACTAATCAAGATGGTACTCCTTTCCTAACTTACACCTGATGACTATTCTAATCAGATTTTTCCTCTAATTGAGTATCTTTAAGGCTACCCTAAATTAATAACATAGATTCTCAACTAATAACTTAAATAAAGCCAGTCGAGACTTGGTTTTTATTGGTAAATTCTATAGTAGAACTACTTAGCTAAAAATACTTCATTTGTCTGGATTTGAATAAAACGCCATCAATAGATTCTATCTAAGAGTTGTTAAGATTTTTATTTATTTTGTTCTTTGTATCTAACGTTGTATCTCTCTCAAGCATAATCGAGGCTCTAGGGGGGAGTCAGAGATGCTTGAATTTTAGCCGTCTCGATCGATCTCCCCAAGTTATGATCAAGTTAATACCAAATTCTAGACAAATTATTGGTATCTTGCCTGACAAGTTGCTAACAAGCGTTGGTCATTGGCACTAACATCACTAATCCGATGGTAGTTTTCTAGTTCTACCTCGTGGGGATAGGTCAGGGAATTGATTTCATTGAGCAAGTTCCGACCTCCAGCGGCAGCTAAACGCTGATCCTGTTCCCCTTGAGCGATCTGGTGAATGAAAGCACTGTTGTCGTAACTATTAGCTACGGTGACATTCATTTGATTATTGTTGAGAGTGCCTTGAAAGCAGCTAAACTCAGAACTTGGCATATACAAAGCTCCGACTACTCGCCCTTGCAAAACTTCAAAAACCATGTATTCCTGCCCCAACTGTCCAGCTATAGGAGCCTGCCCATAAAGATAGGTTCCACTGGCAGGGAGTGTAATATTGCCCGTTGCAAGGTCGGGGGCTACAGATGGGGATGAGGTGACATTGGCTGTTGGGGTTGAGGTGACAAGAGCGGTATCAGCAAGACTACTACCCGTTATTTCTGGAATTTCTGTGGCGAGGGATTTGAGCGAGGTGCTAGCAGAGGTAATGCCCAAGGATAGAATCAACGCTACGATCGCCACTTGTCCCTTTACAATCATTCCACCGGATGAGCCAAAAGATAGGCTAGATAGCTTCCCTACACTTTCGCTAATATTTGCGCTGATGTTTGCGCCGATACTCATCCCTGCATTGACAATCATATTCTTCATCATCTGCTTCACCCCCAAATCAATATCACTCGTCTCACTGCCCACCGGAAGAACATTGCCACAAATATTTCTTTAATGATTTTTAGAACATTTTTAGAATATTTATAGGTTATTTCTATTAACTAGAATAGCAAATTACTTTTATCTTTGCCTCTGTATTTTGAGGAACTTAATGTAAGTTTAAAATTCATGCCTCATAAACCCAGAAGTAAGACTACTAGAGTAAATTGCGATCGCAGCCAATAGAAAACTTCATTGATTCAGTGATGGATTTCGGAAAAAAATATTTTCTTTTAGAGAAAAATAAGTACAGAGTTTTGGTACAATTACCAAGTAGAAATTTGATTAGTAATCTGAGCTAAAAGTTTCTTCGTACATAAATCTATTTTTATCCCCAAACCGTCACTCTGCCCCAGCAATCGCTCCAACCTAGCTAACCAAGTGATTATTCCAGATGATTATTTAAACAACCTATCCAAATAAATCATCCAGATCAACTAGTTAGACAAGCTAATCAAACTAATCAAGCTAGCTAGCAATATACTCTTGGACTTGGTGATGTTGGCGACGGAGTTGACTCAGAGCTTGATGCTCTAGCTGCCGGACTCGTTCTCGACTGATATTCAAGCGTTCCCCAACCTTTGCCAAAGATAGCTCGTTCCCATCTTCTAGACCAAACCGGAGAGTAATTACCTGTTGCTGTTGGGGAGAGAGGTTGGCAATGAGATTGCCGAGGTCATCCCGCAAAGATTCGTGGGTAGCAAAGTTGAGAGGATTGGCTCCTTCATCTTCTAATAACTCTGATAGTTCTGTATCTTGGTTATCGCCGACTTTGGTGTCTAGGGAGACAGGATGCCTTGCCATGACTAGGTACTCACGGATTTGGGCTGGTTCCAAGTCTAGAGCTTGGGCAATTTCAGCTTGGGTTGCGTTCCTGCCTAGCTTTTGGGAGAGTTCTCGCTGCACCTTTTTAATTTTATTCAGCTTTTCGGTGATGTGAATAGGTAAGCGGATGGTGCGGGATTGTTGGGCGATCGCTCTCGTGATGGCTTGACGAATCCACCAGTAAGCGTAGGTAGAAAATTTATAACCCCGATTCGGATCAAATTTTTCCACACCTCTTTCCAGACCTAGAGTTCCTTCTTGGATCAAGTCCAGAAACTCCATCTGCCGCTTTTGATATTTTTTGGCGATCGCTACCACCAGTCGCAGGTTAGCCGCAATCATTTTTTGTTTGGCATAGTTCCCTTGCTGAAGAATTTTTTGTAGTTTAGCTTCTTCGTAATCGAGATGGGCAGCCCATTCAGCCAGAGTCGGGGGACGATCGAGCTTTTGTTCTAGAGCTTCTTTTGCTTCGATCGATCGCATCATCTCTTGGATAAGTTGACCATAGTGGACTTCATCTGCTGCCGATAGTAAAGGTACACGACCAATTTCTTGTAGATAAGTACGCACCATATCTGCCGAAAATACGGGTCTGGCGGTTTTTTTCGCAGCGGCTTTAGTTACTGTTTTTGTAACTGCCTTAGTAACATTTTCGGTAACTGCTTGGGTAACTGTTGTAGTAGTCATTGTTGGTAATTGGCTCCTTAAACTATCAGTAGGGAGAAATTGGTAATCCACTGTAGGCAACCTAGAAAAAACTCTTGAATAAAACCTAGATAAGACTTAGGGAAATCGTTGCAAAGTTAAGCTAGGTGGTGACTACAGAGAGAAATAAGCTCTAGATAAATCGGCAACTAATTTAAGCTATCTAGGGTAAATTAGCTTGACTCATCTAACTTCAGAGACTTAGACAATAGACGCTTTTCTCAGGGGTAAAGTTGCTAAACTTGCCTAAATCTGATTGAATTTAACAGTCTAAATTTGCACAACTTAAATCTGCTCATCCAAACTTGACAATTTTTAGCTCGCTACATTTCTATTACTATTTTGGACAAATACCGTATCTATGACTAGGGATAAACCGTGAAGATAACCGTACTATCCTTTGGGGGGTAGAGGTCTCTGTGTATCTATAGCAAGGCTTTCTAGACTTCGATCGTATCCCCCATCTATCTTATCAATCATCTAGCCAAGTCATCTTAGGGGCAGTGTTCAGGAAGCAAGGATTTCCCTCTCAGCTATAGGTGTGGTCAATAGACAATAGGAAAACTGTCCTGTTTGGCACTGGTCATCTCAAAGCAATCTCCTATTCTAGAAATGTCCCAAAAATCCTGTAGTCACCCCAATTAATTTATGATTTCCTCTATGACTTCTCCTCGATCGAGCAACTCTCCCCAAAAAACTGACCCAGCAAAAGACCTAGCAAATTCTGGCGTTTCTGCTTGGTTAGCCCCTATTCTTTATTTCCTTGGCTACCACTTCCTGATGCCTTTCTTCTTTCGAGAACTAAATGTCATTGGGACAGAAAATATTCCGAAAACTGGAGCCGTCATTATTGCGCCGACCCATCGCTCCCGGTGGGATGCCCTTGTAGTTCCCTACGCCATCGGTAGAATTGCCACAGGTCGAGATCCTCGCTACATGGTCTCGATCGACGAAATGCAAGGAATCCAAGGCTGGTTCATCAGTCGGATGGGCGGTTTTCCGGTAGATACCAAAAATCCCGGAAGCACACTATTTCGGTATTGCATAGAACTATTGAAGCAAGCGCAAATGCTCGTGATTTTTCCGGAAGGAAACATTTTTCGCCATCAAAAAGTCAATCCCATCAAGCCCGGTTTAGCCAGAATTGCCTTGCAAGTAGAGAATACGAACCCCAAGCTAGAAACAAAAATTTTGCCTGTGAGTATCCGCTACAGCCAAGCCTATCCCCGTTGGCGGGGAGCATTTCAGGTATGTATTGGCAGCCCGATCTCTGTGGCTGAGTACGCAAAATATTCCCCCAAAAGTGCCACCCAAAAACTCACAGAAGATTTAGAAGCACAAATTAATGCGGTAGATAGTGCGAACGCTCCCAGTTGGGTATTGAAACCGGAGGAATGCTAATATTTGATAAATTTTGGTAAATTGTTTGCTAAATTATTTAATAAATTATTTGCAGAATTATCTTAATTCGTATTTTTGATGCCTAAGTCACGCTCCTTAAACACCAGTAGCTTTATAAATATATTTACAAGTCTCTTTACGAGTATTTTCACGAAAAATGTTTTAAATTTATGGCTTGGGTTCTTATTAGCCTCAGCGACAGTCCTGATCACCTTAACTTATACCAACCTAGAGCATAATTTTCATTGGTGGATTGATTGGTATAACCGGACTTTGGAAATAGCAACAGCTTGGGAAAACTCACCTCTGGCGGCATGGCAGATAGTTCAAGATTCTTTGGTAGGCGATCGTAACCAACTTTATACAATTCCTTTAGTTCCTTTTTTATTAATATTTGGGAAATCTCGTCTAGCTTATCAAATAGGTCTATCTCTGGTCTATCTTTTTCCTTTTAGCTTAGTTATGGGTTGTTTAGCCGCCCAGATAGTTACGAGGCAAAAAAGAAGATTTTTTTGGATGGCAGCCTTAATAACTTTGTTGACTCCTGTAACTTGGATGGCGACATTCTTAGGAATCCCGGATACTGGTGGAGCGGTTTTTATTGGCTTGGCAACTTTACTCTATTTTCAAGAAATTAATCGATCGATTCCCCTTAACTTTCTAGAACCTTCTCTAGAATTTTCTCTAGATAAATCTTTAAGGTTCTCGTTAAATAATTACAAGCAGATTTTTTTTAAGTATTTACCCAAATTACTAGGTTATTGGCGAATACCCATGATCGGGGTGTCGATCGCAGCGGCAGTTATGTTACGCCGTCATTTTGCCTACGGTGGAGTTGCTTTGCTAGGGGCGATCGGTCTCCAGCAGATAATTGATATTGCCTTGGTATCCAGAAAAAGTTGGCAGCGAGGAATCCGGAATGTAATTAGCAAAGGATTTCAGTCATATACAATTATTTTTACTTGTTTATTCACCCTAGAAAATACAGCCCCAGTTTTTACAAATCAAGCCTTAGATACTAATTATAATAACCTCTATAGTTCTTGGAGTCTGCCGATTTTAACTATCACAAGGCACTACATAGAACTGCTAGGAATTGTTCCTTGGTTATTAGCTATCAGTGGATTTATCAGCATTTATGGTAATAGTTACTTAAACCATCAACAGCAAAAAAAAGTCAATATAGTCATTTTCTCTGGAGTTATTTCCCTCGGTATTTGGCTAGTTAAACTCAGGTATGGAAATATTTTCTATCTACTGCATGTCATTCCTTTTGTAGTAGTTGGGATGACTTTATTGCTGGCAAATATCGAGTATCAATTCAATCAAAAATGGCGGAGTTTCTTAGTTAGTATTATTCTTTCATTTTTGGCTGCTAACTTAGTTATGGGATTTACAGATATTGGTGATAGTAAACAACATTTGCGGTCTGGGTTTGCGCTGGGAGTTCCGCCGATCGTCCGGGATGATTATGATGAAGTAGTCAGGCTGATTGGATATCTGAGGTCGATCGCTACCAAACAAGAACCAATTTATGTAGTCGGTTATCAAAGGCTTCATCTCAGCCCCAGCTTAATTAATTCTGGAGAAAAATTTCTCTATGGAAGAGATCAGCAAATATTAAATGTTCTCAGTCTTCCCCAAGCAGATTCCCAAGATTATTATCCCCTAGAGCAATTAATTCAAGCTGAATATGTAGTTATGCCCAGTAATTTGGGAGAATATTTAGGCGATTTTGCCAATTTTCCAGCCAATGGGGAATGGTTGCCGCCTACGGAATATGATGTTGTGAAAGTTGCCTTTTATGCCTTTGTTCAAAACTGGTTAATCACTCAAGATTTCAAAGAGTTACCTACAAAATTTCAGCTACAAGGTGATACTAATGTCAAAATTTATCAACGGATTCGCCCTACTTCTCTCAAAAATATTATTAAAACTGTAGCTGCCATACAAGGAGAAATTCCTGAACTCCCGGGCAGTCAATTACCTTGGATTAGTATTAGTGACTGGCTCTACAGTACAACCGTTTTTGCTGATAGTAAAGCAAACCATACTTTAGCAGTGTTTCCCACCGATACAAGCAAACCTTGGACTCGCTCTTTTCTCTATCTATCGCCACCCAAAGGAACAGTGAAAATTACAGGGAATGTCAACTTCTATTATCCTTTTTGCCAAAGTGTAACTTTTCGGTTCCGGTTATTTAATCAACAGGGAGAGCTAATGGGAGCAACGAATTCTCAGGAATTTACTAAAGCTACCAGTTGGCAGTTTTCGCTATTTCGAGATTTAGCTGATAGCAATGAGAAAACCTATCTTGTCCTAGAAACTTTGCCCAGATATAAAGATAAACAATTAGTTAATTCCTGTGGTTTTTGGTTGAATAATGTTAAGGTGTCCTCTAGGAATGATTAATTCCATTACACTAAATATCTGATACAAATAGAGATTTTTGTAGGGGCGCAAGGCTTTGCGTCCTGATAATTTATAGAGCAAATTTATGGAACCAAATCTAGCTGTGGGGAAGACGGTAAAAATAATTAATCTTCCAGATTACCTAAAAACTGCGGATTCGATGCCCATGTTGCGTCCAGCTACGGCTTTAGTAGTGGGAGAAAAGGGGGTAATTGTCGATCGCCGTCCGGGGGGCTATTGGAGTGTGTTATTCCCTAACCGGGGTACTTTTTTGTTGGATAGTCAATATTTACAAGTAGTGACTGAGTAGTAGTTTCATTTACTCAAAAATGTTCAAAGATAACTGAACCTAACAATTATTCATTTTCGTAGATTTAACTGCCCTTGAAATTTTTGTAACTCGTAGAGTTTGACCCCAATTTGATACTCGTATTGACTCAATAACCGCCCGTAAATATAACCCGCCCTGCCATCAAGAAAACCCAGTTGGATAATATAAAATAACAAAAATCTGAGGAGGGGTTTAAAAGGCAATCTCACCCAAATTTTCTTGAGAAATCTTTTTCTTTGCACCGCATCCCCAAGGAAACTAGAGCCGATCGATCCCTCATCCCCTTTGCCAGTTAATAAATCTAATCTTACCTGCGCTTCCCAGTTGGAGTAACGATTATGACGCTCTAGCCAGTGATAAATATCCCGGAAATCTTCATGGAGCATATCTTGTTTGAGATAACCAACCTTGCCCTTAAGCACTACATGTTCATGGACTTCATTGTCTCCGGTGTTGGGAATATGTTCTGTGCCTAAACTTTCATACCTGCCGTATTCATGGCGAAACAAACGTAAATTCCAATCAGGATATTTTCCCCCGTAGCGGATCCAAGTTCCTAAGAAAAACACCCGCCGATTGAGATAATAACCCGTATATTCTGGTTGCTGAATCACTCGATTAATTTCTTGCCAAAGCTCTGGGGTAATGCGTTCATCACAGTCGACAATTAAGACCCAATCATGGCGAAAAGGTAGATTTTCTAGTGACCAATTTTTCTTTTTGGGATAGTTGCCATCAAAATAAAACTGCACAACTTCTGCACCTAATTCCTTAGCTATGGCTGGGGTTCGATCGCTACTCTGGGAATCCACAACAAATATCTGGTCAGCGATCGCCACACTAGCCAAACAAGCAGGTAAATTTGCCTCTTCATTTTTTGCTGGAATCAACACCGAAACAGGAATTTTATTGATGATGTTATTCATGGAATTATAGGGAATTTCATAGTCAATCTTTGCCTCCTAAACCAGCAATTACAGCACTAAAATAGCCAAGCTGCCCGTAGGTATAAACCAAGTTTTCAAAGCTGAGGGAGGGTTGGGGGAGATATTTTAGAGATTTGTAGCAACCCCGGAGCATTCTTTGGGCGGCAGCTTTTAGTTCCTGCGGGGTATGGGTAATTGTGACCTGTTGATATTGATATTCACTGATGCCTTGCCACCAAGCTCGATGCAGAAACCATTGGGGCTTTAGTCTCTCTGGTACAACTTGATGGGCGACGATCGCCTCTGGTAAATAAGCAACCCGCCAACCCTGTCGGAGAGCGACTTCTGTGGCATGGACTTCTTCATTGGAGAGGAGATTTTTCCCCTTCCGTCCGAGGCTAACCGCAAACCCTCCCATAGATACCCAGAACTGGCGGCGAATCCCATAGTTTAAGCCCCTAGGCGTGAGTCCGGGTTGGTGAATATCCACTTTTTCATCTCCGAGGTCATAAGCACCTAAATTGCCAGCTAGGTTGGGAGAAATCCACCAGGGCAGGGATTGATTATATTGATCAGGGGGGAAGATCAGGGTGACTTTGCCGCCTGCGATCGCCAACTTTTGATCCTCAGTAAATGCGGTAGCTAACACCCGTAACCACCCCGGACTCGCCACCGCATCATCATCTAAATAAGCAATAATTTCTCCTTGGGCTGCCACTGCCCCCGTATTTCTAGCGGTGGATAACCCTAACACAGGTTCGTAAATATAGCGGAATTGTGGATGATTTGTATAGTTTTGAGCAAGATTGGCAGTGTCATCGGTGGAGGCATTGTCAACTAAGATGATTTCGGAGTCAGGAAAATCTTGAGCAAGGAGACTCTCGATCGCCCGGACTAGATAATCTTGGCGATTATGGGTGCAAATTACCGCCGAGATTTTAACCATAGATATTTTGGGTCTTGTCCATTGCTTGTTTCTCTAAAAGTTGAGCTAAAAGCTAATCTAGAGCATACTAATAACTGATTGATAGATAAGTAATTTTTATTTATGACATTAGCTTTAGGGATTGATTTCGGCACCTCTGGGGTCAGGGCGGTGGTGATTAACAGCCAACTAGAGATTGTGGCAGAAGCAGATTTGTCTTTTCCTGCTAATATTAACTCCGCAAGTTTAGCCAATCTACCCGGCGTGTGGCAACAAAGCCTATTTGATATTTTAGAGAAAATTCCTAAATCAACTCGGCAGAGGGTGACACGGATTGCGATCGATGGCACTTCTTCTACAGTAATGTTCTCTGATCAGCAAGGCTCGATCATGGGAATTCCCCTGCTATACAATGACGATCGAGCTAAAGAACTCGTTAAACAAATTTCCCTAAAAGCTCCAGCCAATCATTTAGTAATAAGTGCTACTTCTAGTTTGACCAAACTCCTTTGGCTCCTAGAAAACTATGGCAACTCTCCTAATTATTATCTCCTCCATCAAGCAGATTGGTTAGGTTTTCTCCTCCATCAACAAATAGGAATTAGTGACTATCACAACGCTTTAAAGCTAGGCTACGACGTGGTGAATTTGCGTTATCCCCAGTGGTTATTAGATTATCTAGCAGAGTTGCAATTTACAGGACATTTACCCCAAGTTCTGGCTCCCGGTCAGGTAGTAGGCAAGGTTTGTCAGCAAGTAGTCGATCGATTCCATTTCCCCCCCGAATGCCAAGTCTGCGCCGGAACTACCGATAGTATTGCTGCTTTCCTCGCCAGTGGTGCCAAAACTCCCGGAGAAGCCGTAACTTCCCTTGGCTCTACTCTGGTAGTCAAGCTCTTAAGCACTAATTTTGTGGAAGATGTGGGCTATGGCATCTA
>JAIMKT010000030.1:28699-28837 GCA_020692245.1 Microcoleus sp. GA_180221_E-2-1-MAG-45_12
CCGGGGGAGCAGTCCTGCGGCACTATTTTACTGATGAAGAATTAACCCTGCTGAGTCAAGAGATTAACCCCATGATCCCCAGCAACCTAGATTATTATCCTCTCCTGAAACCGGGCGATCGCTTCCCCACCAACGACC
>JAIMKT010000030.1:28961-45010 GCA_020692245.1 Microcoleus sp. GA_180221_E-2-1-MAG-45_12
CCCCGTCCACCATGTCTACACCGCCGGGGGTGGGGCGCATAACCCGACTTGGACAGCCATCCGCCATCGCCATCTACAAATTCCCGTCACCAAATCCCACCACACTGCCGCCGCCTACGGCACTGCCAAATTAGCCCTAGAGTCACTTTTCCGCTAAACCCTAGGGGACAACCGTAGTATAATAGAATCTAATATTAACTCTAGGTTCTTCTATGGAATTATCCTGTAAAACTTCCTATGCCCTGCTTGCTTTGATTGAACTTGCCGCTGTCTATCCTGTAGGGGAAACCCTGCAAATTAGACAAATTGCTGCCATTCAAGATATTCCCGATCGCTACCTCGAACAACTTCTTGCCACCCTGCGCCGAGGAAATATCGTCAAAAGTCAACGGGGAGCCAAAGGGGGTTACATTTTAGCGAGGGAACCCCGGCAGATCACCCTGCTAGACGTGATTACCTGCCTAGAAGGAGCCGACTCCCAACCGGAAGCAAAGGATTCCTGCCCCACAAATCTAGAAATGGCGGTTATTGGTGAAATTTGGCAAGAAGTCCACGCTACGGCAAATATGGTGTTACGAAAATATTCTATTAAAGATTTGTTGGAAAAACGAGATTCTAGAAAGCAGCTAGATATCATGTATTACATCTAAAAGTTAAGGAAAAACTATGCGGATAGCTAAAAACATTACAGAACTGATCGGGCGTACTCCCCTTGTCCAACTCAATCGCATTCCCCAAGCCGAGGGTTGCCATGCTCAAATTGTTGTCAAACTAGAGGGGATGAATCCTTCTGCTTCTGTCAAAGACCGGATTGGAGCAAATATGATCGCCGTGGCGGAGGCGGAGGGCTTGATTGCTCCGGGGAAAACTATTTTGGTAGAGCCTACCTCTGGAAATACGGGGATTGCCCTAGCGATGACGGCGGCGGCGAAGGGTTATCAGTTAATTCTCACTATGCCGGATACCATGAGTATGGAGCGTCGATCGATGTTACAGGCTTTTGGAGCGCAGTTGGAACTAACACCGGGAATTTTGGGGATGACTGGTTGTATTAACCGGGCGCAAGAAATTGTGGAAACTGTCCCCCATGCTTATATGCTGCAACAGTTCAGCAACCCAGCGAACCCCCAAATTCATCGAGATACTACTGCTGAGGAGTTGTGGGCAGACACAGAGGGCAACATTGATTTTCTGGTAGCGGGCGTGGGGACTGGTGGCACGATTACCGGAGTCGCCGAGGTATTGAAGGCAAGAAAACCATCTTTTCAAGTAGTAGCGGTGGAGCCTGCCAACAGCCCTATCCTCTCTGGTGGGAAGCCGGGCCCCCACAAAATCCAAGGTATTGGAGCAGGATTTGTGCCTGAAGTATTAAAACGGGAATTGATTGATGAGGTGATTGCTATTTCTGATGAGGAAGCGATCGTCTATGGTCGGCGGTTGGCTCGGGAAGAAGGTTTACTCTCTGGGATTTCCAGTGGTGCAGCCCTAGGAGCAGCCATCAAGATTGGACAACGCCCCGAAAATGCTGGCAAACTCATCGTCATGATTCAACCCAGTTTTGGTGAAAGATACCTCAGCACCCCTCTCTTCCAAGACCCAGAGCAGAGAGTCGCTAGTTTACTTAATAATTAGATACTTGGCTTGTTGACTTAAACGGGTAGTGATGCCATGGGATGTTATTGTTGACAAAATGTTAGGTTTGAAGCAACAAAATAACCATTTCCATACATGACTACCCCCATGATTAATACATAATTAACGATTAATTTGGGAAATAATAGTTGGGTCTTTGATGTTAGTATCATCTGCTAAAAGTAGAGCTTTGCTAATGACGATCGACAAAACTGCATCACCCTCAAAAGGTAAAAACACTTTACTTCCTAAATCTTCAGCTTTTCGATCGGCCACAATACACAAATATTGATCATTTGGCTCCATCAAAATATTCCCACTGCCTATATGGATTTTATAAGTACGGAGGCTACCTTTTACTACCAAAAACTTCTCAGTAATTTCACATTGCTTTGCAATTTTGAGGCGGGGAATAATTCTTTCCAACACTTGTTTCCGGGTTTTAGCTATTTCCGTCAAATCACCAAAGGAGTAACTTTCCCAATAATTACGATAGTCTTGCAAACCGCCATTACGCCAATTGGGGTCATTCCCCACACTCGCTACACCTACAAACAAATCGACATCACGCATTACCTCCGAAAAAAGTAACGGTGGCACATCAATCATATTGAGTTGTAGATCATCTCTATAAAAACGCACTTGGTCAGTAGAAACATAATTATAAATACCTGTATCATTCCATTCGCCATCAGCAGATACTTCCTGTACCCAAAATTCAGCTTTGTAATTATCAGGGAGTTGGATTGTCGCAGTTTCAGTCTCATAGCCTTTATCATAGGCTCCCAATAAACTATATTTCCAACCTCTAATTTTTACCAAAGAATTGAATTGGTGCTGTTTTAAGATGTGCGCTGCCATCCGATTACTATAATTAACAGTATTTACTTCCGCATCAGTCAGCAAATAAATTTCCCTATAGGCTTGTTTGAGCGGTTGTTGGATTTCATGTCTTACCAAAAACTCCCGCCAAGCCATCACTTCTTGTATTTGAGAAAAAACGGGATGCCAAAGTTTTACTTTGCTAATTTTGCTGGTATCAATAGGCTGTTCTTGGAGGTTGACCCATTGATTATTTAGGTAAAAAACTTCTATATTTTTTTGATCAATTTCAAAGATCCAAATTAATTTTTTAGTCAAAAATGACATCAAACCATGGGAAAAATAATAGGTATCAAAGGCTTCCCATGTCCAAGTACGATCGTGCATAAAAGAACGGTCTAACCTATCTCTTTGCACCGTAAGCATTTTTTGGATTTCAGTATGATCATTTTTGAGTTGCTTCCAAGAGTCTTTATGATTTGTACTGACTACGGAAGGCACAGACTTCATGGGTGTTCGATCGGGTTTGAACCATGCTAATTTTGTTTTCCCAATGCTTTCTATACTAATTACAGCTTTATATCCCTCAAAATCTTCTTCTAATTTGCCATTTTCTAAACCAAAACTTGGGGTAGCCATATCCTCAATTTCGGCAGGGGTAACACCTAAGGCTTCGGCAGAAGTACGGATATAATTTTCGATCAAGGTTTGAGTGTTTGCCTGTCTGATCCGCAATTTTAAGCGAGATAAATAACTCACTCCTTCCAGTCCTAGCCGAGAAAGTACATAGATACAAGCATTACCTATGCTCATAGCTAGGGGACCCCTACCGGGTATTTTTTTGTAACATTTTTCAGCAAATTCTGCCAATAGTTGCATCAGGTCTTTATCGCTATATGGCTCAACACTCCAAACCAAGCCTTTAATAAAACTAAAGTTATCTTCTTGTAAGTACTTATGGCTAGTGTAGCTATAGTTTTGAGTTTGCCCTGTAACTGTATTGGTATAGATTTGAGTGTGGCGTTCAATGACTAGATTTACTTTTTTAATATCTTCAAGCCATTGTTTAATTGTTTGGATAAAGTGTTCTTGACCAATAGATTGGATTATTTTGGTGACTTCTGGATGAAATTTACTCGGAGGTTTGCCTTGGGTAGATTTTTTCAACAGAGCTAAAAACTGATAGTAGGCGAGTTTTTTATCATGGTCAAAAGTAGCAATTTGTGCATTGATTTGCTTACCTATTTCGTCTTCATCATCAAGCAAAACTGGCTCAATTTCTCCAATACTTTTGCCTTGTACCTGAGCGAGAATTTCTTTGATTTTTAAAGAAACTTTTTCTTTTGCATTACCTTCAATTATAAGGAGGTTTTGGAGTTGTGCTTGTTGTTCGGAGGTAAGACCGCTTGTTTTTGCAATTTTTTCTACTTGTTTGATAACACAACCTAACGGAAACCAATACTCTAAAACGCAAACATTATTAGGGTGCTTGGTGATAGCCAAATCTATCATATCCATCAATTCTTCAAAAGTGTCTCCAATGCTACCACGTAAAAGAGCAGTTCTCAATTTTTCCGCAACATTATGATTAGCAATGGCACTGCGTAATTCTTCTGGCTTTTGAGATGTAAACTTCGATTGTTGAACAATATACATAGCATACAAAACTAATTGCTTTTTGAATATATTGTCCTTTTTTTTGAGCGATCGATAAGATTCAAATTGGTTGAGCTTTATTGAATAAATATAATCACCATGTTCTTTAACTACTTCAGCAACAAGAGTTTCAAAAAAATCTTTGACCTCATCTGAGAAATTTTTGGGATCAATTACCATATTTAGAATAGGATTATTTTGATTTTTGAGCTTGATAATATAGCTATATTCAACCGCCTACAAGTGGTGTTAATTTGATAAAACTTACCTGAGTCTGAGCATTGAGCAAAACTTCATCTTTGAGTGTTTCGGCTTGACGATTATCTACAAGAACAAAAAAGCCATTTTTTTGGAAAGCATCTAGGGCAATATAGACTTGTCGCTCGGCATCGATCGCTTTTCTGTCTTTAATTTTGTAGCCATTTAAGGATTTTTCAGCATCGGTAGGAACTATTAATCCGTTAAAATATTCGCTTAGATTGGCATTATAGTCTTCGACTTCTTTAGTAACTCTTTGGGTGATAATTTGCTCGATAGTTACCAATTCTTTTTCAAAATTGAGGGAGATGGTGTTTAAGATTTTGCCTGTAAAAGTTTCATCTGTAATAGTTAGAGTGAACATGATCTTTTTTGTTGGGCAATTGGGTGAGTCAATATCGGCATGTGGGGGTATTAAGTGCCGCAGTAAACTATCAGATCAATTTCTACATCTCCCAGTCCTGCTAAACCCATAACACCAACGGTGGTGCGGCTGGGGAGGCGATCGCTAGAGAAATAACTGGCATAGATTTTATTAACAATTTCAAAAAAGCGAAAATCCGTCACGAAGATCCGCACCATCACCACATTTTGGAAACTAGTTCCAGCATGTTCAAGGACTAATTTTAGGTTTTCCATCACGCGAATGGTTTGCTCCTCGATCGACCCCACCACCACTTTTCCCGTAGCTGGATCCTCAGATAATTGTCCCGTCACAAACAAAAAATCTCCCGCCCTGACTGCATGGGAGTAAGGAGCAACGGTGGGCAAGACATCTTCTGGTAAGGTAATATATTCCAACATAAATTTTTGATTAGCTCTAAATTTAGACTTAGATTAAACTCAAATTAGACTTGAGGAGACTTATTAAATTGTATCGAATTTTATTGAATTTCTCTCGGCAACAAATCTGCCCACAAACTTTTGTTCACAAACTTAGAATATTTCCCTAAGAAAAAGACAGGTTATCTCTAGAATCTCGATCGACTAATGAATTAATCTATTAACTAACTTATTAATTAATCTAGAAATTATTGAGAAAAACCTGCCTTTGGGAAAATTTATTTTGTATTTATCTTGTATCTAATTTAATACTTGATACTTGATACTGGCATCCAAATTTAATGGGTTTTTAATTTACTTAGACCATTTTTGCGCCATGAGTTCAGCGAGATCCACAACCCGTTGGGAATAGCCCCACTCATTGTCATACCAAGCAACTACCTTCACCATGTCACCACCCATAACCATTGTGAGATTAGCATCCACGATCGAAGAAGCATCATTAGATCGATAGTCAGAAGAGACTAGTTCTAGTTCGTTATATTCCAGAACACCCTTGAGATAAGTATTAGCGGCTTCTTTGAGGGCAAGATTCACTTCTTCAGCGATCGTGCTTTTTTGGACTTGGACTACCAGATCAACTACCGACACATTAGGAGTAGGAACCCGGAGAGCAATCCCATTGAGTTTACCACTAAGTTCCGGTAACACTAGACCTACAGCCTTTGCTGCTCCAGTGGTGGTGGGGACGATATTCATAGCAGCGGCTCTGGCTCTACGGAGATCCCGGTGGGAAGCATCCAAAAGTCTTTGGTCGCCAGTGTAACTGTGGGTAGTGGTCATCGTGCCTTTGATGATCCCAAACTGCTCATGGAGAACCTTAGCCACAGGAGCCAAACAGTTGGTAGTACAACTAGCATTACTGACAATATTATTTACCTTGTCATCGTAATCTTGATGGTTAACACCATAAACAAAAGTGCCGACATCGCTACCCTTAGCTGGAGCAGTAATCAAGACTTTCTTGGCTCCGGCAGTAATATGTTTAGTAGCTAATTCTTTACTAATAAATACGCCAGTAGATTCAATAATTAAATCAATATCCCAGCTACCCCAAGGTAACTTTAGAGGATCACGATCGGACACACATTTGATTACGTTGCCATTGACGGTAATAGTGTCATCGTCGGCACTAACTTCTCCTGTAAACTTGCCGAGCATGGTGTCGTAGGTTAGTAGGTGGGCATTAGTTCTGGGGTCTGAAGTATCATTAATTCCCACCACTTCTATGAGACTATCCTTGCGTCCTGCCCAGCACCGGAGAAAGTTGCGGCCGATGCGTCCAAAACCATTAATTGCTACTCTAATCACTTTTTTTACCCTCTGTAACTTGCCTTCATTATATTTTCTATATTGTCTCAGGGCATCAAGGCTCCTAATCCTGCCCTAGATTTTACCACCAAGGGGATCGCTAGAGTGTAGGAATCTAGTCCCTATGACCAGACTAGGATGCAGCAGTGGCTTAAGGGATTAATAATCTGGAAAGCTATCTTAATTATCTTAATTGCCCTAATTATTTTCCTAATTACTAGTCGATCGACCCAGATTTTGTTGAGCATCCTTGGCAGAAATTCCCCGACCTTGAGAGCCAAAGTACCATAGAGCCGCCACCGCCTCAGCACGACTAACAGGTCTCTGGGGTTGAAACAGAGTTGTAAAACCAAACACACGCCGGATATTTGCCAAATTGCCATTCTGAAAATCTGCCACCACGGCTCTCAGGGCAAGGGGATCGATCCGGGCAGCGTCCTGAAACCCCCAAGTTTGTTGGACTGCTTCGATCGAGGTTGTGGGTAAAGATTGGCGAGTATCAAGGGGGACTTTCCAGAGTATGAGTTGTTCTCTGGTGACGATCGCCTCTGGGTTAAAAGTAGCTCCCTGGTCTCCACTCAACCGAGAAGGAATCACCCCCGCCTCTGCCAAACCTTGAATTGCCCCAAAATCTGCATCTGTCGCCGCAATATCATTAAAAGCTGGCTGGTCTGGACTCGTTGCCAAGCGCACCTGCTGCCCAGATTCATTGCTATAAATCCGGTTATTTACAGCGACTAGCCACCGGGCATATTCTCGCTTTGTAATAGGCTTATTTGGTTCTAACTGCTGTAGCTCAATTTTTGTCCCTTGACCACCACTGGTCAGCACCCCCAAATTCACCACTTCCACCACTGCCTGCCGGAGTTGCTCAGGAATAGTTTGAGCGCCACTATTAGAATTTGTAGAGTTATTGGAGTTATTAGGATTATTGCTAGAGTTGCTATTGCTGCCATTAGCTTGAGAGCCGCCGGGAAGATTTGGTAAGGCAGAATTAGCGGCTAGATTATTTGGATTATTTGGATTATTTGGATTTGTAGCTGGATTGCCAACTATATTGGGAGATGGATTAATAAAGGGATTTTCTTGACCACGGCGATATTCTAGAGAAAATACAGTACCGCTAGCTGTTTGTGGTTGAAGTTTTAGGCGCAAATTTAGCCCATCTTTCGTGGCGATTAGGGTGTTCTCAAGATTGTTGTCAGCAATGGCAGAATTATTTGAGGAGTTATTTGAGGAGTTATTCGAGGAGTTATTTGTAGAGTTATTCACAGGGTTCGTCAAAGGTTGAATCGGTTGAATCTGCCAACCCTTCGATCGCAACTCCCGCTCATAAAAACTCTGGATCAAATTACTCGGATCCCCAGAAACCCAACGGGTCATTATAGTTTGATTGTTTAGATTGTTTAGATTATTTGGAGTGTTAGGGCTACTAACTTGATTCCCTGCTTGATTTGAGTTAGGAGACTCCGAGGTTTGTAACTGTGCTTGGGGATAGATCGGGATTTCTGGAGGGAAATTTGGGGGGCGGTCGATCGTGGGAGTAGGACTAGGGGAGCTAACTCCATTAACGAGGTTTGGGTCGGCAGCAAAGGTACGCTCCAAATCCTGAGCATTGGGAGTGTTGGCACATCCAGCTAAGGTGATCAGGAATAGAATTGGTAAAAATCGTTGGGAAATAGGTAGTTGGAACACGGGGATATTTTTAGGAGAATCAGGACTACGAAGTATTAATCGTTATTAATAATTGGTATTAATTTGGGATTAATAATTACAGCAACTATTAATCTTGAAAGGCACTAATTACACCGCAGAGAATTCACCACAACTCGATCGCGCCCCTGATGTTTTGCTTGGTAGAGAGCCTGATCCGCAGCACTGATCAAATCCTCTGGTGATAAATTTGCCCTAGGAATTACACTAGCAACCCCTAAACTCATAGTAACGTAGGGTTTGACTTTCGATTGAGCATGGGGTAAACGGAGGGATTGAATTCGGCTCTGGAGATTGAGTGCCACCTGTTGAGCGCCCTTAGAAGGAGTATTGGGCAGCAACAACACAAATTCTTCACCCCCGTAGCGAGCTACCAAGTCTGCGGGTCTTTGCACCTGATCATTCATGGTCTGGGCTACTCTTTGCAAACAATCATCCCCAGCAAGGTGTCCATAATGGTCATTGTAGAATTTGAAATAGTCCACATCACAGAGAATCAAAGATAACCACTGTTCCTCCCGCATCGATCGCCGCCACTCCTGAAGAAAATAATCATCAAACCGCCGCCGATTAGCAACTTGGGTTAAACCATCCAAATTAGCCAGTTTTTTGAGTTCTAGATTTAGCTCCTGGAGTTGATCTTCTGCTTGTTTGCGTTGAATAAATGAGCTTAGCTGATCAGCAATGGTCATAATTAACTGCAAGGAATCCAGCCGAATTACCAAGGTTTCTTTCCGAAAAAAAGTTAAGACTGCTATCACACTCCGGCTAGGTCTTACAGTGAGTTTGTTGAACTGCTCAGTGACCGCTTCCTGCTGAGAAATGACGGGAATACTCACAACACCTTGAATACCTTGATCTAAAGCCTGTTTCACGGACAAAAATTCATCATCACTCACTACCATCGATAAATCTTCAATCACTTGGGGTTGCTGACTGCTCCAAGCCTTACCTACCAGACCTGTATTTGGTGTAAATTTCAAATGTCTGGTACGATCGTAAAAACTCATTAGGCTATGGTCGCCAATATAACAACCGGAGCTACACACTAGATAATTTCCCTCTTGGTCAGGAATCCAAGCCTCGCCGAGATCCCAGCCCAAACTTTGGCAGATCTGGGTCAAAATTGCTTCAAGGGCAGAGTCCACATCCTTGGCGGAGTTGATGGCTTGAGTGGTGGATAAAAGTAGCTGGAGCTGATTATTTTGAAGTTTCAGGTGAGCTTGAGATGCTTGCCATTGTAGTTGATGTTGAATCCTTGCCAAGACTTCTACAGGCTCAAAAGGTTTGGTGATATAGTCCACAGCCCCTAGGGTAAATCCCCGCACCTTATCCCAAGTTTCCCCCAAGGCACTAATAAAAATGATGGGAATATCTTTGGTTTGCGGCTCTGATTTCAGGTGCTGACAAAGAGTATAGCCGTCCATGTCTGGCATATTAATATCAAGAAGAATCAAGTCTGGGAGCATTAGCTGGATCGATCGAAGTGCTAAGTTGCCATTAGGAGAAACCCGGACTTTGTACCCCTGCCCCGTCAAAATCTGCATCAACAAGCTAAGATTTGCTGGATGATCATCTACTACCAAAATGTTGCTCTGATGGATTTCTGGAGCGCAGTATTCATTCATAGATAAGGATGAGATATTCCACTTAGCGGGGGAAAGACTTGAGGATATTTCTCCTTTGAGTGGCTTAGACTTGCCTAGAAACTCATTCGGGATAGACTCCATTAATTGCATAGAATTGCATGAGTTGGTGTAAATTATTTTTCATCAAAGTCGATTAAGAGCCAATTAAGAATAGTAATTTATTGTAGCAATCAACAGCTATTAATATCTAGCAAAAGCCGTCAGTAGCAACTCTCAATAAGTAATCAGCAATTCTCACGGAAATAGTCTCCAGATTTGCCTCCCGTCTTGCTCAAGAGATGAATGAATTCGATCGAGATCGACTTTTCTAGACCCTTTGCCATATCGTAGAGGGTGAGAGCAGCTACCGAGGCGGCGGTGAGGGCTTCCATTTCGACCCCAGTTTCTGCCTTTGTTGTCACGGTTGCGCGGATTTGGTAGCCGGGAAGTTGATCAGCAGGAGTGATCTGGACTTCTACTTGATGAATTGGCAGGGGATGACAGAGAGGAATCAGATTAGCAGTTTGTTTAGCAGCCATGATTCCCGCTAGTCTGGCGGTGGCAAGTACATCTCCCTTGGGAGTATTCCCAGCTTCGATCGCCCCAAAAGTAGCGGCAGACATGCGAACCTGCGCCACTGCAACAGCTTGACGTTTAGTAGCTTGCTTCCCCGACACATCTACCATCTGGGCTTGTCCTTGGATATCAAGATGAGTAAGTTGGGGATAATCTTCTCGCATGTTTTGTGCAGGATTACTTACAGGGTTATTTTAGAATTATTCGCAGGATTAGCTTACAAAGAAAGGGCTGACATTGCCAACCCCTAGGATGATGATTATAAATCGCCTAGATTGATAGAGATGATATTTCTTTGATCAATCGAGAACGGGCTAGGAGGGATTCGAACCCCCGACACCGTGGTCCGTAGCCACGTGCTCTAGTCCACTGAGCTACAAGCCCTCGTTTGTTTCGTAGATAACTACTATATCATAAACTTTGCCATCTTGGATCACGATCGAGAATAATTCAGCAATTTTCATTATGACAAAACTCCTCGATGTGTATTAATTGAACTAACTGCTTATTCTCTTCTTAACCTAAGAGGTCTACACGCCTTGTTATAGTCAAGTTTGTAAACTTAAATTCCTATAAGTACAAACAATGAATCGGAATCATTTTGGTGTGAAGAGATTAGCCTCGATCGTCAAGCCTAAGCTACAAATTGGCTGCAAATCGATTTTATTATTTATCCTAGCCGGGCTACCTTTTAACATGGGAACCCCTCAGGCGATCGCCCAGAGTGCGGCAATTCGGGGAGAAGTTGCTTTCACCTTAACTGGTTTGGCGGGAGCAGAAATGTTGGATGTCGCCGATAATGGTCAATACGCAGTGGTAGTCGGTGGTGATACAGCGACTCTGGTGGCGATCGGTCAAGATACTCTAACCGTCAGCGGAACTTGGATATTAACCAAAGAATTTCTGCCCGAAGGCTCGACTGCTGGAGACCTCACAGGCGTTGCCATCAGCCCAGATGGAACCTTTGCGCTACTGGGTGTAAGGGATATAGATGAGGCTAATTCGGCCACCTTTGATGAGGTACCGGGAAAAGTTGTGGCAATTTCTTTACCTAGTATGGAACCCATTGGGCAGGTGACAGTAGGACGGGGCCCAGACTCCGTAGCGATCGCTCCTAACGGTCAGTTTGCCGCCGTTGCCAATGAAGATGAGGAAAACGAAGAAGACTTGACTAATCCTCAGAATCGTCCCGGAACCATTTCGATCATCGATTTACGGAACGGTGCAGCCCGGATGACTCAGGTAGAAATTCCGATTCCACCCGATAATATTCCTTTCTTCCCCAAAGATCCCCAGCCCGAAACTGTCCGGATCGCCGCAGATAGCTCCTTCGTGATTGCCACTCTGCAAGAAAATAACGCCGTCACCCGGATTGAGATGCCGTCTTCCCTGCCCTCCACTCTCACCGCAAGTGCATTTTCAGTCCGCAACTTTGACCTAGGTATTCGGCGAGGTTTTGGTTTAACCGGGGATCGGGTTGGCATGGGTAACTGTCGTTCGAGCAGCTACAACCTATCGCTCCGACAAGAGTTTATCTCGGCCCGGGAGCCAGATGGTCTTGCCCTGACCCCAGATGGACGCTACTTTGTCACCGCCGATGAAGATAACTTGACAAGCGTTAATAACCAATCCTATCAAGGAACCCCCCTGAGTCCCCATGGTTCCCGCAGTATTAGTGTTTTTAATGCCGCAACCGGAGCATTTCTGGGAGACAGTGGCAACTCGATCGAGGAAAGTGTCATCGCCTTGGGATTACCACAACGCTGCAATAGTAAAGGACCAGAGCCAGAGGTAGTTTCTGTGGGTGTTATGGGCGGTCGCACTCTTGCTTTTGTGTCGATCGAGAGATCGGATGCTATGACTATCCATGACATTACCGATCCAGCCAGGATTCAACTGCTTGATACCGTAATTCTTAATCCGGAGGTTGTGCGGAGCGATCGAGCAGCAGGATTTGAGCCAGAAGGTATTGATTTTATTGCTGCTACTAATCAAGTTGTAGTATCCAGTCCAGAAGGAGGCGCCATGAGCCTAATTAACTTGAGGAGGCCCTAATCTTCTGACTCTATCCATCTGCAAGCTAACCCAAAACTCAAAATTAGCTATGGTGTGAAGACAGTTCCACAGAGGCGATCGTCCCCTAACTCCTAGTGACCACCGGATGCTTGCCCCTAGCAATCAGAGCAATACGTCGCATTTCAAGATGCAATAGACAAATTTGATCCTGTCCCAGTTGAAACACCAGCAGATCCCCTGACAGGTGAGTAGCATCCCTGATTGACCAATTTACAAAAAATGTTTCCAAAGCAAAGTTTGCACGGGCTTGGGTCGTACGGTTGATTCCATAGATCCCAGCCCCGGTAAACGGATAAGTCTGGAAGTCCCAGTCTGTTGTTGCACCGAGCTTGGGTACAGCACGATAGCTCCTATTCCGTTTAGCAGCTAATGCTCTAAATTCTTCCCGGTTCATGGTCTTTGGATTCGCTCCGTTTAGGTCTGAGCGGAATGCTTGAGTTTCATCAGGGCTAAGATAATGTAGGGTATAGTCGTTGCTTAGCTGTAACTGGGCGGCAGGCACTAGGTTAAGTCGGGTGAGGAGAGTAGTTTGACTATTGGCAGAGTAAGAGCCAAAAAGTAAGAGGTAGCTAAAGCCGTGGATTAATATAGTTGCTTTAAGGGCGGTTAGAATTGCTTGTTGGCGTTGGCGCAGCAATATCCAAAAGAAGGGGTACTCGATTAGTAGTGTAAGCAAAAAGGCAAGAATGACAAAGATGCTTAACCAAGGCTGCACATTTTCGATCGTAATGCCATAATTTCGAGATAAGCCATTTCCCAGTAGGAACACCCCCGCCCAAGCAGAGGCATAATTAGCCAGAATTAGCATAATGAGCGATCGGCTCCGGGGAATTTGAAATAGCCGTGATAGCAGTTCTGCCTCAACATAGCCCAAAATTAAGTTGCCAAGTACCAAATGAAAAAAGCCTGTCCACACCAGAAGGGATCCAGCGTTTGCTAAAGCTGGGAGAGGATATAGGGCTAGAATGACTCCCAACCCGATCCAGAGTGATCGTTTCAGGTTAAGGGCGGGGGCGATCGAGGGATGAAACTGTTTCATGGGCGCTACTTTTTTTATCTAGTTTGGCTAGTTACCAACGTGGTGGAGGCTGGTGAGTACCATGATTAAGCTCAGATTATTGATGGATTGCATTGCATTTTCATCTCCGAGGCTACCAACTAGAGAACTAAACTACCTCTACTTGGGGTCATGATTAAGACAGGAAGCATAGGCAAAGCTTATAGATAGGATTGGAAAGTTGTTTTTGTTACATGAATATTTTCTTAAGATTTTGCTATAGACTTAACCACAGGGAAAAACAAGTTGTGCAGAGACAAATCTGTCAAATATGTAATCTGATCAAATAGGGTAGGCGATTAATCACCTTGATACAGGTAAGTCTTGTCTTCTATTGATCTCCGTTCATCCCTAAACATAAAAATCACCACCGATATTAACACAGCATCTTTATTCACTGGAGCGAAGTTCTATTTTCTAGGGCATAACGCACCGGAATAGAGATGCAATATTCTAGCGAATCACATCGCTGCCCACTTAGGCATCCAGAATTAGCTATATACGCTGATTATCTGTTTGTCTAATTTTCCTGCACCCTAATTGATTAAAGAGGAATTATAAGATGGATTTTTTGTCCGATTTTTTGGCTCGCTTCCTAGCACAGTTACAGTCTCCGACCCTTGGCTTTCTGATTGGTGGCATTGTTATTGCCGCCTTCAATAGCCAATTAACAATTCCAGATCCGGTCTATCAATTCATCGTCTTCATGCTGCTGATGAAAGTTGGTCTGACTGGTGGACAGGCGATCCGTGACTCCAATCTGGTAGAGATGCTAATACCTGCATTATTTGCTGTAGCATTAGGAATTCTAATTGTGTTCATCGGGCGCTATACCTTGGCAAAGTTGCCCAAGATCAGAGTTGTAGATGCCCTGGCGACCGCAGGCTTGTTTGGTGCTGTTAGTGGCTCGACCATGGCCGCCGCCCTGACACTATTAGAAGAGCAAGGTATGTTCTACGAGCCTTGGGCTGCTGCTCTCTATCCTTTCATGGATATTCCAGCCCTGGTAACTGCGATCGTCTTAGCCAGTATTTATACCACTAAGCAGAAACGCAACAAACAGCTCAGAAATGAGAGTTATATTAGCAAACAGCCTGCGGCAGTAGGAGCCTATACTAACGAGGCGGGTGGTCTTGGAGGTGGGTATCCCAGTGAACCAGAGAATAACGGAGACGATCGAGTCAAAATCTGGCCGATCGTCAAGGAAAGTCTCCAAGGTTCTGCCCTAACTGCTCTGCTCCTCGGTCTCGCTCTAGGTCTGCTAACCCAGCCAGAAAGCGTTTACAAGACTTTCTATGATCCTCTCTTCCGTGGCTTTCTTTCCGTACTAATGCTGATTATGGGTATGGAAGCATGGGCAAGGCTTGCGGAGCTGCGTAAGGTCGCCCAGTGGTACGCTGTATATGCTATGTTAGCCCCAATCCTGCATGGTTTTATTGCCTTCGGTCTTGGTCTAATTGCCCACTACATCACAGGATTTAGCCTTGGTGGCGTTGTCATCCTTGCTGTTATTGCTTCCTCCAGTTCAGATATCTCAGGCCCACCCACCTTGCGCGCCGGGATCCCGTCGGCTAATCCCTCTGCCTACATTGGTGCATCCACAGCCGTTGGCACTCCAGTTGCGATCGCCTTGTGTATCCCTCTGTTTATCGGAATTGCCCAAGCTCTGGGTGGCTGATTACAAAAAGTTGTGGTCTGTCAGCAATCCCCTAGCCCGGCAGACCAAAGCAATAGCCACGATCGCAGTGAAATATTGCCCACGTTTTTTCTACACAGTCTAATTTAATAAACACATTGAGAGGTAAATCCTATGGCTAAGCAAGCCATCAAGCTCGTTCTTGTCACGGAAAAGTTATTGCTGAAAAAAGTTGCCAAGATCATCGAAGAAGCCGGAGCAACTGGTTATACAGTGGTGGAAACTGGCGGTAAAGGCAGTCGCAACGTGCGCTCATCGGGACAACCCAGTGTTTCTGATACTGAGTCCAATATCAAGTTCGAGGTACTTACCGAAAATCGGGATGTAGCTGAGAAGATTGCAGATCAAGTTGCAGTGAAATATTTCAACGATTATGCGGGTATTGCCTACATCTGTAATGCAGAAGTACTTTATGCCCACACTTTCTGCGGACCAGAAGGCTGTTAACCAAGACGAAACAAACCTAAGAAGCCGGGGTTCATATCCCAGCTTTTTGGGGTCTTCTGTTCAACTTTTTGAGGATTTAAGAATTGAAAATTGGTTTCTAGATTAGGATCGTGAAAATCCCCGAAAAATAAGGTTTCCCTGTTCCCTAGGATAACCACAGAGGTGTTGGCACAAATTGGGCAGGCGGTGGAGGGGTGAACAGAGTTGGATTTGTCGGGGCAGGAATTAGGAGAGATTTCGGGGGCGATCGCTTGATATTTTAGCTAAGAGTCAATAAACACGATCGAATCAACGTAGAAAAAATCGCCCACAGCTTCAGTTTAGGTAATTACAG